>JAHJJI010000071.1 GCA_018823025.1 Gammaproteobacteria bacterium | reverse complement strand
GTAGTTCTGCTCCAGCTTGACCACGTGCAGGCGATCGTAATCCTCGCGCAAGGTGTGCAGGTTCTTGATGTCCGCGCCGCGCCAGCCATAGATCGCCTGGTCATCGTCACCCACTGCAGTAAAAGCCCCGCCGCTGCCGGTCAGCTGCCGCAGCAGCTGGTACTGGCAGCCGTTGGTATCCTGGTACTCGTCTATCAGCAAGTAGCGCAGCTTGCTGCGCCATTTTTCGAGAACTTCCGGAACCGTGCTGAACAGTTCCACCGGCAGGCGGATGAGGTCGTCGAAGTCCACCGCCTGATAGGCGCGCAAGGTGTCCTGGTAAGCCAGGTAAGTTTTGGCGGCATGCTGTTCGAGGTCGTTCTCGGACTGACTCAGCGCCAGGTCGGGCGATATCAGCGAGTTTTTCCACAGCGAGATGCGCTGCTGCACGCCCCGGATTTCGCCCTTGTCGGTGGTCTTGATGATATCGCTGATGATCTGGGCCGCATCGGCGGCATCGAATATCGAGAACCGCGGCTTGTAGCCGAGGTGCGCGGCATCCTTGCGCAGTATCTGCATCCCCAGCGAATGGAAGGTGGTAACGGTCAGCCCCCGGCTGGGCTTGCCCTGCAACAGCTTGGCTGCGCGCTCGGACATCTCGCGCGCTGCCTTGTTGGTGAAGGTGATGGCGGCGATGTGGGCAGGCGAAAAGCCGCATTCCTCGATCAGGTAGGCGATCTTGTGGGTGATCACGCGGGTCTTGCCGCTACCCGCGCCGGCCAGCACCAGCAGCGGGCCATCGAGATATTTCACCGCTTCGCGCTGCGGGGCATTGAGATGGGAAAGCATTAAGTGCTGAGTCCTGAGTGCTGAGTGCTGAGTAGCACTGGCGCTAATTTTAACACATGAGCAATACGACCCCTGTAAAATACCCTCTATCCCAGCTCAGGACCTGGCACTCAGGACTCAGGACTATGTCTACATACGCCATCGGCGACATTCAAGGCTGCTTTCAGGCGCTGCAGCTACTGCTGAAAAAAATCGACTTCGACTCCACGCGCGACCGGCTGTGGCTGGTGGGCGACCTGGTCAACCGCGGACCGGATTCGCTGGCGGTGCTGCGCTGGGCAAAGTCACTGGGCGACAAGGCGGTGGTCGTGCTCGGCAACCACGACCTGCATCTGCTGGCAGTCGCCTATGGCTTCGTCAAACCGCATCGCAAGGATACGATAGCTCAAGTGCTGGCGGCGCCCGACCGTGCCGAACTGTGCGACTGGCTGCGCCACCAACGTCTGTTTTATGCCGAGGGTGACTATGCGCTGGTGCATGCCGGTCTGCTGCCTCAATGGTCGGTGAAGAAAGCCGCCGCCCTCGCCCATGAAGTCGAGCAGGAACTGCGCAGCAAGCATTACCTCGATTTCTTCGAGCACATGTACGGCAACGAACCCAGATCCTGGAGCAAGGATCTGCATGGAATGGCACGGTTGCGCATGATCACTAACGCGATGACGCGGCTGCGCTTCTGCACTCCGGAAGGGGAAATGGAATTCGACCACAAAGGGCCACCGGAGATATTCCCGGCGGGCCATCTGCCCTGGTATGAAGCCCCTAACCGGAAAAGCGCTGACTCCACCCTGATTTTCGGCCACTGGTCAGCGTTGGGGCTGCAGGTGCGCAGCAATCTGATGGCGCTGGATACCGGCTGTTTGTGGGGAGGCGACCTTACGGCAGTACGGCTGGAGGATCGGCAGGTTTATCAGATTTCCTGCAAGGCGCTGACAAGTTCAACGCATTGGCAATAGCCTGCTCCGCCAGTGCGGCGAGTTCGCGCCGGCTACGCCCCTGAACCGGCAACAGATCAAGATAGGTAATCTCCGCCACCAGTTCCGGTTCATTCAATATTCTGAACAGGGAGTCGGCAAAGCTCATGTCGTCCACATAGGCCGGAGATAAATTTGCCGTACCGTCGCGATGCACGTAGCGGATCGCCACCGGCCAGAGCGGAGCTCCGCTGTTGATTGCCGATTGCAGCAGAGAGGCATGGAATGGCCGCAGCAAAGTGCCGTTGCTGGTAGTACCTTCGGGAAACACCGCCACGCAATCCCCCTGCATGAGGGCATCGACCACTTCCCGACCGGCACGCGCCGTGTCATGGCGCCGCGTTCTTTCGATGAACAGGGTTCCAATCTTTACCGCCAGCCAGCCGATCACCGGCCAGGCGCGCACCTCGGCCTTGGAAACGAAACGCACCGGGCAGACCGCATCCAGCAGGTAAATATCCAGCCATGAAATGTGGTTGGCGACGAACATCACGCCTGCCGCCGAAATGTCCGGCGCCTTGCCGCTGACGCTGAGCCTGACATTGAGAATGGAGAGTACGCGTACCGACCAGCGGCGGATCAGCTCTGTGCGCCGAGCCCTGCCAACCAGGGGAAGCAACAGCGCCGCCTTGACCACCCCCACCAGCAGATGAAGGACGAGCCGGGCCAGCCGCCAGTTGCGGATCAGAAAACCGTTGCTCCGATTAAGCGGCCGCTCCCAGGAAGTGTCGTGCATATCGCCTGTTCACCTTGGACATGGGCAACAGCACCAGAAAGTCCGCAGTATTGAAATCGGGATCCCAAGCGGGATCGCCGCAAATGTAAGCGCCTGCCTGCAAGTACCCCTTGAGCAGCGGAGGCAGAGGGGCAGTCACGGAAGACTCGCGAGTAAGCTTGTCCAGGGGCAGCGCGCAACGCGGAAAAACACGCCACTCGATGGGGCTCATGTTATCGACTCTGAGGTTATTATAAAGGCTGGCGGCACCGTGTCCACCATCGGCCATGCTGACACTGGCACAACCCATCAGGTATTCATAGCCGTGGTTAAGCATGTACTTCGCCAACCCCGACCAAAGCAGGCTGATGGTTGCGCCGTTGCGGTAATCGGGATGTACGCAGGAACGCCCCACCTCCACCATGCTGGGGGAAAGATGCAGCAGGCGCGTAAGATCAAACTCGCTGGCCGAGTAGAGCCCGCCAATTTTCTTTGCCCGATCCGGCGGGAGTATGCGATAGGTGCCGACCACTTCACCGGTATCGCCGTCGCGCACCAGGAGATGCTCGCAGAACGGATCATAAATATCCTGGTCCAGCCCGGCCTCACTCCCCGACAGACGTGCGCCCATTTCGTCTGCAAACACCCGGTAACGCAGGCGTTGCGCCTGTTTTACCTCGTCAGCTGACTGTGCGTAAGAGACAAAAAGCTTCTTTGATACCGCGCTGTCCGGCGTTTTCGCCTGTTGTAATTGCATTTTCTCCTCCTGTCCGTTGATGGATGGAGGAACAATACGCGAAGCGTGTTACGGCAGAATGTCGGCAGAATGACATTTATATGACAGGCCTTAGTAGTTAATAGCCCGTCATGATGAAGCATGAAGCGGTAGGCCGAGCTTCAGCCCGGCCTACCATACTGGAACATCAATGAGTAACGCGTGTAACACCACCGCCAGACAATATCCGTACCCGCTCACCGACCCTGAACTGTTCGTCGGCTTCCTGGGTGACGGCGATCATGTGACCGTTGTCCAGCTTGACGGTGATTTCCAGACCAGCCTTGCTCATCACGCCCTCTTCGATCATGGAGCCGGCCACGCCACCGGCCACGGCGCCGAGTATCGTGGCCACGGTACTGCCCTTGCCCCCGCCGACATTGCTGCCGGCAATGCCGCCAATTACCGCACCCGCGCCGGTTCCGACCGGGCTTTGGGTGCCCTCGATCTTGACTTGACGCACGCTTTCCACCACGCCCATTTTAACTTCCTGCACCTGACGTGACTGACCGCGGCTATAAGCACTGCCCGACATGCTCGATGCGCAGCCGCCGAGCACAGCAACCGATATCGCGGCAACCGCCATCAATTTCACCAGTCCGATATTCATCGTTTAATCCTCAAGGTTGATTCCGAAGTGTTCCTTAAAACGCGAGTGCAGTTCTTCGCGCGCTAGCGTGTGATTCTGCCCGCCACGGCTGGCGATCTTGACCGAGCCCAGCAGCGAAGCCAGCCGCCCGGTGATCTGCCAGTCCATGCCGCGAGCAATCCCGTACAACAAGCCGGCCCGGTAGGCATCGCCGCAACCGGTGGGATCAATTACCTCCTGTGCTTTAACGCAAGGGATTTCGTGACGTTGACCATCGGCATAAATCTCCGACCCCTGTCCACCCCTTGTGACAATCAGGGCCTTGACAAGTTTCGCCAGCTGCTCGATTTTCTGTCCGGTGCGCTCCTGCAACAGCTGTGCCTCGTAATCATTGAGAGCGACATAATCCGCCAGCTCGACGAAATTCAGCAATTCCTCGCCGCCGAACATCGGCAGGCCCTGACCGGGATCGAACACGAAAGGAATTCCCGCTTCGTGGAATTCCCGGGCATGCTGCAGCATGCCTTCCCGGCCGTCCGGCGCGACGATGCCCAGGCCGACATTCTTCGCATCGCCAATATGATTGTGATGGGAATAGTTCATGGCGCCGGGGTGAAAAGCGGTGATCTGATTGTCTGCCAGATCGGTGGTGATGAAGGCCTGAGCCGTGAAAGTTTCGGGTACGCTACGCACATGCGCCTGCGCCAGACCGAGCTTCTCAAGTCGCTTCGCATAGGGCTGAAAATCGTCGCCCACGGTCGCCATGATCTGCGGCTCGCCGCCGATCATCTCCAGATTGTAGGCGATATTGCCGGCGCAACCGCCGTACTCTCGCCGCATGTCCGGCACCAGGAAGGCGACGTTGAGAATGTGGATCTGCTCTGGCAGGATGTGGTTCTTGAAGTGGTCGTGAAACACCATGATGGTGTCGTAGGCGAGAGAGCCGCAAATCAATGTGCGCATGGGTTACTCCGAAAATGAATTCCGGCAGATTATAACAGTTTACCCCCTGTAGCGGACCTGACTTCCCGGAGCATAACCGACTGTGACTGTTGGCTCACACCAGCCAGAGGGAGACACCCCCGACCAGCGCACCGAAAGCGGCGCCTGCCAGCACGTCACTCGGATAATGGAGACCGAGCACCATGCGCGAAGTTGCCACCAGCAGGGTGAATGGCACCAGCACCACGGCAAGGGAAGGGTAGTAGCCCAGCGTCACCAGCGTGAAGGCTACCGCATGCAAAGTGTGGCCGGAGGGGAAACTGTACTTGTCGAGCGGCGGCACGCTGAGAATGATCTCACGGTAGAACTCGAAGGGACGTGGCCGCAGGGTTTTAGCCTTGAGCCATTTGTAGAACAGGGTGCAGGCCAGACCGGCAGCGGCCATATGTATCACCGGCACCACCGCCATTTCCTTTTCCCACAGCAACAGGGCCAACATCAGGCCGTACCAGAACACTCCATCCCCCAACCGGCTGATGATACCGAACAGCCGACCGATGGATCTGAGACGGTTAACCCGGTTAAAGCGGAGACATAACGCCAGGTCCCAGGTTTGAATCTGACCCAGGGTTGAAACGGTCTTGCTTTCCATGCCGCCCTCCTTCGTCCACGATTTCCAGTAACAGCTGTTCGAAACGCTCGCAAATTTTTCTCCACGCCAGACCATCAGCGCTTTGACGGGCATTGCCGCCTAGCCGCGAGATCATCTCCGGACGACCTGCCAGAATCGCCGCCTGGTCGCAGAACAGAGAAAGATTGTCGAACTCCGCCACCAGGCCATTTTCGCCATGATGAATATGCTCTGCCGCTGCGGCATAATTGTAGGCCACCACCGCCAGTCCGCTGGCCATTGCCTCCAGCGTCACATTGCCGAAAGTTTCAGTCAGGCTGGGAAACAGGAACACGTCAGCGGAAGCATAATGCGCAGCCAAATCGGTGCCGGTCTGCATGCCGGCAAATATATGGCCCGGATTTCGAACCTGCAGCACTGAACGCTGCGGGCCATCGCCCACCCACACCAGCTTTGCTCTGGGGTGCCTGGCACTCATTGCATCAAAGGCATCCACCACTGCTTCGAGATTTTTTTCTGCCGCCAAGCGGCCGACATGGACCACCACCAAACCGTTCCGGCTTACCCCCCAGCTGTGGCGCAACTCCATGCTGCGGCGCGCAGGATTGAACAGATCGGTGTCTACGCCCCGCCCGACAATGGCCAGGTTCTGGTAGCCCTGCATCTCAAGTTCATGGCGCAAGCCCTGATCAGGCACCATCGTCAGTAGCGCACGGTTGTGCAAATGGCGCAGATAGGCTCCGATCGGCCTGCGCATCCAGCCGATACCATAGTGCTGGGTGTAGCTGTGGAAATTGGTGTGAAAATCGCTGGTGACCGGAATATCCAGCTTGCGCGCCTCGTTCAGCGCCGACCAGCCGAGCGGCCCCTCGGTGACGATGTGCACCACGTCCGGCCGACTCGCGCGCCACAGCCGCCGCAGAGCGGACCCGGCCGGCAGCCCCAGCTGCAGGTTGGGGTAGCGCGGGATGGCAAATCCAGGCAGCAAGATCTGTTGCAGATTGGCAGTGAAGGCAGGCTTATCGCCCGCTCCCTGGCGCGGCCGAATCAACTGGATCTGGTGATTGCGCCGGCGCAATCCCTCGACCATGTGCTGAATGGTCAGCGCAACGCCGTTGATCTCGGGTGGATAAGTTTCCGTGACCACCGCCACGCGTAGCGAACGCTGAACGAGCGGCAGATACAGGGGGATGAAAGGAGTCTGTTTTTCCATGCCGCCAATTTGACGCGGCAAGAAGAAACTATTGTGACAGCGAATTGAATTTTTTGTGACAGGCTAACCGAACAGCACCAGCAACCAGACCGCTGCGAGGTTAATCAAGCTCAACAACACAGCCGCGCTGCCGATGTCCTTGGCCCGTTTGGCCAGATGGTGATTTTCCAGAGAAATGCGGTCTACCGTGGCTTCCACCGCCGAATTGAGCAGTTCGACGATAAGCACCAGCAGTACGCTGGCAATCATCAGCGCCTTGCCGATCGCCCCCGCCGGCAGAAACAGCGCGAGCGGAATCAGAACCGCCGCCAGCAGGGATTCCTGCCGGAAAGCGTCCTCATTCTGATAGGCTGCCTTGAATCCTGCCAGGGAGTAGTGGAAGGCGTTCCACAGGCGTTTCAGGCCGGTCTTTCCTTTGTGCGGGCTTTCCATGTTGAAGCCAGTTTAAGAAGTGCGTGTTACAGAATGATGAAAACTAGGCTTTCTTCCACACCAGATCCAGCTCGCGTGCTGCCTTGACGTCGTCGAGACGCCGCACTGGCATGGTGTGGGGCGCAGTCTTGACCAGTTCCGGATTGGCGTGGGCCTCGTCCAGAATTTCCTTCAATGCCGCGATGAAGGCATCCAGCGTCTGCTTCGACTCGGTTTCGGTCGGCTCGATCAGCAAACATTCCGGCACCAGCATCGGGAAATAGGTGGTGGGTGCGTGGAAGCCTTTGTCGAGCAGGCGCTTGGCCACATCCATCGCGCTCACCCCGGTTTGCTCCTTCAAGCCTTTCAGGGTGACGATGAACTCATGGCTGGCGCGACGTTGCGGGAAGGCGATATCGAAGCCGGCCTTGCTCAGTTCCGCCATCAGGTAGTTGGCGTTGAGGGTGGCGAAATCCGCTACGCGGCGCATCCCTTCCGCTCCCAGCATGCGCGCGTAGGAATAGGCGCGCAGCAGGACCCCGGTATTGCCCATGAAGCCGGAAAGGCGGCCGATGCTTTGCGGCAGATCCTTTTCAGTCACCAGGCGGTAGCGCCCGGACTCGAAGGCGATGATTGGTATCGGCAGGAACGGCAGCAGGCGCTCACTGACACCGACCGGGCCGGAGCCGGGTCCGCCGCCGCCGTGCGGGGTTGAAAAGGTTTTGTGCAAGTTGACGTGGATCACATCGAATCCCATGTCACCCGGCTTGACGCGACCCAGGATGGCGTTGAGGTTGGCGCCGTCGTAGTAGGTCAGGCCACCAGCCTGGTGGACGATCTGCTGCATCTCGCGGATATTCTTTTCGAACACCCCGAGGGTGGAGGGATTGGTCAGCATCAGTCCCGCAGTTTGCGGCCCGACGGCTGCCCTGAGCGCTTCCAGGTCGACGTTGCCGTCGCGGTCGGTGGGGATTTCCCTGACGGTGTAGCCGCACATCACAGCCGAGGCCGGATTGGTGCCGTGCGCTGCATCCGGCACCAGCATTTCGGTACGGGCCACATCATTGCGGGAAACGTGATAGGCACGGATCATCGCCACCCCGGCGAACTCGCCCTGGGCACCCGCCATCGGCGTGAGCGAAACCCCGGCCATGCCGGTCACGTCCTTGAGCATTTCCTGCAGTTCGTACAGACAAGCCAGCACGCCCTGTCCGGTAGCCTCCGACGCCAGCGGGTGGCGGGCCAGAAACTGCGGCAACATGGCATGTTGATTGGCGCCGCGCGGGTTGTATTTCATGGTGCAGGAACCGAGCGGATAGAAGTGGGTATCGATTGAAAAATTCTTCTGCGACAACCGGGTGTAATGACGTACCGCGTCCATCTCGGAAACTTCAGGCAGCAGCGGTTTATCGCCGCGACGCAAATGGGCCGGAATATCGTTCGCTTCCGGCTTGGCCGCGGGGGCCTGGGCCAGGTTTTTGCGTCCCGGACGGGACAGTTCGAAAATCAACATGCTATGAATTATCCTTTGACTGCGGCCAGCGCCGCATCGTAATCAGGTTCATCGGTCACTTCCGGCACCAGCTGCGAATAAATGACCCGGTCGTGCTCGTCGAGCACGATCACCGCCCGTGCACAAAGGCCGGCAAGCGGATAGGTCTTGATCAGCACGCCATAGTCCTTGGAAAAATCGCGCCCGCGCAAGGTGGAAAGCATGATCACGTTGTTCAGCCCTTCCGCGCCGCAGAAGCGCGCCTGGGCAAACGGCAGGTCGGCTGAAATCACCAGCACCACGACATTATCGAGCTGGCTCGCTTCCCGATTGAACTGCCGTGTCGATGTCGCGCAAACCGGGGTATCGATGCTCGGCACGATACTCAGGATTTTGCGCTTGCCATCGAACTGGCTCAGGGAAATATCGTTCAGGTTCTTGTCCACCAGCATGAAGCTGTGCACCGATTCTCCCGGCTGCGGGAAATGACCAAGAACTTCGAGGGGGTTGCCTTCCAGCGTTACAGTTACCATGATCGCGCTCCTTTTTCAGGGTTTCAAACTTACCATTTGCCAGCAATCCGTTTATTTGTTCCCGTTCTGGTAGAACGGATTATCAGCGGCAGGCTTAAGTCTAGTACAGGCAGGACCGGAGCTGCGTCGGGAAACGATGCGTTCCAGGTTTCCCAGAAATTTCCGGATGTCTTCCTGGGTCTTGGTTTCCGTGGCGCAAACCAGCAGGGCGTTGCCCAGCTCCGGATACCAGGGCGTCAAGTCCAGGCCGCCCATGATGCCCTGAGCCTCCATGGCGCGTAACACGTCGGCGACGGGAAGATCGAAGGTGATCACCACCTCGTGGAAGAAGAGCCCGGAAAACACCCGTTCCACCCCCGCAACCAGGCACGCCTGCTCGGCCAGCATCCGGGTGTTGGCATGGCAGGCCGCCGCGACGCGCTCCAGTCCTTCCTGGCCGAGCAGTGCGAGATGAACCGTCGCCGCCGTGGCCATCAGCCCCTGGTTGGTGCAGATGTTGGAGGTCGCCTTGGCGCGGCGGATATGCTGCTCGCGCGCTTGCAATGTCAGGCAGAAGCCGGGCTTGCCGTCCATGTCCACCGTGCGACCGACGATACGCCCCGGCATCTGCCGCGCCAGCGCCTGCTTGCAGCACAGGAAACCGAAATAGGGACCGCCCGACGATAGCGGCGCGCCCAGCGGCTGCCCCTCGCCGACGGCGATGTCAGCGCCCTTGCTTCCCCATTGACCAGGCGCCTTGAGCATGCCGAGGGAGATCGGATTGACCGCGCCGATCACCAGCATGCCCTGGGCATGAGCCCAATCGGTCAGTTCGTCGACTTCCTCCAGCACACCGAAGAAATTCGGCTGCTGTATCACCAGCGCAGCAAAATCCTCGCCTTCGAAGCCTTTCAGCGATTCGGCCACGGTGCTTCCACTGCGAGCATCATAGGGGACGGGAATCAATTCGATACCCTGATTTTTTACCAGGGCATCGGTCACCTGGCGCCAGATCGGATGCACCGCAGTCGGCACCAGAACACGGCGCGCCGTCTTGTGTGCGCGCACCGCCATCAGCACCGCTTCGGCCAAGCCGGAAGCGCCGTCGTACAGGCTGGCATTGGAGATGTCCATGCCGGTTAATGAGGCCATCATGGTCTGGAATTCGTACAGCAGCTGCAGCGTGCCCTGGCTCGCCTCAGCCTGGTAAGGCGTGTAGGCGGAATAGAATTCGCCGCGGGTGGCGATCTGCCACACAGCCGCCGGTATGTGGTGCTCGTAGGCGCCAGCGCCGATGAAATTCAAGTAACGCCCATCCTGTTCAGCCCGCTCCTGCATCAGGCGGCCAGCGGCCATCTCGTTCAGGGCCGGCGGCACGCATTCGAGTTGGTCGGCGCGCAGCGCAACCGGAATTTCGTCGAACAAATCTTCGATCGAGGCCGCGCCTATGCTGGCTAGCATGGACTGAATATCTTCTTCGGTATGGGAAATGAAGGGCATAAATTACCTTTAAAACAATTTACCGCAAAGGACGCGAAGGTTCGCAAAGGAAGAAAAAAGAAGGAGAATCATCTCGCGCACCTTTTGTGTCCTTTGCGGTGAAAATCAGTGTGCTTCGCTCTCCACCAGCGCCTGATATGCGGATGCAGCGAGCAGACCGCTCAGGTCGTCAGGATTGCTCGGCTTGATCTTGAACATCCAGGCTGCGTAGGCGTCTTGGTTGATTTTTTCGGGCGCGTCAACCACGTCGGCGTTGACAGCAATGACTTCGCCCGCTACCGGGGCGTAGACATCTGAAGCCGCCTTGACCGATTCCACCACGGCACACTCTTCGCCGGCGGCAAGCTGACGGCCGACAGCGGGGGTTTCCACGTACACCATGTCGCCCAGCAGTTCCTGAGCATGGTGGGTGATGCCGACCGTGACCGTGCCGTCGGCCTCGCTCCGGGTCCATTCGTGGGATTTGGTATATTTCAGATCGCCGGGAATACTCATGTGTTTCTCCTTAAATGTTTATCAGGCTTTTGCCATTGCGGGCAAAGGGCAGCTTCACCACTTTTGCGTTCAGTAATTTGTCACGAATTTCGACCTGCACCACATCCCCAACCGCCACTCCGAGCGGCAAGCTGGCGAAGGCAATGGACTGGTTCAGGGTAGGGGAAAAACTGCCGCTGGTGATCTCTCCCGCGCCGTGAGGAGTAGCCACTTTCTGGTGGCCGCGCAGCACGCCCTTATCGAGCAACACCAGTCCCAGCATCTGCATTTTCACCGGCTTCGCCAACAGCGCCGGCTTGCCAATGAAGTCGCGCGGACTGGTCAGTTCCACGGTCCATGCCAGTCCGGCTTCGAGCGGGTTCACGTCCTCGTCCATGTCCTGGCCGTAAAGGTTCATCCCGGCTTCCAGACGCAGCGTGTCGCGTGCGCCCAGACCGATCGGCGCGACGCCTAGCGTGTTCAGCGTTTTCCACAAGTCCGCTACGTCCGCCACCGGCAGCATGATCTCGAAGCCGTCCTCGCCAGTGTAGCCGGTGCGCCCGATAAAATATTGGTCGAATTCGGCAGCCTGAAATGGCTTGAGAGATTCGGTCGCAGCGCGGGCAGCAGGGATCGCCTGCCACACCTTCTCCCGTGCCTGCGGGCCTTGCACCGCGATCATCGCCAAATCGCGGCGCGGCCGGA
Source organism: Gammaproteobacteria bacterium (assembly GCA_018823025.1). Classification (GTDB taxonomy): domain Bacteria; phylum Pseudomonadota; class Gammaproteobacteria; order Burkholderiales; family Sulfuricellaceae; genus Sulfuricella. The sequence goes on along the minus strand of JAHJJI010000071.1, from coordinate 85,382 downwards.
TGGTCAGTTGAGGCGCATGGGCGGCGCGTTCCTGCTCCATCCATGCCACATCCTTGTCCGCCGTGCCGGCGTTGACCACGATACGGAACCAGTCCTCACGCATGAAATACACGATCAGGTCGTCGATCACGCCGCCGGCCGGATTCAACATGCAGGAATAGAGCGCCTTGCCGGGTTCCTTCAGTTTGTCGACGTTATTGGCGAGCAGCGTTTGGAGGAATTCGCGGATGCCGCTGCCGGTGACGTCCACCACCAGCATGTGACAGACGTCGAACATCCCGGCAGCGCGGCGCACCTGATGGTGTTCCTCGATCTGGGAACCGTAATTCACCGGCATGTCCCAGCCGCCGAAATCGACCATGCGGGCACCCATGTCGCGGTGTGTTTGATTAAGTGGCGTTTGTTTCAGCATTATTCTTGTTAGTCCCGTACCAGAAATGAAAAAAGGGGTGAAGCCGGATAGCCGGCTTCACCCCTCTGTCCTGCGTACCTGAGAGATTACGATGATCGAGATCATCGCGTGCCCCTTCGGTGGACGGTCTAGCCGCCTCTCTCCAGAGTTGCCGTGTTCCATGCGGTTCCTGATACCTGAGCGGTTACGGGTGGTTGCGCCTTCGGTGGTGCGAAAATAATCGCACGCTCTCCCGCATGGGTTCTTGGCAGCGTGAACTATACCTTATCCGCGCTTACCGTGACAAGGCGACAAAATCAACGGATTGAGTAACAGCTGTTTTATTGCGGATAAAACAGGAAAACCCGATAACCCGCTGCTTTCAGATCGCCCAGATCGAGATACAGTTTCAACGTCACCTCCTCGTTCGGCGCTATACCGCGGTTGAAGTCGGCACTTTTCGCGTATTCCCGGGGAGTAAAGATTCGCCGTGCGATCATCCGGTCCTGGGTATCGGTCAGGGTCAGTTCGAATTGTGGATATTCCTGGGCGAGTTTGGCGCGATTGCGCAGAATAGCGTTGAGCGCTACCAGGTTGGCCTGCTGCGGATCAGCTTCGAGGTTGGAAGTCTCGATGCTGAGTAAATCCGGGTTGGCGGGCAGACGGATGCTGCACTTCAGTACGCCGCAGAACTGCTGCAGCAACGGCTTGAATTCAGGGTAGTGAGCAGCCAGATCGGAGCGAAAAAAGTATACCCCCTGAACACCTATACTCGCCAAGAGCAGGAGGATGCCAATCAACCACAGCCAGAAAAATCGACGTTTTTTCGGCTCTTCCTCAAGTTCGACAATAGTGTCCTGCGCAACAGGCTGCTCGGGAACAGACTCGGGGACAGGCTCTGGAACAATCTGCGGCGCCAGCGTGACCGGCTCAACGGTGTCGGGTTCTGCTGTGACAAATTCCCCGGGAGCCGGAACAGCGGATTCCTTTAATTGAAACCCTGCCGCCGCGTACATTTCATACAAGGCTGCCTCGTTCCATTCAGGAATGGAACCCTCCACTTCCGCAGGGGATTCGGGCAACAACTCATCCACCGCTTCAAGCGGTGGCGCGAGCGCTTCTTCAACTTCAACCGGGGCTTCTTCAAACGAAGGTCCTGCAAGCTCCATCACCGGAGACTCTTCTGCTTCTGCTTCTACTTCTACAGGCTGCTGCTTCGCCGCTTCTTCAGGCAACACGGCCTGATCACCGGATTCTTCGAACTGGAGCCTGGACTGCCCTTCATGCTGAAGTTCCACCAGTTCATGTTCCAAACAAACATGAGCATTGAATACCTTGGCACAGCGCCCGCAGCGCACGTCACCGCCATGCGCTTCCATCTGTTCCGAAGTTACCTTGAAACGGGTATGACAGGCTGGACAGGTGGTGACCATCACCATGGCATTACCTCTTTACTCCAGCCAGGCATACCCAGCCCTCAACCTCACCGGCAATGTCGATATCGAACCATTGCCGGTAGACAGTCAGAGTCTCTTCTGCCTGGGGAGCCAACACACCCGACAGCACGATCTGTCCACCCGGGCGAACCGCCTGGGCCAGCATCGGCGCCAGCACCTTGAGCGGGTTGGCGAGAATATTGGCGACGACTACGTCGACCTGGATTTTCGGGGCTTCATTCGGCAGATAGAACTCGGCCGCCGCCTGATTCTGCTCGGCATTCTGCTTGCTCGCAAGCACTGCCTGAAGATCGATATCAACGCCCAACACACGCCCGGCGCCCAGTTTCAGCGCCGCAATCGCCAGAATGCCCGAGCCGCAGCCGTAATCCAGCACGCACTCGCCGCCGCGGATATTCCGCTCCAGCCATTGCAGGCAAAGGTGGGTAGTCGGGTGGCTGCCGGTGCCGAAGGCCAGGCCGGGGTCAAGGGTGAGATTAATCGCAGTGGGGTCGGGAGCGGTATGCCAGGTGGGGATGATCCACAACCGTGGTGAAATCTGGATCGGGTCGAACTGGGACTGGGTCAGCCTGACCCAGTCCTGCTCGGCGACAACATCCACACGGTAACGCGGAGCGCCAGTCAGGTGCGCGGCTTCGGTTGCGGCAGCAAGGATAGCTGGTATGTCAGCATCCTCTGCGAACAATCCGCTGACGATGCTGTTTTGCCACAGGCTGTCGACCGGCTCGCCCGGCTCGCCGAAGATCGGCTGCTCCCGGTCGGTTTCCGCATTGGCGTCCTCGATGTCCGCCGCCAGCGCACCCAGTTCGAGCAGGGCATCGCTCAGTACGCCGGCGGTTTGTTCATCCGCCTCGATTTTAAGCGACAGCCAAGCCATGCATATTCCTTGAAGTAGTATTGCTCTTTATTTAGTTACGACAAAGCTTGATGGTCATCACTGAGGCTTCACTTTCGCGGCGGCCAGTTTGTGCTCCAGATAATGAATACTGGTACCTCCCTGGACGAAGGCGGCGTCGCGCATCAGGTCCTGATGCAGCGGGATGTTGGTCTTGATGCCCTCGATGACCATTTCAGAAAGCGCGGTCTTCATCCGGGCGATGGCCTGCTCACGAGTAGCACCGTAGGCGATCAGCTTGCCGACCATGGAGTCGTAGTATTGCGGCACCACATAATTCTGGTACACATGCGAATCGACCCGGATGCCGGGGCCGCCAGGCACATGGTAGACCGTGATGCGTCCGGGCGAAGGCACGAAGGTGTAGGGATCCTCGGCATTGATGCGGCACTCGATCGAATGTCCTTTGAGTTGGACATCTTTCTGCTTGAAACTCAACTTCAGGCCGGCGGCAATACGGATCTGCTCCTGCACGATGTCGATGCCGGTGATCATTTCCGTCACCGGATGCTCAACCTGAATACGAGTATTCATTTCAATGAAGAAAAACTCGCCATTCTCGTACAGAAACTCAAAGGTGCCCGCCCCGCGATAACCGATCTTGCGGCAGGCTTCCGCGCAACGCTCACCAATTTTGTCGCGCAGTTTGGGATCAAGACCTGGCGCCGGGGCTTCCTCGATAATCTTCTGATGGCGACGCTGCATCGAGCAGTCGCGCTCGCCCAGAAACGCCGCATTGCCATGCTCGTCGGCAAGCACCTGGATCTCGATGTGACGCGGATTTTCGAGAAACTTCTCCATGTACACTACGGGATTACCGAATGCTGTCTGCGCTTCGTTTTTGGTCATGCTGACCGCATTCAGCAGCGCCGCTTCGGTATGCACCACGCGCATGCCGCGTCCGCCGCCGCCGCCGGCCGCCTTGATGATCACCGGATAACCGACATCCTTGGCGGCACGGAAAATCTCGTCCGAATCGTCCGACAGTGCGCCCTCCGAACCGGGCACGCAGGGTACGCCGGAAGCTTTCATCGCATCCTTGGCACTGACCTTGTCGCCCATCAGGCGGATCGTTTCCGGGCGCGGGCCGATGAAAACGTAACCGCTTTGCTCCACCCGCTCAGCGAAATCGGCATTTTCAGAAAGGAATCCATAGCCCGGATGAATCGCCTCGGCATCGGTCACCTCTGCCGCACTGATGATCGAGGGAACATGCAGATAGCTCAGGGTGGACGGGGCCGGGCCGATACACACCGACTCATCGGCAAGTTTCACATACTTGGCATCGGCGTCGGCCTCGGAATGGACCGCCACGGTTTTGATGCCCATTTCGCGGCAGGCACGCTGGATGCGCAGGGCGATTTCGCCACGGTTGGCAATTAGAATTTTTTCAAACATTGAGGAAACCTTTAGCTAACCGCAGAGGTACAGAAGTGCGGAGAAAACACCGCATTCCCTCTGCGTCTCTGCGTCTCTGCGGTAAAAATTTAACCAATAATAAACAGAGGCTCGCCATATTCGACGGGCTGGCCATTCTCGACCAGAATCGCCTTGATAACGCCACTCTGGTCCGCTTCGATTTCGTTGAGCAGCTTCATCGCTTCAATAATGCAGAGGGTATCGCCCGCGTTCACGGATTGACCCACCTCGACAAAATCCTTCGAGCCGGGCGAGGCAGCACGATAAAACGTGCCTACCATCGGCGACTTGACGGGATGTCCGTCGGGCTGAGCAGCAACAGCGGGCGCAGCATCGATGGCGGCAGGAGCCGCAGCAGGCATGAAGGAAGGCATCTGATGCTGGGAATACATCATCTGCTGCGGCGGGTTCTGGCCATAGCGGCTAATGCGCACGGTTTCTTCGCCTTCGGTAATTTCCAGTTCAGCAATCCCGGATTCACTGACCAGATCGATCAATTTCTTAACTTTTCGCAAATCCATATTTAGTCCTTAAGCTTGATGTTGCAGCGCGAACTCCAACGCCAGTTCATAACCTTTCGCACCCAGGCCGCTGATAACGCCAACAGCCAGATCGGAAAAATATGAATGATGGCGGAATGCCTCACGCGCAAACACGTTGGAAAGATGCACTTCAATAAAGGGGATGGCTACAGCCGCGAGTGCATCGCGCAATGCAACACTGGTATGAGTATAGGCTGCGGGATTAATGATGATGAAATCCACTGCATCGGCTTTTGCCTGCTGCACCCGGTTAATCAGTTCGGTTTCGCTGTTGCTCTGAAAGTCTTCCAGCATCGCGCCGGCATCCTGTGCCATCTGCTGCAGACGATCATTGATCTGCGCCAGAGTAGCGAGCCCATAGTGGCCTGGTTCACGCATACCCAGCAAATTCAGATTGGGTCCATGAAGGACGAGAATTCTGGTATTGGTGGCTTTCACCTGACACCACCCTTTCCCTGATTTTCCGTTTTCATAATGGCAATTTTGCCGCAAAATAGGTGAACTTGTCCAGCTTTTCCCCGAAGTTGTTAACCAGGCAGGCTTCCAGCCTTGCGGGTGAACCTACCTGATCTTGATTAATGCCAGACAATATCTACATCTTTTATCCTACAACAGGGGTAATACGATTTTTTCCAACTTGGCCATGGTTAACCCACCCACTTCGCTGGCAATTATTTTACCGTTACGATCAATAACCACGGTAAACGGCAATCCTCCCAAACGATTGCCGATTTTCTTCGCCAGATCCACGGCTTCCATTTCTCCCAGCAAGATCGGGTAATTAACGCCTATCTCGTCGGCAAAGGCCTGCACCTTGATCTTTTCATCCAGTGCTACACCGATGAACACCAGGCCGCGTTCGTGATATTTATCCTGCAGCTTGATGAAATCCGGCATTTCCTCACGACAAGGCGGGCACCAGGGCGCCCAGAAATTCAGCACCACCACCTTGCCGCGCCACTGCTCGAGGGGTTGGAGCTTGTCATCGAGATCCTTGAAGCTGGCAGCAAACACCGGCTCGGCAGAAATCTCCTGGGAAGCGGCGGCCTGGGTAGCAACCTGTTTTGGCTGTTTCGGAACGGCGAAATAGACTGCCGCCAAGGCGACAGCAGCCCCTGCGGCAATCAGTAATAATTTGGCTTTGGGCATGAAAGGTCTTGGGAAATTGAGCTAGCGGATTATAGCATCCAGTATAACGATAAACTTCTCGGGCGGTTCATAGCCGATCACGCGCGCGTCGCCCAACTCCTTGCCGCTTTTGTCGAAGAAAATGATGCCGGGAGGCCCGAACAATCCAAATTTCTTGAGCAACGCCTTGTCTTCCTCGTTGTTGGCCGTGACATCGACCTGCAGCAGCACTGCATCGCGCAGCTTGGCCTGCACTTTGGCATCGCCGAAGGTGAAGCGCTCGAGCTCCTTGCAGGAAACACACCAGTCGGCGTAGAAATCCAGCATCACGATTTTACCATTGGCCTGATTCAAACGGCTTTCCAGTTCCGCCACACTCTTCACCCGCTCGAACTTGAGAGACTCCACGCCCGCGGCTTTCGCTTCGGTACGCAGCCCTGATAAAGGCTGCAACATGTCGCGATTGCCGGAAAGAACGCCGATCAGCAATGCCACGCCGACAATCAGCGCGACGACCCCCACCCCTTTCCAGAACTTGGCAAAACCACTGGCCGGATGAGGCAAAGGGTCGATGGCGCGCAAATAAATGGCGGAAACAATCAGCAAGCCCGCCCACAACAGCATGTGAACGGCCGAGGAGATCACCGGTGAAATCAGCCAGATCGCCATGCCCAGTAGCAGCACGCCGAAGAAACTCTTCACCGCCTCCATCCAGGCACCGGCTTTAGGCAACAATGCGCCGGCGGAAACCCCCACCAGCAAGAGAGGAGCGCCCATGCCCAACGCCAGGAAGAATAGCGCAGAACCGCCCAGCACCACATCGCCAGTCTGGCCGATATACAACAATGCACCAGCCAGCGGAGCCGCAACGCAGGGGCCCACGATCACCGCCGAGAGCGCCCCCATGACGAAAACCCCGGCCGTACTGCCACCCTTGACGCGGTTGCTGGCATCATTGAAGCGATTCTGGATGAAACCGGGCATCTGCAACTCGTAAAAACCGAACATCGAGAAGGCCAGCACCACGAAGATCATGGCAAAACCTCCCAGTACCCAGGGATTCTGCAGGGCGGATGAGAGCAGGGTACCGGACATGCCCGCAGCCACGCCGACAGCCGCATAGGTGAGTGCCATGCCAAGCACATAGGCCACCGACAGACCCAAAGCACGGGATTTTGTCAGCGCATGCCCTTGCCCGACAATGATGCCGGAAAGAATCGGGATCATGGGAAACACGCAAGGAGTAAGCGCCAGCAACAGACCGAAACCAAAGAAGCTCGCCATGATCAGCCAGAAGCTGCCGCCCTTGAACAAGGCTCCGATACGAGAAGACTCATTACCCTGCGCCTCCACCGGTTTGGAGGTTGCGCTCGTTTCAGCACCCGCGACTGTAGCGGACTGCTGCGCAGCCTCAGCCGACGCAGCGGCAGCCGTTGGCATAGTCAGTGCAATCACCTTCTGCACTGGCGGATAGCAAATCCCTTTTTCGCTGCACCCCTGGTAGGTGGCGACCAGACTGACCGCCGGGTCGCCGCCGCCTTCGTGCTTCAGCTTGATAGTCGCTTGGAACGATTGATGGTACACCTCGGTATCACCAAAATTGGGGTCAGACTTGATCTCGCCCCTGGGCAAGGTCACCCCGTCGATACTGGCGCCCCCACCCTTCAGGGAGAACTTGATCTTGTCGCGATACAAATAATAGTTATCGGCGATCGTGAAACTGGCCTGCAGAGAGTCCTTGTCGATAGCCTTGACGGCCAGCTTGAACGCCTGATCCACCGGCAAAAACTCATCCTGACCACCGCCCAGCATCTTGAATGAAAAAGGCTTCTTTTCCACATTCCCCTGAACATCGGGAAGATCGATTTTTACCGTCTGGGTTTGCGGTGGATAACACACCCCCACATCTGCACACCCCTGCGATACCGCCTTCAGGGTGATGCGTGATGCTGAGCCGCGAGTATAGGGCAGGCGAATCACCAGATCATGGCGATAGGTTTCAACTTTGCCAAAATACTCGTCCTGCTTGACCTTTCCTGCGGGCAGCAGCGGCGTTCCGAGGATGACATCCGAGGGCTCCGCCTGGAATTTGAGCTTTTCCTTGTACAGGTAATACCCATCGGCGATCTGGTAGCGCACTTCGAGGGTCTGACCATCCAGAGCACGGGCGGAAAGCTTGAATGCCTGTTCGGGTTCGAGCAGATCGCCCTCGCCGGCACTCACCACTGAAGAACACAACAGAAAAAATGCTATCAAATAATGCATACTCAACCTTATTCTTCGGAGTTAATCGTTTCAGCCGCCAGCCACTCGAAATAAGCAGGCAAGCCGGCGGTAATTGGGACTGCGATAATTTCGGGAAGTTCGTAAGGGTGACACTGACGTATGGTTTTTTCAACCTTGCCGTAATGCGCCCTCAGTGTTTTAATCAACAGTGTGATCTCCTGCGCGGATTCGATTTGGCCTTGCCAGCGATAGACCGACTCGCATGACGCGAGAATGTTGACGCAAGCCGCAAGCCGTTCCTCCACCAGCCTTCCAGCCAGCCGCTGTGCGGCTTCCCGGTCCGGCAAGTTGGTGATCACCAATATTGCTTCCATTTGAGGCCCCATACATGCGTACCTTGCTAATTCCGCTCATTCTACTCGGTTTCCCGGCCTTGGAGATTTATGTCCTGGTCAAACTATCTGGATCTGTCGGCTGGTGGCTGCTGCCCTGGCTACTGTCGAGCGCGATAGTCGGCGGCTGGCTGGTACGAGAGGCCGGCGCCATGCTACCGTTGCGCCTGTTCGCCGCCCTGCAGTCAGGCCATTCCCCCAGCCTCTCTCTATTGATCGGCTTCCGCACCGTGCTGGCAGGACTCCTGCTGATTTTCCCCGGCATTATCAGCGATTTTCTGGCCCTGATCCTGCTACTCCTGCCCCACCCCAAGGTAAACATGCCAAATGCGGCCAACGACGACGTAATCGATGGCGAATGGACACGGGTCAACGAGCACGACAAGCTACGTTAGTCCGTCCCAGCCCATTGCGCATACCAGAAAGCCCGCCTAACGTTGTTTGGCGAAAAACAACAACAAATGATAGCATCGTGCGCAACACCCTGTGTTTACAGTAATATTTCATTTAAAATCAAATGCGAACACGAAAACAGACCTCACAATCAGAGCAGCTGTGATGAGTATCGTTGAAGAGGCCATGCGCCGGTTTGGTGCAGCACAGCAAAACGACTCGCAGCCGAAAAGTGAAATGCCGGCTCCACCGCCCTCCCCAGAAAAACCGGTTTGGCATAAACTGCTGGTTGCCGGAGTGGTGGGTTTTGTCCTGGGCGCAGGAACTGCCAGTACGCTGTTGACCCCTGTCAGCAGCCCCATTGCTTCAACCCGGCAAGAGCAAGAAATAACAAAGCCAGTCCAACCCGCCTATATTGCGAGCAACCCCAACACTGAAGAGGATAGCCGGCAACCAGTGAAGCGCTTTGTAGATAGCTGGGTCAAGGCATGGTCTGAGCAAAACCTGAACAATTACCTGTCCGCCTACGCACCAGAATTTGAACCTCCAGGTGGCCTTACCCGTTCAGATTGGGAAAAACAGCGCCGTAAACGGCTAGGCAAATACCACAAAATCGAAATAAACCTTTCGGATCTGACGACCCTCTCGAAAGGAGATACTGCAGTTGTTGAGTTCGTTCAATCCTTCAATGCAGATGGATTTTCTGAAACCGGATTGCACAAGCGTCTCGAACTCAGGCTGCAAGGCGAACGATGGTTGATTATGAAAGAAATCAGCCGCAAGGAATAACATTAAGTATGCGCTCGCCGCCTCATCGACTCATCATCACTCGCATGACAGGCCCGATGTGATCAGCCTGCCTGTCCATACGCGAGCGGCAACCGGCGCAACGCGCCAGGTTTTTCCCGCCCCGCGTTGCTGCTATCGCCATAGACTCCTCGGGCACTGATAAAAACCAAGCGCTGTGGTACACTATTCTGATTTGCTCAGCGGCGCCAGAAGGTTACGGCTGCGCTAATTAACGCGACCTCCTTCAGAGGTGTTGAAAATTCACGATTGAGTGAGCAGGCGACCGGCATTTGGCTGATTCTTGCCGCGTCATTCATATCGCCTCATAAGGAACGAATCCGGCAGCGCGATATCGTCGCAGCCCACAATCAGCAATCGTTGCCGCATGGCACAGGTTTATCGAGTCGGCTAATGAAGCCACTTTAATCTAGAGGAAGTACGCATGTCACACAAATTGACGATCATGCCGAGCAATCACTCGGTGACGGTCATGGAAGGCGAGACCATCCTGGAAGCAGCACTACGAGAGGGTCACACGCTACCTTACGGCTGCCGCAACGGCGCATGCGGCGCATGCAAAGGTAAAATTCTGGAAGGTACGGTCGATTACGGCGACTATCAGGACCATGCACTGAACGAACCTGAAAAGCTCGCGGGAATGGCGCTGTTCTGCTGCGCCGAACCCAAAACCGACGTAGTGATAGAAGTGCATGAAGTCACCGATACACAGGATATTCCGGTCAAAATCATGCCGTGCAAAGTGGAAAAAATAGAGACGCCGGCGGAAGATGTCGCAGTGCTCTACCTCAAGCTGCCGGCCAATGAGCGCCTGCAATTCCTGGCCGGCCAATATATCGACATCCTGCTCAAGGACGGTGCACGCCGCGCCTACTCCCTCGCCAACGCACCCCACGACGACAGCTTTTTGCAGTTGCACATCCGCCGCGTACCGGGAGGCAGTTTCAGCGATCTGGTGTTCACGCAAATGCATGAGAAAGCCCTCCTGCGCTTTGAAGGCCCATTGGGCACCTTCTTTTTGCGCGAAGACAGCGACAAGCCGATTCTCCTGCTTGCCAGCGGCACCGGCTTCGCCCCGGTCAAGGCCATACTCGAGCATGCCTTCCACCACGGCATCAAGCGTCCGATCACCTTCTACTGGGGCGCCCACAACTTGAGCCACTTGTACATGCTGGATCTGCCAAAAAAATGGGAACAGGAACACGCCAATTTCAAGTTTGTGCCGGTGCTGTCCGAACCCGCACCGGAAGACCACTGGAAAGGCAGGACCGGTTTCCTGCACGAGACAGTGCTGGAAGATTACGCCGATCTGGGAGACTGCCAGGTCTACGCCTGCGGTGCGCCCGTGATGGTGGAAGCGGCACACCAGGCCTTGACCACGCAGCGCAAACTGCCGAACGAAGAGTTTTATTCTGACGCATTTACGTTCAGCAAACCCAAAGCCAAGGCGTGATTCGATGGGATAGCTTGCGGGATTGTTGAGCCTGAAATTCGCCATAATGTTTCAATCCAAAAAATGCAGATGCAAGCCACAGAGATAATGCGGGTTATGCTTATTTCCCAAGATCACCAGACGAGTGACGCCAATATTTACATCAGCACATTGGCTTTTCTCTGTGAACTCCGTGTTCTCTGTGGCTAACTGCTTTTTTCAGATTCAATCGCCATGACCCAGCACGCCATTTGCGCCACCATTCCCGATGCAGCCATTGATACCGCCGAGATCAATATCCGCGATATTCTGACGCTTGCGATCGAATACCTGCCCACGCAATCCGCAATAGTCGTTTGGGATGCGCAATGCGATCTTGCGATTGCGCTCACCGAGGCCTACCGACGCAGCCTCCCCGACGCCATCTTCATCGACTTCAACAGTACCGCACCAGAAGCTGTGTGTGCGGCATTTGATCGACTCGTGTCCGGCGATCTGGTGGTGCTGATCCAGTCCACCAGCTTTCGGTTGAATGCATATCGCATACGAGTTGAGCTTTTCAAGAAATCGCTCAAAGTTATTGAGCACCCGCATTTATCACGCATGCCAGGCGCGGAATCTGTGCTTTATATCGAGTCGCTGGCTTACGATCCGGCTTATTTTTGTGGCGTGGGCAACGCTCTGAAAGCGCGCCTTGATAGTGCGCAAATGGGTATCATCGATAGCGACGGAGAGGAACTGGTTTTTGCGGCGGGGTTTGAATCGGCCAAACTCAACGTAGGCGACTACAGCAATATGCTCAATGTCGGCGGGCAATTCCCTATCGGTGAAGTCTTCACCGAATCCAAAGATCTGGAAGCCGTGAATGGCCGTGTGCGCATCGCTATTTTTGGGGACACCTCATTTACGGTCAACAAACCCGCTCAGCCCATCACCCTGGTGATCAGCAAAGGCCGCGTAATCGAAGCCATCGACTCCACACCCGAGTTCGATCAGGTTCTCGCCAACATTCGCGCCGACGAAGGAGAAATCTGGGTGCGTGAACTGGGCTTGGGCATGAACCGCACTTTCACACAGGACAGAGTCGTCAGCGATATCGGCACCTATGAACGCATGTGCGGCATCCACCTGTCGCTAGGCGCCAAACATGGCATCTACAACAAACCCAACATCAGAAGGGCTGCGGCAAGGCATCATGTGGATGTGTTCGCCGTGACAAAAAGAGTCATCCTGGATAACGAGGTGATTTATCAAGACGGCGCCTGGCTGCCTCTCCATACCATCTAGCTGTGCGGTGTCAGACTAAGTTGGCGCATATATGTCATCAACGTCAGAAGGCGGATTGATCCTGAAAGCGACCGTCAATCAGCTCCGCTGTTGCAGTAGCACCATGCTTTCGCGGTAATGCTTTCCGGCTTCTTCGGCGCGGCCGATTTTCTCCAGCAAGTGCGCCAGTTCCAGGTGCGTCCCGGCGTTGGCTTCGATGCTCAGGCTGGCGTCCAGATAGCTCTGCGCCTTGCCCCACAACTCCTGCTTTGCGCATAACCGGCCCAGTGTTTGCAGCAACGCAGCATCCTGAGGATGCCGCTTTAGCCAGTTCTCGGCGCGTTCGACCTGCTTCAGCGTGTCCTTGCCCAGACATTCGCCATACAATCTGACCAAATCGCTGTCCCACTGAGTTTCCAGGCTATCGGTCAGGATGGTCAGCGCGATTTGGCATTCGCGGAAAACCATAAAACTTTGCGCCGCGGCCAGCGCGATCTTGCTGTTGGTCTTGTCAGCACTGGGAATTTTCTGCCAGTAATCGCGCAAGCCGGCTAAATCCTGCTGCTTCCGTTTCAGATTTTCCTGGTGCGCACCAATTTTTTGCTGCGTGGCCTGGATCGAGTCTATTGCTTCACGTTTCTCCAACTGGGCGGTCAGCAGCAGTACTTGATCCCAATTTTTGGCCTGCAACTGCGCCTTCAATTCCAGCCGCAATGCAGCAAGATTTTTTCGTGACGTGGTCTGCAACTCCTTCAGGGACTGCAACGCCTGCTGGAAATCGCGTTGATCGAGCAATAATTCAGCCTGAGTCATCAGGCGTGGCTCCGGTCGGTCCGACCCTACTTCCTCGGCTTGCACCAGATAGCTGTCGCGGCGGTCGTAAGCCTTCTGCTCGTGAGCGGCGTGCGCTGCCAACAAGGCGTTGGCCAGAGGTGCTTCATGCGAATCCAGCGCAATGTTGGCAAACTTTTCGGCCTTGGCGTAGCGCCCTTCGTAAAAGAACAATAGCGCGTCATCCATCGCCTCGCGCGCCTTGTCGCGCCTCCGCTCCTGGCGGAAGGCACGCACATAGGCGGGCAGGTTCAAAGTATGCACCGCCAGACGCACCACCACATAGCCTGCGGCAAAAAATGCCAGCAACAGCGTCACAAAAAGGTTGAGAGACAGCTCGATCCGATACGGGGAATAAACCAGCAGCACGTAGCCGGCATTGTGTTTGGCGGCCAGCATCAGCGCCACCGCCGCGGCCAGGATAGCCAGAATCCAGAACAGCGTCTTCACTTGATTCCCGACCTTTCGCGCACCAGTTTATTGTTACGCACCGCATTCAGGCTGGTGGAAATATCCGGCATCTCGATACTCAGCGGGCCAGTGGCAAGCTGCTTGAGAATGCCAAGCGCAGTTTGGGTCGACTTTGCCTTGACGTCGAAATAACGGCGCAGCCATGCTTCAGCTGCTTTCAGGTCGGCTTTGTAGGTAACTTCATCGTGCCGCAACAGGGCGATGCGCGCCGACAAAAAACGTAACCGCAGATTTTCCCGCAGGAAATAGGCCTGCGGCGGAGAAAGCAGTGGCGCATCGGGGTTTTCCATATTCTGGATACGAACCAGTTGCTTCATGTCCAGCCAGATTTCTCGTCCCAGCTTGGCCAAAGGCGTCTCATCACCCCCCGCTTTCGTCGTCACCCTGTCAGCCTGCAGTTCGCTGCCGATCACCAGCGGCAAATCGTCCACCATGTTGGCCAGACTGTCGAGGCGCAGGCTGTATCCGACCACATCAATCGCCGGCAATGCCTGAAGGCGTTCAATATCCGCAACGATCGCCTTGCGCAGGCTGATGAACTGCGGCTTGTCGAGCCGCTGCAAACGGCTATCGGCGGTTTGTAGCGCGATCAATGCAGCCTTGGGATTGCCGGCAAGCTGCAGTTGCTGGCTGGCAATCAGCAGAATCTGCTCGATCTCGGCCAGCACCCATTCGTCGCGGTTACGCGACAGCTCCTGGTAAAGGGATTCCAGCGCCACCTGCTGGTTCTGCGATTCGGCCAGCTTCTGCTCCAGCATGCCGAGCTTGACCATCGCCTGGCGAGATTCCTCCTGCGCCCGCGCCGCAACGATCTGGCTTTCCTTGTTGCTGCTGTCGGATTCGGCCAGGCGACGGCCCAGATTCTGCTCGAGAACATTACCGTGCTGCCGGCTGTCCAGCCATTGCCAGCCGATCAGAACCAGCGCCACGACCCCCACCGCCAACCCGAGATTGAAACGGGATACCCGCGCCGGAGCCGGCTTTGTCTGTGCCGGCACCGGCATTTCCTCTTGCCTGTCCTGTGTATTCTCGCTCATGCCCGCTCTCTAGTTTTTTCTCGCCACTCGATCAAACCCCTCAGCAAGCCTTCATCACCCGCAGGGGTAACATGAACCTGCTCGGCCCCCAACTCGCGCGCCACCTCGGCAATATTTTCATGGAACACAAACAGCGGCGTCTTTTTCAGCCATTGTTGCCCAAGTTTGCCCACCAGATCAAACAGATTGCGCATACTCTCGCCGCTAGTCACAATTATTGCGTCTATTTCACCGCGCACCCACTGCTTAAGCAGCAGACCGACATCCCCGCTGACGGGTTTTCCGCGCCGGTAACACTCAACCATGGTGAGTTCGGCGCCACGCCGGACCAACTCGTCGCCCAAAAGTTCGCGTCCACCCTCACCGCGAAAAATCACCACCTGCTTGCCTGCCATATCCTGTAATTCAGGCAATGCCAGCAACGCTTCACTATCGAAGCGGCCTTGAGGCACGAGTACGCCTTCGCAACCAAAACGCTGCAGCTCTTTCCCGCTGCCCTTGCCCACCGCCGCACAGCGCAAACTTTGTGGCCAGGTTCGCTTTGCCCGAATCAGAT
Organism: Gammaproteobacteria bacterium; assembly: GCA_018823025.1. Classification (GTDB taxonomy): domain Bacteria; phylum Pseudomonadota; class Gammaproteobacteria; order Burkholderiales; family Sulfuricellaceae; genus Sulfuricella. Next base: position 70,139 of record JAHJJI010000071.1, on the reverse strand, counting down.
TCATCGCCTTGTTAACCGCATTGGGGCTGATGAAAATCGCCAGGTCGAACTGTTCCAGCCGGTCGATCACCCCAGACAAGGGTCCCATATCCTGCGCATCGAAAATTTCCAGCGTGGGGAACAGGATCGCCCTGCCGCCGGCACTCTCGATCAATTCAGCCAGGTTTCCCGCCTGATGCGCCGGACGGGTCACTACTATGCCGAGGCCAGCCAGAGGCATCATTCTTGCTGTTCGAGTTCCGCCAGTATCTTGTCCGCGCCCATGCCGATCAGGCGCTGGGCCAGTTCCTTGCCAATCTGTTCCGCTTCATCAGGCTTGCCCGACACTTCCGAGCGCACCACGCGCACACCATCAACACTGGACACGAAGCCGCGCAAGCGGAGCACGCCATCGGCTATTTCGGCAAAGCCGCCCAGTGGCACCTGGCAGCTTCCCGCCAGGGCGCGGCTCATCGTGCGCTCCGCCGTAACGCAGGCGGCGGTATCGGTGTGATTGAGCGACGCCAGCAAGGCAATCAGATCATCGTCCCCGGCTCGACACTCAATGCCAATCGCGCCTTGCCCCACAGCAGGCAGGCTCTGTTCGGGGGGCAGCAGCGAAGTAATGCGCTCGCCCAGGCCGAGGCGTTTCAGCCCCGCCGCAGCGAGAATAATCGCAGCGTATTGACCTTCATCCAGCTTGCGTAAACGGGTTTGCACGTTGCCGCGCAGCGACTCGATTTTCAGCTCCGGAAAACGCGCCTGTATCTGGCACTGGCGACGCAAACTGGAAGTACCGACCACGCTGCCCGGCGGCAATTCTTCCAGCTTTTTGAATTGGTTGGACACGAAAGCATCGCGCGGATCCTCGCGTTCGCCGATGGCAGCGAGAACGAATCCCTCCGGCATCACCATCGGCACGTCTTTCAACGAGTGCACCGCGATATCAGCACGTCCTTCCTGCATCGCCTGCTCCAGTTCCTTGACGAACAATCCCTTGCCGCCGATCTTCGACAGGGTTTTGTCCAGAATCTGGTCGCCGGTCGTGGTCATGCCGAGGATTATTATCTTGATTTGTGGATATAATGCTTGCAGTTGCTGTCTGATATGGTGAGCTTGCCACATCGCCAGCGCGCTTTCTCGCGTCGCAATGGTGATCTGCGTAATACCGGCGTCCGTATTGTCCGAGTGAGTTTTCAACGAATTTTCCAAGGCAAAGATTACATAATGAACATTAAGCTGGCCAACGGCCTATTGGTGATTATTTTAGCATGGTTCACTGCCGCCGGCGTGCACGCCGCGGATAGCACCGAGGTACCGATTGCTCACAACCTTGCCGCCGATGCCCAGGAAGCAAAAACCAGGGGCGTGCCGATCATGCTGGTCTTCGGCAGCCGCAACTGCACCTTTTGCCTGATACTCAACCGGGATTTTCTGCGGCCGATGCGGCGCAATCCGGAATACGAAGCCAAAGTCATGATGCGGCGTATCGACACCACAGCCAACGTTGCGCTTCGCGACTTTTCCGGCAAATCCACCACCCACGCCCGTTTCGCCAAGGAACACCAGATCAAGCTGACCCCCACCATCAAGTGGTTTGACTCGGAAGGCCACGAACTGACCGAACCGCTGATCGGCCTCACTACGCCGGATTACTATGGCGGTTTTCTCGACCAGCGCATCGACGCAGCCCTCGCCAAGGTGCGCGGCAGAAGTTAGTCAGCTGCGTCCGAATTCCTTGACGATGTGCTGCTGCCGCCGGCTGATCGGCAACCTTTCGGCAATCCCATTCAGCACCACTACCCAGCCGGATTGGGCTTCGCCGGAATCATCCTGCGCCTGACGCTCGAAGCCTTCGACATAAGCCTTCGCCACCAGGCAGTTGCGGTGGATGCGCACGAAGCGCCGATCGAACTCCTGCTCCAGATGACTTAAGGATTCCTCCACCAGATACTCGCGCTCGGCTGTTCTGACCGTGACATATTTGAGTTCGGCACGCAGGTAGACGATCTCTTCCACCGGGACCAGAACAATCCGGTTTCTTTCGTACACACTCAAATTCGCCCTGCCCTGCGGCGCCAAGCCACGCAATGCCTCCACGCTACCGGTCACCAGCGCCTTCGCCTTGAGCAGCGCAGCAAGCAGGCGTTCGGCCCGCACCGGCTTGAGCAGGTAATCGATCGCGTTGACCTCGAAAGCCTGGACAGCGTAATGATCGTAAGCGGTGACAAAAATGACGGCGGGGGGCTGGGGCAGGCACTGCATGTGCTGCGCCGCCTCGATGCCATCCATGCCTGGCATGCGGATGTCGAGCAGCACTACGTCCGCCGGACTTTGCGCCAGGAACTCCAGCGCCTCATTCCCGTTCGTCGCCTCCCCCACCAGCTCCAGCGACTGGCTGGCGGCGCAATCCTGCAGCAGTTCCCTGAGCCGGCTACGGGCTGGCGCTTCGTCATCCACAATCAGCACGCGCAGGGCTTCAGGCATTTTTTTCGCTCACATAGGGCACGACGATGTGGACCTGGTAGCTGCTGTCGTTTACTTTCGTCATCAGCGTGGCTTCCGCGTCAAAATGCAGTTCCAGGCGCTCACGGATGTTCGCGAGTGCCATCTTATTGCCGGAATGGTGACCTCCATCTCTCTGATAGGGATTGACCAGCACCAGATGCACCTGGTCACGGGCGCGGTAAATATTGATCACGATTTCACCCGGCTCGGTGCAGGGCTCAATCCCGTGATAAACCGCATTCTCCAGCAAGGGCTGAAGCAAAAGCGGCGGAATCAGTGCATCACCCGGCATTTTTTCCACGTGCCAGACCACTTTCAGCCGCTCTCCCAAACGCAGATGCTCCAGTTCCAGATACTGGCGGCACAGCGCTACTTCTTTTTCCAGCGGTGCCAACTGCCGATTATCGGCCATCAGCACGCGAAACAGGTCGGCCATGTCTTCCAGCGCCCGCTCGGCCTGTTTCGGGTCAGAACGAATCAGACTGAGCACCGCGTTGATGCTGTTGAACAGAAAATGCGGGCGGATACGCGCCTGCAACGCCTGCAACCGGGCCTCGCTGATCGCCGGCGAGAAAGCCCGGCTGCGCAGGTGAAAGTAGCCCAGTAGCACGCCGCTGATTAGCACGGCAAACAACCAGTGACGTTCTAGCGCGCCGAGATCGGCATCGAACAAACGCTGACTTAAGAGATGCACCAGCGTACTCAGCGCCAGTTCCAGCAACAGCACTGCGGCCACGCCAAAACGGTAAGGCAGGCGCGCCAGAACGCCGCGACCCAGGCACAGAAAAAGCAGGGACAGCAGCAGCACCGGCTGCACCAGCGCGGAGAGATTCATCAGCTCCCGCCACATTCCGTCGTAGCTGGGCGCTTTCAGCATCGCCGCCACCACGCTCATGCCGTCCACGATAAACAGGATGCGCAGCATGATGCCGAGATTGCAGAAGTTTGGCAGCGCCACCCCGGCCATGCCGGAGGGAGGTGTCGCAGCCCCTGTGGGAGCAGGCGGATTTTGCTTTATACTTGTCATTTTCGAATTTTGGTCAAGGCGGCAACGATATGCAACAAAAATCCTCGGCGACGGGCAAAGCCTGGTCGGGCAGATTCAGCGAACCAGTAGCGGAACTGGTCAAGCGCTATACCGCTTCGGTGGAATTCGACCAGCGCCTGGCAGAATTCGACATCCAGGGCTCGCTCGCCCACGCCGCCATGCTCGAATCCTGCGGCATCATCGCCGCGGATGACCTTGCGTCTATCCGCAAGGGCCTCGCCCAGATCCTGGATGAAATCCGTGCCGGCCAGTTCGAATGGCTGCTCGACCTGGAAGACGTCCACCTGAATATCGAAAAACGCCTCACTGCCCTGGTCGGCGAAGCCGGCAAGCGGCTGCACACCGCCCGCTCGCGCAACGACCAGGTCGCCACCGACGTACGCCTGTGGCTGCGCGCCTCCATCGATGAACTGCTGATCCTGATCAAGGGACTGCAACTAGCCCTGCTCGATCTGGCGGAGCAGCACGCCGATACTGTCATGCCCGGCTTTACGCATTTGCAGGTCGCCCAGCCGGTTACTTTTGGCCATCATCTCATGGCCTACTTCGAAATGCTCAAGCGCGATGCCGAGAGAATGCGCGACTGTCGCACGCGCGTCAACCGTCTGCCGCTCGGCGCAGCTGCGCTGGCCGGCACCAGCTTCCCGATCGACCGGGAAATGGTGGCGCGAGAACTGGGTTTCGACGGGGTCTGCGAAAACTCGCTCGACGCCGTTTCCGATCGCGACTTCGCCATCGAATTCACGGCTGCCGCAGCGCTGATCATGACCCATCTGTCGCGCCTGTCGGAAGAGTTGATTCTGTGGATGAGCCCGCGTGTCGGCTTCATCGACATCGCCGACCGCTTCTGCACCGGCTCCTCGATCATGCCGCAGAAGAAAAATCCGGATGTGCCCGAACTGGTGCGCGGCAAAACCGCCCGCGTCACCGGCCACTTGATGGCGCTGCTGACCCTGATGAAATCCCAGCCGCTGGCCTACAACAAGGACAACCAGGAAGACAAGGAGCCGCTGTTCGACACAGTCGACACCCTGACCGCCACGCTGCGCATTTACGCCGACATGATGGGCGGCATCACGGTAAACAAGGAAGCCATGCGCCAAGCCGCATTCCAGGGCTATGCCACTGCCACCGACCTGGCCGACTACCTCGTAAAAAAAGGGCTGCCGTTCCGCGATGCCCACGAAGTCGTCGCCCTCGCCGTGCGCCACGCGGAAGGCAAGCGCTGTGATCTGAGTGAACTTTCCCTGGATAAGCTGCTCGAATTCTCACCTTTGATCACAGACGACGTATTCGCCGTGCTCACCCTGGAAGGCTCGTTAAACAGCCGCAACCACATCGGCGGCACCGCGCCACAACAAGTCAGGTCCGCCATCCGGCGCGGCCGGAAATTTATCGAGACCCTCTGAAAATGCAAACACCCATGCCACAGAAAAAAATCATCCCCATCATCCCCCGTAACGAAGGGCCAGAAATAGCCGAAGAAACCAGCGCCTGCTCCAGCGCCGAACCCTACGCGCTGATGGTGCTGGGCGACAGCATGTTGCCCGAATTCGAAGAAGGCGAAATCATCATCATCGAACCGGAAGGTCTGGCGCACAACGGCTCCTACGTTGTTGCCTGGCACAAGGATGAATATATCTTCCGCCAGCTGGTGCAACACAGCGACCGATGGTACCTGAAGCCGCTAAACGACCTGTACCCCACCGATGAAGTACCGGGGCTGGAAGTGGTGAAAGGGGTAATAACGCAGAAGAAGAAACCGGGCAAGCGGAGCTCGATGAAGTCTTATTAGTTGGTTGTGTGCGCTACGCTTGCTTCTCTTTAGTTTTTGCTGAGTTGGCTCGCCAAGCCGGACAAATCTGGGCACTGGATCGCTATAGTTATGCTACCCCGATGATGCCTACGAACGCTGCTGGCTTGCGGGGCTGCCCTAATAAAACGGCAATTCGATTTATTCCGCTATGCTATCCTGAAAATCTTTGTGACCCTTGGCGAGGTTTTTCTGAGCCTCTGGGTCGTGGAGTAACGCAATAATATGTTTTGCCAAGTCGTGTAGCGCATTCGTTGGTATGGATATCTGGAGTGAAGGGACATGCTTTTGCGGTTGTTCTTCCACGCCCAGAATTAACTTCGACACGAATGGGCCTACGGCTAGACCCATGAGCGAATCGACGTATACAAGTGGCGCGTTGGTCAGTTCGACCTTCGGTTCGGAATGGTTGGTTTTGGTCGTCATTGCGCAATCTCCTCGGTGTATGACTCGGCATATAAAGCTTTAGGCGAAAGATCGTCGCTATCCCGCGCAAGCTTCGAGTAAGGGATGAATCTGACTTGCAGTGCACAGTCGAAAGCGTTGGCAATCTTAGTAAGCGTTTCAAGCCGGTGGCGACCGTATGACGTATCCTCTACGCGTGAAATAGCTGATTGCTGAGAGCCGATCATGTTCGCCAGTTCACCCTGACTCAGGTTGCGTTTTTCTCGATTGATCTTGATTTGCCAAGCAACGCCCTGCTCGATGGCGGCTTCCATGTAGGAATGACGATATTCTTGGTTGCGCCACTTCCTGCGTTTTTTCAGCCATTGGAGCGGTGTTGTTTTCAACATTTTTTCATTGTTTATCAATACGATGAATATGTTCTGTCCAGCGGTATCGAAATGTTTTAAATTACCGATCATCTGGGTCAAAGCAGGCTCTACATTCCAAGTGGAATTCGTCTGCATTGGATACATCTTCACCGCAGGCATCTGCTGCGTAGCGGCATCGAATAGTTTTGTTTTCGTGTTCAATATTGCACAAGTCCCGATTTTTGGCGGAAGTATCGTCATATTTGCTGGGATAATATTTGTCATCTTTTTCATACCCGTCGAGTGTCATTACGAATGAATAGTCACTGTTGTGAAAGTGACCATAAATGCGATGCTGCTTTCTCGTCTCATCTTTAAATCTTATCACATATATGCTATCACCAATATTGCTTGCCGGGTGTGGTTTGTGCCAGTCTTGTTGCAGCAGTGGGTGCAGATGCTCGATCGATCTGTCCAGATTGGCTTGGCCGGCCATGGAAATATCATCAAGCCATGGCTTGATGACACACGTCCCACGCATACTTAACATGCAGCGGAATTGCCAATTGGCGGGAGTTCTTGCTGCCACCGCCGGTAGGTTTGAGCCGCTTTGTTTGAGTGCTTTCGATTTCATACTGATGCAGTTACGCCAAAGAGAGGTGTGCTGGATAGCCCCAGCATGAAAGCAGTTGCCTATATCCAGACGGCGTCGGGGCGGCAAATGCGAGAAATTCCTGCATTAACTATCTGAAAAGTTGACCTCTGTTTGGCCTAGCACGGCATTTTCGCTACCTCGATTCTGCCCTGAGAAGGCTGCCAGCCATTGTAGTGAACGCTTTAGTGAAGTGATTTTGACATGTGTCGCTTCCATCACAAAATCTTTCTCCCCGTTCAAGTAACATGGGGGGCTACGGATATGCGAGGTAGATTATAGGCACAATTTGCCATCGGTAACATAGCTAATAATATCCAGGTATTCTGGAGGTCTGACGACTGGTTCGAGTCCAGGTCGGCGAGCCAACCACATCTTGCGCCGCATGAAAACAGTTGCTCGCTCATCAATCAAAAACTTACCACCTCCCTCGCCTGTTCACTAGCATACCTCCCCAACGCCGCAAACAATTCCCCCCATCCCTAGTGTCATACCACGCGCCATCCTCCCACAAAAAATAATAGCTACCCGATTTCGTTGCCACCCAAATTTCCCGTGTACATCTGGGATCAGGACACACCTGGCGCGATACCGCATTAAAATCACCAGAACCACCTCGTCGCCACTGTTCACAGTGGCGCACGTCTAAATTGAATCCGTAATGTAATAAAACTGTCACATGGCACGGCTATATTGTCGTCATTCCTGCACTCAGTCGACAGGCTGTAAATTCAGCTTAATATTTTGAAAAATAAATTGATTATTCGAAAAGCATTACCCGCACGCCGCATCCGCAGCAGGGGATTTACCTTGCTGGAACTCCTCGTAGTCATGGTTATTATCGGATTGCTCGCCGGTTACGTGGGGCCGAAATACTTCGCCCAAATTGGTAAATCCGAGATAAAAACCGCCAAGGCGCAGATCAATGCGCTCGGTAAAGCCCTGGACCAGTATCGGCTCGACACCGGCCACTATCCATCCACTTCGCAAGGGTTATCCGCACTGACAGTCCAACCCTCAGGCGAAACAAAATGGGATGGCCCCTACCTGCAAAAAAGCACCGTGCCGCCAGACCCCTGGAGCAAGCCTTACCTCTACAAGCAACCTGGAGAGCATGGCGATTATGACCTGCTGTCGTACGGCCATGATGGACAGCCCGGAGGGACGGGAGAAGCAGCAGACATCACCAACTGGTAGCTAACATGCGCTACGAAGTTAAGGCTTTAAGGGATGGAGATGTCGTCGCCAAACTGGCACTGGATGCGACGAATGCACTGGATGCGCGCACCCAGGCCCGTGAGCAGGGCTATGAGGTGCTCTCTGTCCGCTCCCTCGGAGGCTTGCATCTCTCGCTCGGAAGCCGGCAAGCAAAATTCCCGCTGCTACTCTTCAGCCAGGAACTCCTGGCCCTGCTCAATGCGGGCCTCAGCCTGATGGAGGCGATACAAACACTGGCAGTCAAGGAAACCCGTCCCGATGCCCGCAAAGTTCTTGACCAGGTTATTGCCGGACTCTATGAGGGCCGCAATCTGTCTGCAGCGCTGGAACGCTTCCCTGCAGCTTTTCCCGCGCTCTATGTGGCCACGGTAAGGGCCAGCGAACGTTCGAGCGGTTTACCGGAAGCCCTGTCGCGCTACGTCGAGTACCAATCCCAGCTCGACCTGGTACGCAAGAAACTCGTCAGCGCTTCGATTTATCCGGTCCTGCTGATCTCGGTGGGACTGCTGGTCACGCTGTTCCTGCTGATCTACGTGGTGCCCAAGTTCAGCAAGATTTACCAGGACGTGGGAACAGAGCTGCCTTTCCTGTCGAAGCTGCTGATTCAATGGGGAACTTTGCTCGAAAAAAATGGACTGCTTCTCGCCATCGCAACCGCCAGCATCATCGGCGTGGGCATTTACTGGCTGCGCCGGCCGGCAACGCGGAAATGGATAGTCTCGATGTTGTGGCTGATCCCGCAACTGGGAGAACGCATGAAAATTTATCAGCTCGCACGCTTTTACCGGACACTCGGCATGCTCCTGCGAGCCGGTCTCCCGATCGTGACCGCCATGGAAATGGCCGCCGGTCTGCTGCCGCCCGTCCTTCAGGCCCCGCTTGGCGGCGCGGCGCTGAGCATCAGCGAGGGCCGCCCCGTTTCCCACGCCATGGAGGCCAACCAGCTGACGACGCCGGTAGCCCAAAGAATGCTTCTGGTCGGTGAACGCACCGGCAAGATGGGTGAAATGATGGACAACATCGCTGCCTTCTACGACAACGAAATGGCGCGCTGGGTGGAATGGTTCACACGCCTGTTCGAGCCGCTGCTGATGATCGTCATCGGCCTGATCATCGGCCTGATCGTGATTCTTCTTTACATGCCGATTTTTGAACTTGCGGGGAACATCCAGTGAGCGAAACTACAGTGGCAAACGAATCTGCCATGAAAATCACCCCTTCGCTATTGCGGGAAGCGAGGATCGATGCCGCCCGGACAAACCTGCGCATGGTGGAGATCCTGGAAGAAAAAACCGGGTTGGCACCGCCGGAGTTCGTTATGGCGCTGGCCCATACGCTGAACTATCCCGTGTTGTCCATGGAAGACCTGAACCGCCTGACCCCGGCGTTTGACATCCTGCCCTTCACGCTGGCGCAGCAAAAAGATTGCATCGCCTTTCGCGACCCTGAAGGAAAATTGCTGCTCGCGATCGGCGACCCTTACAACCAGACCGTACAGGACTGGGTTGAAGAAACAATCCGCGTGCCTTTTGCTGGACACCTTGCCCACTATGCCGATCTTGCCGCATGTCTGACCCAGCAGGAAGAATCGCTGCGGGCAATGGATGGCGTGCTGGGCGAAGAAAACAAGGAAACCGGCAGCCGTTCCGGCATCGAAGATCTATCCCTCAAGGCGATCAGCGAAGATACCAGCCCGGTCGTCAAGCTGGTGCGCTCGACGCTCTACGATGCGCTAAAAATGGGCACCAGCGATATCCATCTGGAAAAAACCCCGACCGGGCTGGCCATCCGGTACCGCATCGACGGGGTGCTGACGACGGTGGGCGAGATCTCCGGAAGCGATCTCGCCGAACAGGTCATTTCCCGCATCAAGGTCATGTCGGAACTGGATATCTCGGAACGGCGGACGCCGCAGGATGGGCGTTTCAAGGTTTCCGCCCAGGGACGGGACGTGGACTGCCGGGTTTCCATCATGCCCAGCATTTTCGGCGAGGATGCGGTACTGCGGATCCTCGACAAGGAAGCGCTGTCCGACCATATGCGCGGCTTGCGTCTCGACTATATCGGCTTCGATGCCGATTCGCTGACGCGCTTGCGGCGCCTGTGCAACGAACCTTACGGCATGGTCCTGGTGACCGGCCCGACCGGCAGCGGAAAAACCACCACGATCTATGCCGCCATTTCCGAAATCAACCATGGTCTCGACAAGATCATCACCATTGAGGATCCGGTCGAATACCAGCTTCCCGGGGTGCTCCAGATTCCGGTTAATGAAAAGAAAGGCCTCACGTTTGCGCGCGGCCTGCGTTCCATACTGCGGCATGACCCGGACAAAATCATGGTCGGAGAAATCCGCGACTCGGAAACCGCCCAGATCGCCGTGCAGGCCGCCCTGACTGGTCACCTGGTCTTTACCACCGTACACGCCAACAACGTATTCGACGTCATCGGTCGCTTCCTCCACATGCAAGTGGACCCTTACAACTTTGTCGCCGCGATGAACGGCATTCTGGCGCAGCGTCTGGTCAGGATGAGCTGTCCCCACTGCGCCGAACCGGTACAGCCGGACGAGGAACTACTGGCGCTTTCGGGCCTTGCCGATACCGACCTGGCCGCGTACCGCTTCAAGGCAGGCAAGGGTTGCGGTCAATGTCGCGGCTCGGGATACAAGGGGCGCAGGGCGATCGGAGAATTGCTCAATCTGAATGACGAAATCCGAGAAATGATCGTGGCCCGAGAACCCATCCGCCATCTCAAGGAAGCCGCACGCCGCAACGGCACGCGATTCCTGCGGGATGCGGCGCTGGATCTGGTAGCGACAGGAGAAACCACCTTGCAGGAGATAAACCGTGTCACCTTTGTGGCGTGATCAGATCCGTATCGGCCTGAGCCCCTCGCATATCGCGTTGTTGCGCTTCGGCAAAGGCCTGAAACCACGGCTCACGGCAAAAGTCGCGATGGCATGTCCGACCGGTGCCGACGCGACGCCCTGGAGCAGCGCACTGACAGCGCTGGACGGACTGCTCAGCAAGCCGGAGTGGCAGCATGCCGACGCCAGCGTAGTGGTTTCCAACGGCTTTGCCCGCTTTCAGCTGCTGCCCTGGAACGAGGACATCGCCGGCGAAGAAGAGCAACGCTCGTTCGCGCGCCACAAGCTGGCCACAGTCTATGGTGACAGCAGCGAATGGGAAATACGTATTGCCGAAGGTAACGCCGGCACGGAAAACCTGGCATGCGGCATGCAACTCAAGCTGCTCGGCTCGATCACGGCCTGCTGCAACAAGCATGGCGTCCGGCTACGCTCGCTAAAACCCTATCTGATGGCCGCCTACAACCGTGTCCGTCCAGAACTGGCGCAAGGGAATATCTGGTTCGCCGTTACCGAACCAGAGCGCGTATGCGTCATGCGCCTGGAGAACGGCGCATGGCGGAGCATCCACTGCCGCTCGCTGGCGACTGACAATCCGCTCGCCGCGCTGGTGACCGTGCTCGAACGCGAGCAGCAGCTGGCCGGACTGGATCCGCAAACAGACACAACCGTCCTGTACGCACCCGGCATAAGCGCTGCCAGCCTGGCCGCCATCACCAAATCGAAATTCAAACTGGTTGCTCCTTCTTCTGAATCCAACCCCGACTGGCGCAGCGATCCCCAGTTCGCCATGGCCGCGAGCGCTTGAGCATGGCTGCCCCGATACTCACACTGGACTTCAAACGTGATCCGTTCCTGCGCCGCAGCATGGGCGCCTGGATGTTGCTGGGCGGAGTTTGCGCCGGAGTCGCCGCAGCCCTGTCCTTCGCCGAAGCGGACCAGGCTCTGCTCCAGATCAGTCGACAAACGGCGGAACTACAGCAGGAATACGCGCCCCTGGCAGGACCGAAAAGCACCATGGACGCGACCCAGCTCGCGGCAGAAATCAAGCACGCCAATGACATCATCCACCAGCTCAACCTCCCATGGGACAAGCTTTTTATGGCTCTGGAATCTACCGCAAACAACCAGGTAGCGCTGCTTTCCATTCAGCCTGATGCCCGCAAACAGCTGATCCACATCAGCGGAGAGGCGAAGAACCTGGACACCATACTGGATTACATTGCCCAACTGCGCAGCCAGGAAACACTCGCGCAAATCACCCTGACCAGTCATGAAATTAAGCAGCAAGACCCCGACAAGCCAGTCCGCTTCAGCCTGTCCGCCAAGTGGACACCCACACGATGAGTGCCTCCATTATTGCTGCAAAGAATTTCCTGCGCCGTAGCGGATGGGTCGGCATGCTGAGCCTCGGCATATTGCTGGGCAGCCCGATCTTTTACGCCACGATGGTGTTGCCGATGCAGGAACAGCTCGCGACACTCAAAGTGGAACAGGTGCAACTGCGCCGGGATATCGCGAATAACCAGCACCGAGAAACCAAACCCGCGCCAACGGGGGAAATGCAGCTCAAGGCATTTTACGGGCAGTTCCCCTCGTTGAACCGTAGCGAAGAATGGCTGGCGAAAATCTATGCGGCGGCGGAACGTCGGCACATCGTGCTCGAAACCGGCGCGTACAAGCTGGCAGGCGCAGAAACCGGCAACCTTCGACGCTACCAGATCACCCTGCCGATCAAAGGAAGCCACGTACAGATCCGCCATTTCCTGTCCGATCTTTTGACTGAGGTTCCCGCCCTGTCACTGGACGATATCAGCTTCAAGCGCGAGACCATCGATCTGACGGTAGTCAACGCAGTCATCAAGCTGACGCTTTTCCTGGGCGGACCGGCATGAACAGGGCGCAAAAAAAGCGCTGGACACTGCTGCTTGGCCTGCTTGCCATCAGCTCGGCATCTGCCTTCTGGGCACCCAATGAAAACGGGGAAGCCAACCCAACTTTGTCGGTTAAAAAACCGAATCAGGAAAGAGGTCGCAAAAAACCAAAGAATATCGAGGCCTCCGAATTGCAACTGGATACGCTGAAGCGAAACAGCTCGCCGGAAACGGCAACCGACATTTTCCCGGGCAAGTCCTGGTATGTTCCCCCGCCACCGTCAAAACCCGTACCCCCGCCGCCTCCGACCCCGCCGCCGATTCCCTTTGTCTATCTGGGAAAAATGCTGGAGGACGGAAAATTGCTGGTCTTCATGAGCAAGCAGGAGCGCAATCTGGTTGTCAGGGAGGGTGACGTGATCGAAGGAACCTACCGCGTGGAGAGCATCCTCCCCCCCGTGATGACACTGACTTATCTGCCGTTGAATATGAAACAAACATTCCCGATTGGAGCATTTAATTGAAACACTGCATTCACATGAGTCTCGCGAAGCGAGCCTGCGTCCCTCTCGCCCTCCGGGAGAGAGTTAGGAGAGAGGGAAACGATCATGGCGAATCGCTGTTTCATCATCTGGGGCAGCGATTCGCCATGACCGTTAGGCGCCTGGCGCTGCTGCTTTTAATTTCCTCCCTTACGGGGTGCGCCGGAGAGCGCGCCTTTCGTGAAGGCAAATCGCTGCTAGCGGAAGGCCGAATCGAGGAAGGACTGACACAGCTGGAAATCGCAGTCAAAGAAGACCCGAACAGCATTGAATTTCGCACCCAACTCTACCGGCAGCGCCAGCTTCACATCCAGAAACTGCTAACCCAGGGTGACAATGCACGAATCTCCGGCCATTTCGTCGAGGCAGAATCCTGGTATCTTCAGGTGCTGAAATTAGAGGATGGCAACCCCCGCGCCACCAACGGACTACAGGCTATCGAAGGCGGTCGCCGTCGCGCCGCCATGCTGACCACAGCGGAAAGCCTGTTCAAGTCAGGCGACCTGGCCGGCGCCGAAAAACTGGCGAGCGGCATACTCGGAGAAGATCCTGCCAACCTTGGCGCACGGGAAATAAAGCGGGTAATTGACGAGAAAACCTGGCAGGACAGCAACCCCTCCTCGGGGCTGAGCTCCGGTTTTAAAAAACCGATCACCATCGAGTTCCGGGACGTCAATCTGAAAACCATTTTCGAAGTGATTTCGCGCACTGCAGGCATCAACTTTGTTTTCGACAAGGACGTGAAGCCTGATCTGAAGGCGACCATCATGGTCCGCAACTCCTCTGTCGAAGATGTCATCAATATGCTGCTCGTCACCAACCAGCTACAGAAAAGCGTGCTCAACGACAACACCATACTGATTTACCCGCACACGCCCGCCAAGGTCAAAGACTACCAGGAGCTTGTCGTCAAGGGCTTCTACCTGACGAACGCGGACCCGAAACAGATGATGAGCGAAATCAAGACGGTGCTGAAAACGCGCGACATCTCCATCGACGAAAGTCTCAACATGCTGGTGATGCGGGACACGCCCAATGTCATCCGCCTGGCCGAGAAGCTGGTCGCCCTGCATGACCGGGCCGAACCCGAGGTCGTCCTCGAAGTGGAAATACTGGAAGTGAAGCGCTCCAAGCTGACCGAACTGGGGATGCAATGGCCCAACAAATTCACCGTCGTGGCACCGGCACTATCCACCACCACGGCAACGGCCTTCGGCAACATCACGAATTCCACGCTTAACGGTGGGCAGCTTACCGTCGACAACCTGCGTCACCTGAACGGCGCCCAGATCGGCATCCCGAATCCCGTCCTGAACCTGCGCGGCGAGGATAGCGACACCAACCTGCTCGCCAACCCGAGAATCCGCGTGCGCAATCGCGAGAAAGCAAAAATCCACATCGGCGACCGGGTTCCGGTCATCACCACCACCGCCACCGCCAACGTCGGCGTGGCGGAATCCGTCACCTATCTGGATGTCGGACTCAAACTCGAAGTCGAGCCCCGGATTTATCTCGACAACGATGTGGCGATGAAGGTCAACCTCGAGGTCAGCAACATCGTGCAGCAAATCAAGAGCAGCACCGGAACGCTGACCTACCAGCTCGGCACCCGCAATGCCTCCACCACACTACGCCTGAAGGATGGCGAAACCCAGGCACTGGCCGGACTCATCAATGACGAAGACCGGGCCAGTGCCAACAAGGTGCCCGGGCTTGGCGACATCCCCGTTCTTGGCCACCTGTTCTCGAGCCGTCTGAATAGTGGCAGCAAAACGGAAATCGTCCTGCTGATCACGCCACGCATCGTCAAAAATCTGATCCAGCCCGATGCTGCGGCCATGGAGTTTGCCTCCGGGACTGAAACCTTTGTCGGCGCGCCGCCTCTGGCCATCAGGCCAGTGGATGCCTTTTCCGTGTTGCCGGGGCAGCGGCCTGCTGCTCAGCCGCAGTTGATTCAGCGTAGCGAGATCGCCCCAGTGCCGAAGGGTATATCCGCACCACCGGCGCTTGAACCCCAGCCTTCCAGCACAGCCATTCCGCCAAGTGAAACCGCCAGCCCGGCAGCGGAACTAATGCCCGTGCCAGCAGCGGAGGGAAAGTTCAGGGAAGATTGAGATGGCTCGCCACAACCGCGGAGTTCAGTCCAGAGCATCGGCATCCGGCTTTACGCTGATCGAACTGGTAGTCACCGTCGCCATCATCGCCGTGCTCGCTTCCGGCATCATGCCCATGATCGAAGTGACCGTGCAACGCAACAAGGAGCAGGAGCTCAGAGTGGCGCTGATGCAAATTCGTAATGCGATAGACGCCTACAAGAAAGCCGGGATCGACGACCGCACCGTCGGTGCTTCCGGTTATCCCAAAACGTTAGAGTTATTAGCGAGTGGCGTGGAGGATATAAAAAGTCCGACCAAGGCAAAAATTTTCTTCCTGCGTCGTATTCCACGCGATCCCATGTCTACCGACCCCAGCATCCCCGCAGCAGAAACCTGGGGCAAACGGAGCTATGCAAGCAGTGCGGAAAATCCCCAGGAGGGCAACGACGTGTTCGACATCTATTCCTTGAACACGGAAAGAGGACTCAATGGCATTCCCTACAAAGATTGGTAAAGGCCATTTCTTCCATGGCTGCGGCGGATTCACGCTCATCGAATTGCTGGTGGTCATGGCGATTATCGCCACCCTGCTGTCGATCGCAACGCCCCGCTACTTCCATAGCATCGAAAAATCCAAGGAAGCCGTGCTCAAACAGGATCTGAATACACTACGCGATGCGCTCGACAAATATTATGGCGACACGGGAAAATATCCGGCCACGCTGGACGACCTGGTTACTAAAAAATACATCCGCTCCATTCCGGAAGATCCCATAGCCGGCAGCACCGCCAGCTGGCTAACCATTGCGCCCGACAACCCCGCCAAAGGCGGTGTCTACGATGTCAAGAGCGGCGCTCTTGGCAACGGTCGCGATGGCACGCCTTACAGCGAGTGGTGAACAAAATATAAAACCACATTCAAGTCGCAGCGCCAGAGGCAACTTATTCTCAATACAGGTACAATCTTAGCCATGGAATACGAAGTAGTCGACACGCAAGTTTCACCCACCGGCCGGCTAGAGGTACTGTCCAGAACGGAAGCGGCCAAGTTGCTCGACGAGGGCCATGGAAGCTTGCACGAGCTTTATCGCAATTGCTCTCTGGCAGTGCTCAATTGCGGCAATGAACTCGATGATGCCAAAGAACTGCTGGAGCGCTATCGCGCCTTCGATATCCGCATCATCCAGCGCCAGCGCGGCATCAAGCTCGACATCAAGGGGGCACCGGCCAGCGCCTTCGTGGAAGGCAAGATGATCACGGGCATCCGGGAGCACCTATTCGCCGTCCTGCGCGACGTCATCTATGTCAGCGAAGAGATTCGCGGCAACCCGCGATTTGCCCTCAACACTTCAGACGGCGTTACCGATACGGTGTTCCACATTCTGCGCAATGCCTGTGTCCTGCAGCCGCTGACCGATCCTAATATAGTGGTTTGCTGGGGTGGCCATTCTATCAGCCGTGAGGAATATGATTACAGCAAGCTGATCGGCTACCAGTTGGGCCTGCGCGGCCTCGATATCTGCACCGGCTGCGGCCCGGGAGCCATGAAGGGACCGATGAAGGGTGCCGCCATCGCCCATGCCAAGCAGCGTATCAGGAACGGGCGCTACATCGGCTTCACCGAACCGGGAATCATCGCCGCCGAGTCGCCGAATCCGATCGTCAATGAACTGGTGATTTTCCCCGACGTCGAGAAGCGCCTGGAAGCGTTCGTTCGCGCCGGACATGGCTTCATCGTCTTTCCTGGCGGCGTCGGCACGGCGGAGGAAATCCTTTATGTCCTCGGTGTCCTGCTTCATCCGAGCAATGCCGAGCAACCCTTTCCTCTCATCTTCACCGGGCCAAAAAGTGCCGAGGACTACTTTCGGCAGATCGACCAGTTCATCGGTGCAACCCTCGGCGCCGAAGCCCAACGGCGCTATCAGATCATCATTGACGATCCAGTGCAGGTGGCGCGGGAAGTCCAGGCCGGCATCAAGCTGGTTCGCAACTTCCGCAAACAACAGCGGGATGCCTACTACTTCAATTCCCTGCTCAAGATCGAACACGATTTGCAGCGCCCCTTCCATCCCAGCCACGAGAACATGCGCAAGCTAAAGTTGCAGAAGAATCAGCCGAAGCACACCCTTGCTGCCAACCTGCGGCGCGCCTTTTCGGGTGTTGTTGCCGGCAATGTCAAAGACGAGGGTATCCGTGAAATTGAAAAACACGGCAGCTTTGAGATCCACGGTGACTCGACAATCATGGGGCCGATGGATGCTCTGATGTCATCTTTCGTTGCCCAGAAGCGTATGAAGATATCGAGTAAGAAATACAACCCCTGTTACCGCATTGTTGCCGAGACCGTCGTCTAGAATTTGCGCTCAGCACCGCAGCGACTGCGCTTTAGCTTAGGCCCAGGCTGCTAGTGACGGGATGTATGTGGGCGTCTATGCCAAGAGTCTGCATAAGCGGGAATTCAGAATAGCAGTGGGTTTCTTTAAGCCATTGCATCAGTTCCGTGGCAGGAATGGGTTTAGAAAAGAGATCCCCTTGAACTTTGTCACATCTACAATCCGTGACCACCCTCAGTTCTATCTCGGTTCCAACCCCTTCTACCACGACTTCCGTCGACATGCTCTTCCCCAATGCAGAATGTGAAATTATTGGCCAACTGTTGATTACTAATATCCATCCAAAAAATGGATTGATTATCAGAGCCCGGGTTTTGTGAGGGCTTTGTATCAAAATCGTGCGGAGCACCCCGATCTTCATCTGCTTGTAACACTTGATGTGCAAACTTCGCAGCGCAGGCCGACATAAGGCTACACCCGTCGCGAGGCGTACACGGCATACCTGAAAATTAGCCGTTTATTCCCCACGGAAGGTAGATATCCGGGCTGCACCTGAAGACATTTCCTTCAGGAACAACCATCTAACTACGATTCAGACTGGAGAATTTCATGTTTACGAAAAAGCACATTGCCCTGTTGGTCAGCAGCGCCATGGCCGTTATGGCCATGAATGCCATGGCTGCCCAAGGTCCAAGCAGTTCCCTGACACCCTACGTGAATGCCATCGCTCCTGGCGTCAAGTTCACCTCCATCCTGACCGCCGGCGATATCGCCGGCAACGGCTATCGCATGTCCGGCATTCCCGATGGCTTGGGCGCATATGACAACGGCGACGGCACCATCACCGTGCTGATGAATCATGAGATCGACAACCTTAACGGCGTTGTACGCGCTCACGGTGCCAAGGGTTCTTTCGTTTCCGAATGGGTCATCAACAAGCGCACTTTGCGCGTGATCTCGGGCGGCGACCTGATCAAGAACGTCTTTGGCTGGAATGCGGCCAACCAGCAGTCCGACGACTTTGCGAGCACAGTCACTTTCAGCCGCTTCTGTTCGGCCGATCTGGCCAGCCAACGGGCGTTCTTTAACCCCCGTAGCGGCTTGGGCAGCCATGCCCGCATTTTCCTGAACGGTGAAGAAGGTGGCGCGACTGGCTACGCCGTAGCACACGTCGCCACTGGCCCCAGCAAGGGCAGCAGCTTTATCCTTGGCAAATTCAATGCCGCCACCAACGCTTCCGGCGGTAGCGCCATAGGCGGCTGGGAAAACCTGCTAGCCAATCCATTTCCCCAGGACAAGACCGTGGTCATCGGCATCAACGACGGTGGCACCGGCATCATGAGCAACGCCCTGGTGGTTTATGCAGGCACCAAGACCAATACCGGCAGCGAAGCCGACAAGGCCGGGTTGACCAACGGCGTGGCCAAGTTCGTTAACGTTGACGGCATCGTCAACGAAATCAGCAATGCGGTTACCCGCACCAGCGCTATCGTCTCGGACATGCGCTTCAGCCTGAGCGACACCGCTTCAACCCACTTCTCCCGTCCCGAAGACGGCGCCTGGAATCCACGCAAGCCTAACGAGTTCTACTTTGTCACCACCGACCAGCTCGACAAGACCGATCTGACCGGTGGCACGCAGAAAGGCGGCACCCGACTGTGGCGCCTGACTTTCGACGATATCAAGAATATCGATGCAGGCGGCAAGATCGACATTATGCTTGACTCATCCTCCATGGCTGGCGGCGTGGGCGTAGACAAGCCCAACATGTTCGACAACATCTCCGTGAACGTCGATGGCACCATTACGCTGCAAGAGGACGTGGGCAACGCAGAGCACAACGGCAAAATGTGGCAGTTCAATCCGGTTGACGGCAGTTTCACGCTGCTCTCCAAATACGATCCTGCGCTATTCGGCGATATCGTCGGCGGCAGCTTCGTTGCCGGCACGCACACCAAGGACGAAGAATCCTCGGGCGTGATCGACATCACCAGGTTGCTGGATCGCCACGACGGCAAGAAGTACGAGTTGTTCGTCGTGCAGGACCATGCCTCAGCCGCAAGTCTGCAAGCCATCGGCGCCCTGAATGCCGAGGCAGACCCGGTTGCCATGTACCAGGGTGGCCAACTGGTCCTGATGTCGGCGCCCCTGGTGCATAACAAGGACCGCGACCATGAAGACGAGCACGATGACGAAGATAAATCGGATGAGCATCATCGTTAAGCATGAGCCGGAACAGGAAAACCTGAATAAAGTTGGGCTTGCATAGGACCGCGCAAGCCCGGTTTAACCCAGATCTCCTGTGTATCACTCGAAGGGCCGCAGCGCATGCTGCGGCCCTTCGATATTTTTAGCCCTTCGAGATTTTTGCCGATAAGCGCTCTTCAACTACCACGCTTCGAAGACCTGTGACAATATACAAGGACTAGTGTTTAGCTGCGTGCATGATCGCGCGATCTTTCTCATTCTGCAGACAATTCACGCAAACGAACTGGCGGCGAAGTCCGTCTTTTGAAGTTATCCACTCCCCGTCTTCTGCACGGCCATCGTGCCGGACGCAGTATTTCTTCGGGTCTGAGAACAAGCGACTATGAATATGACTTCCGGTGAGTTTATTCATGTTCCACATCCATGAGTAAAAACCGTTTTATACTGCTTGCTTATTACACGCATATTACGAAACCAGAATTAACCTGCTGCGTTTTGCTTCTCGGCTAGCAACAAGACATCAAGTTGTCACAATCAGGTCATATGATGTCGCCCATTATGAAAATCAATGCTCACCGCCCCCCACCCTGTGAGGGATGTACCTACTATCAGGCACAGGAGAGAAACATCGGCGCCTGCCATCGCTTTCCCCCAAGTTTTGCCGGTGACAGTTCCCCGATTGACTTCCACCACTGGAAATTCCCCCTGGTGTCGGCCAATAACTGGTGCGGTGAATTCCAAGCGGCAACGCTAGTCGGCGATCTGACGGGCACCTAAACGTCGGCTATCGGGAGAATAGAACTTCAGTTCGCGACCTGTTAGAGTCAGGTCCACGTGTCTGTTCTGCAATCTCGAACTGGCCCGCCTCTGACGCGTCACCCAAGGCGAAGTACATGATTAAGCCAGTCATAGTTTTTATGATAAACCTGCGTCGAATGCAGTCACAAGATCGAAATTTCATCAACTGATAAATAAAACTCGATCCAGGATCCCAGATTATTTTCTTGTCACAATTAGTTAACATAAGGCTGCTACAGTCACCTTCAGAAACTATCCGTTTCATTTTCAAATTGGCGCACTTCAAGTACTGAACGCAATACGTTGCCAGTCCCCATAAAGGCAATGAAGGGTTAATAGAGGTTCTGAATCCGGGGCTCTATCTTATTGTTTTCTTTGCAGTGAAACGCCATGAAAAATATCGTCAGCAGCGTCAGACCGTCCAAGCTCGGATCCCGTGGCAAGCATTCGCCAGACATCCACTCCGAACAGATTCGAACCCTGCACGACATTATCGCCACCCAGAATCTGGCGGTTCTTTTCCAACCCATCATCGACTTCTCGAACAGCCGCATTATCGGTTTCGAGGGCCTGATCCGCGGACCGTCTGACAGTCTGCTGCATCCACCGACCCGACTGTTCGAACTGGCGCGGCAATCGGGTATTGGCCACGAACTCGAGAATGTTTGCTGTAAACTGGTGGCCGAGCGTTTTGTCGAACTTCAGTTGCAAGGTCTTTTGTTCCTCAACCGCAGCTCCGATGTGCTCGCAATGTACGAACTGCAAAGCAACGACATCATCGGGATCATTCAGCGGGCAGGCCTGGAACCGGCCCGGATAGTGATTGAGTTGACAGAGAACAAACCGGTTTTCGACTTCAACCCGGATTTACTGCTGGAAGCCATTACCCATTATTCCGCGCTCGGATTCCAGGTAGCCATCGATGATCAGGGAGACTGTTTTTCAGCGCTGGAAGGCTGGTCCGAAGTCCGACCGTCCTTCGTAAAAATCGACCGTCATTTCATCCAGAATATCGACAAGGATCCGATCAAGGCAAAGTTTGTAAAATCCATGCTGAAAAAAGCCGTAAACACGGGCTGTCAGGTAATCGCCGAAGGGATTGAAACTCGCGCTCAGCTTCTCATGGTTCACGGACTGGGCATTCCCTTTGGCCAGGGTTACCACATCACCCGTCCGACGGACAAACCCTCTTCAGTCGTTCCCGCCGTGGTGGTCCAGGCGCTGTCGGTTCCTTCCGCTGGGGACTCCGTACCCAGCAACGAGCACGCTAGCTTGGTCGAGCACAAGCTACTGATTAAACAGTCATTCTTTTTATCTGACAGCCTCAACTCAGAAGTTTTTCATGCCTTCGAGTCGAATCCGCAACTTGAGGAGGTAGCCATCGTAAAAGACGGTGTGCCGATCGGCCTGATCAGCCGCACCCTTATGATCGACCGGTTTGCCAGACCTTATCGCCGCGAATTGTATGGAAAGAAACCCTGCACTACTTTCATGGATTCCGACCCGCTGATCGTGGACGTGAACATTAGCCTACAAGATTTGAGTCATCTGGTAGCAAGCGACCGGCGCTATTTGACCCAAGGCTTCATTGTTACTGAAAATGGCCTATACATCGGGATTGGCACTGGCCGCGACCTGATCCGTGAAATAACGAACCTGCAAATCCGGGCCGCCCGCTATGCCAACCCCCTCACCGGCTTGCCCGGCAACATGCCGATCAACGAACATATCAATAAACTGTTGGAACAGCAGGTTCCGTTTGTCGCCTGTTATTTCGACCTGGACCACTTCAAGCCGTTCAACGACGTATATGGTTTCAGCAAGGGCGATGCCATGATCCAGATGACGGCGAAGATACTCGCCGAGACTTGCGACCCGGAACTGGATTTCCTCGGCCACATCGGCGGCGACGACTTTATCGCCCTGTTTTGCAGCCCGGATTGGGAAGATCGCTGCCGAAGAGGGCTGGAAAAATTTGGTGCAGCCGTTATTCCTTTTTTTAGCGTCAGCGATAACGAACGCGGCGGCTACGTGGTGGAAAATCGACGCGGCGAGAAGGAATTCAACGCACTCACCTCACTTTCCATCGGTGCTGTCAAAGTCGGGCCGGGGGTGTTCAGCTCCCATATGGAAGTGTCCACCGTGGCAGCAGAAGCCAAGAAAATGGCCAAGAAAATCTCGGGGAACAGCCTGTATATCAATCTGCGCAGCTACACAGAATAGCGCATCTTTTTTGCTCCAGATCAAATGCTTCGCTGTCATCACAAGGCAACATACATCGGATATAGTTTTATGTATTCGCTAGTCTTTTTCCAGGAGAATCCTCATGGCCACAACTTATCATGATCGGGCGCTGACCTTCGCCCTGGCAGTTGATTTATGCTCCCAGTGGAAACATGAAAACGGCAAGACCGTGATTTCCGTGGAAGACCTGATAAAAATCAAGGATTGGATCAACACCTCCGGGAGTAAAATCTTAAAATACCCGACTATGGTGTCCCTGGCCGCCAGAGGCCTGGATTGTTTAATCGCCGAGAACCATTGAGCCGGTTCTCACGGCACCAGCCTGCTAAAAATCTGAGCGACAATTCATTGGGATCTGATGTTCGATAAGTTTCCTCACTCCTCCCGGGCCGCCGCTTTTTTGTCATTTTTCCTTGCGGATTAAGCCGACGTAGCCTGTAACGGGCCGGAACACCATGCAATCTCCATTCTTCAGTCCAAGTGCTCAACTGATTGTATCCTTCACGTCGAATGGATAGATCAGGTATCGAGATCGTCAACTCTGACCGGCCTTGGCTTTCGGGCAAAGCGTATTTAACCTTCTGATAATCTCCTCTCTCCTCCGTGAGCATATGACCGCATCTAGCAGCACTTTTTTTGTATGGGAATGTGCTGCCACAAGCGCACAGGCCAGACTGTCTTATTTCTGTAACAAAAAATACATACTATGCGGGTATTGACGTAATAACGATGTTCAGAAAAATGATAAAAAACCCCATGGCACGAGACATATCCTCCCCCATCGATCAGGCTGCCACCAGAACCCCATTTGCGAGACTGCTCAGGAAATTGCTAGTCGGCTTTATTGCGAGTGGAATCGTCATGCTGGCCATATTTAGTTTCAAGAGCTGGGAAGAGGAAAATCAGGACATGCGGCGCAATCTTGCCATTCAGGCAGGTTTTGCCGAAAAAAACAGCCAGGCGGTTTTTGACAATCTCGGCACCAGTATGGAGATGCTGGGGATCCGGTTGGAAAAGATGGATATCACTGACCATTCAGAGCTGGCGCGATCAATCTTGAATGAATTCCAATCCAGTCATCCGGGAATCTTAGCCATGACGTTGGTTAGCCCGAATGGAGTGACGCTGCTGAGCAACCAGGCTGCGCCAGGAGAGGTTCTGCCCGACTTCCGGCGAGACGCGGCTTATTTGCGCGCCTTTCTGTTCGATCTGAACAATACCTACTCTTACAATATCGGACGCAATCAATTCGGCATGGGGTTGAATCAGTGGCATTTCCCATTTCGCCATACTGTGCAGGACAGCCACGGCGATCCGCTGTTTGTTATCCAAGCGGCCATTTCGGCGGACATCGCGGGATTCCTATGGTCAGACCTGCCACTGTATCCCGAAAGCCGTGTTGGCTTGATGCGCAACGATGGATATATTCAATTGCTCTGGCCCAGACCCGAATCCGAACAGGTGCTCAACAAGCCCCAAACGGGGGCGTTGATTCAGACTCTACGCGCTAACCCTGGCATGATTTCTGGCGCTTACGAAGGCAAATCCTCGCTTGACGATACGGTGCGATTAGGCGCCTTTTCCCATCTTCCCAATGCCAACATGTCGGCATTTGTTTCGGTGTCGAAAAAGCTCATCATGATTCGCTGGTGGGAACACAACTATCCGATATTACTGAGCTTTCTGGTGTATCTTGGGGTGATCGGTTCGATCGCATTCAAATTATCCGTCATGGAGCGGCAGCATACGCATGATCTTCTCGCTCAATCGCGCAAGGACCCGCTGACGGGTCTCCCCAATCGTATCGCAATCGACGAGATTCTCGCCCGGGAGATTGCCAGAAACCGTCGCGGCCAGACGCATTCTGCGATACTGTATTTGGACCTGGATAAATTCAAAGACATCAATGACAATCTTGGCCACTCCAGCGGGGATCGTTTGCTGGAACGCGTTGCCATGCGGATCAGGGCAATTTTGAGGGTGGAGGATGTGCTGGCCCGTTTGGGCGGTGACGAGTTTCTGATCCTGCTCCCCAATTCGAATGCTGAAAAATCCAGCCTCGTGGCGGAGCGCCTTATAGAAGTATTCGGCAAGTCTTTCCGGGTATCTGATCAGGACCTATTGGTCTCGACCAGTATCGGCATTTGCGTCTTTCCAGACAATGGCGACGACAGCAGCACATTGCTGCAAAATGCCGATGCGGCGATGTATGAAGCAAAGCGACAAGGCAGGAACCGTTTCGTATTTTACCGGGGGGAACTGGGTGAGAAAATTCGTCAGCGCCTGCAATTGCAGCATGATTTCCTTCGTGCCCTGAAACTTCAGGAATTCTTCTTGCACTACCAACCGCTGGTCGATCTGTCGAGCGGAAAAATCGTCGGTGCGGAAGCACTGGTACGCTGGCTGGATCCACAGAGAGGCTTGCGAAACCCTGCCGAATTCATTCCGTTTGCCGAGGAAACCGGGGTGATTTTGCCACTTGGAGAATGGGTGCTGAATACCGCATGCCGAGAAGCGAAGTCTTGGGCCGATCAAGGTTACGATATCCATATCGCTGTGAATTTATCGGCTCGTCAGTTTCAGGATCCGGATCTGTTTTCCAAGATCAGCAATGCATTGTCTGAAGCTGAACTGCCGCCCGCCAATCTGGAGCTGGAAATAACCGAAAGCGCGTCGATGCAGGACCCGGAGGCAAGCATTCTGGTAATGGACAAATTGAAGTCCATTGGAATCAAGATCTCCATCGATGATTTTGGCACGGGTTATTCTTCTCTCGCTTATTTGAAGCGCATCCCTGCCGACACCATCAAGATCGATAGATCGTTCGTGAATGGCATCCAGAACGATCCTGACGACCTGGCTATTGTCCGGGCCATCCTGGCTTTAGGGAATTCCCTGGAAAAACGCTGCCTTGCCGAGGGCATTGAAACTGCTGAAAATTTCGAGACCCTCAACAATCTTGGGTGCCATTTTGGCCAGGGGTACTGGATGAGCAAACCGATACCGGCTTTGGAATTCTCGAAGCTTCTAAAAGAAGATGTACGCTATCTTCACCAGAATCCGGCTCAGTCTTTGACGGCTTAATCACTGAGCAGGTTTGGCGAGTGCCTCCCACAGGAAAAAAGCCGCTTAATGGATTTTTGTTGTTGGCTACCAATCATTACTGAATGGCTGACACGCGCCAGCCTAATCCAGTCGCCAGACCTCGCAGAGGCGCCAACAACGGAGCTGCTCCTGTTCCTCAGTACCCCACAAGGGCGCCTATCGATTCCCGAGCGATTCCATCGCGTGGTGATTCATTGCCCGTAGACGTTCGGCAATCACCTTCATCACATCCAGTGCAAAATTTGGCGTCTGCTGGATCAGGAAGAGAAAGCGGCGTTTGTCGATCGCCACCAAACGACAGTCAGTCCTCGCAATCACGTCTGCGCTACCAGGGATATGGTCAATGAGCCCCAACTCCCCCAGCAGAGTTCCTGTTTGCGCAGTATAAATCACTTGTTCACCCAGCCTGACTTCTGCTTCCCCCTCGAGCATCACATACATGACATCACTCATTTCTCCACATTTAAGAATGGTTTCGCCTGAGGAAAAATTAACGGTTTCGGTTTCATGCCTAAACAGGTTGGAAAAATCCATAACTATTTCTTTCATTCGAAAATTGAGAGCATCTGGAACCCACCTAGTTTAGACGGAATTATCCGCATTGGGCGCACTGAAATGAGCGGACACGACTGGGGATATTTATGGTCGGTGGGTTTGGGATTCAATACGTACCCAATAACGATCAGGAACTCCCGGGGTAGGCGCGCCGGTACTCCTGATAAAACGCCATCACCCTGGGAACATAAGCGGCCGTCTCGCGGAAAGGCGGTATGCGATTGCCATATTTGATTACGTTGTTCTCGCCCGCGTTGTAAGCCGCAAGCGCAAGTCGCATATCGTTGTTGAACATCTCGAGCAGGTCGCGCAAGTAGAGCGCGCCGGCGCGGATATTCTGCGTCGGATCATAAGGATCAACCGCCCCATAGCGCCTGGCCGTACCCGGCATCAGCTGCATCAGCCCCATTGCCCCCTTGCCGGACAGTGCGCGGGGATTGTAGCCGGACTCCGCCGCGATCACGGCATGCAGAAGCGCCGATTCAAGCTGGCTGGATGATGCTGCACGACTGATCTCTTGCGCGTACAGGCTGCCATTAATGCCTCTGCGCGCATTTCTGGCCTTGGCCGCGACAGATGGGGCATCCGTCTCCGTGCGCATCAGCAGGGTATAGCGCTGGTCGACCGGCATATTGCTGAAGTGCGGCACCCCTGCCTCGTCGGTGAAAGCGTAAATATCCGCCCTGGCCGCACCTGCCCAGGCCAGCCATAGTAGGGTAATCGGAATAAGCAGCCATGCAAGACGTGGTGCCATGGTGGTTTTCAAACTGCCGGGAAGTATCGGCAGATCAGCGCCGACGTCTGCCAGCGACCAAGGATAGCAGACCGAGAAGTCCGCTGCCGAAGAGGATGCTTGCCGCTGGGAGTGGGACGGGGGAACTCAGAGAAATGCGACCACCATTTAAATCAATCAAATTTCCGCCCGAATTGACGGTTGCGCTATCAGTCGCTTTAATTTCACCCTGCAATATCAAATTGTTTGCGGAAAGCGCAAGATTCCCACCAATAAGTTGCGAGCCGGAACCCATCACAATGCTATTGAGCGCATTCAATGATACCGAACCGGCACCAGCATCAAAGATGCCGTTCAGATTGATCCCGTCAGCAGATAACAAATATCCATAACCTGTGCCCGGCGTCAGAACTGTGACACGGATCCCTGCATCGATATAGACATTGCTGAACTGAGGAAAAACTGCCGGGTCGCTCAAATCAAGGGTGGCATCAACCAAAGGATGAAATACTCCGGACGACCCATCGGAGAGATAACTGGCCATAGCCGAGCCGGATAAAATTACGCTGGCGAATAAGGCGGCCAACAGCAATTTTTTCAAGTAGCAAAAATCCATATTACTCTCTTCCCTTTATTTTAAGGTCACAACGCCAACCACAGCGGCTGTAAAAACAGTCTTGCTCCAGAATTTATTCATCAGCCCTGGCACCGGCGTCTTCCAGCAATTTTGCTGAGCCTTGGCCGGCAATTCTGGCCCAATGCAGCGGACGGTATCCTTGCGCCAGCTGGTTGGGATCTGCCCCCTTGGCTAGCAGACTGGCCACGGTCGGACTGTCTTGTTGCAGGATGGCGAAAAACAGTGCTGTACGGCCTTCCGCGTCCAACGTGCGCATATTGGGTTTCCGTGCCAGCACCGCCTCGAACAGCGCAGTATCGTCAGACTTCAGGACCAGCATCAACGGCGACATGCCGTCCCGGTTGGGAATATCCACATCCGCGCCGGCACGCAGCAGCATTTCGGCAATGCGCACATTCCCGGTTTCCAGCGCATTGGTAAGCGCCGTGCCGCCGTTGTCGTTGACAGTATCCAGCCGTGCGCCGGACTTGAGCAGGAACTCGACCATGCGCGCATCACCGCGTAAGGCGGCAATGCCGAGGGGGGTAAAGCCGATCCCGCCTTTACTATCCACATCGGAACCTAGATCTGCAAACTTGCGCGCCAGCGACAGATTCCCTTGCGAGGCAGCCATCAGCACTGCAGTGTTACCGGCTTTATCGGTGCCGCGCGGATTGGCGCCCATGTCCATCAACATCTTGATCAGGCGCAAGTCTCCTTGCCGCACCGCATCCACCAGATTGGCGTCTTCCTGTCCTGCCGCCATGGCGGGCAGGAAATACACAAACAGGCACAGGAACAACAGAGCCCTGCTCAGCGAGGCAACTTTCACTTCGCCCCCTCAACACGCTGCGTGTCCAGTTTGTCGCGATATTCTTCCAGGGTATTTTCCACCTGAACGGACTTGATGCCGGTTATTGGATCAATTTGGGCCAGCGCATCCAGAAATCCTTTGTCACGGTATTGCGCAAGGATTTCTCGGTTCAGTTGGTACAACTGAACGTTCTTCTGCTCGCATCCGCCCAGCGCTTGCCCACGTTGCGCGATTGCAGCCTGCAAAAGACCAATCTGCTTCTGGTTTTTTTCAGTTTCCTGCTTGTGCAGCGCAACAAGCTCAGCATGAGCGGTTTCGGATTTATGCAGCTTTTCCTGCAAGGCTGCCACCTCGTCCTGTGCCGAAGCCAGTTCTTTAGTCAGCGATGAACGCTTGCGTTCCAACTGAGCTACGCTCTGTTTGGCGCTTTCAGCTTGCCTGGACAATTCATCCGCTTTCTCGGTGAGATCGGCTTTATCCTTCTCCAGCGCGGACTTTTCCGTGCTGAACTGCTGCTGCATGATCTGCACCCTGCGTGCGGCTTCGCGTTCTTTGTTGTCCTTCTTGTCGCGTGCACTAGCCGTTGGCGTGGCAAGCGCCAAGCCTGCAGAAATCAATACGGCCAGGACTACTGAATATTTAGAATTTCGCATTCAAATCCACCTGCAATACATCAATAGCCAGCGGCGGTCCATCAATCTGGTCTGCACTCATGTAACGCAGCCCGATCGAAGTGTTCTTGGCTATGCCATAACTGCCGCCAAAGAAATAGCCTTTGGTATCGGTACCGCCCAAGTGGAAATCGGAATCAGCAAATGCATCCAGCACCGCATCACGTTCCAGATGCTTGTAGCCGAGATAGGTCTGCCATTCGCCTTCATTCTTGATCTCGGGCATACCCAGCATCACTTTTGTCATGTAGCCCTCGGTCCTGGGCTGGATATCCAAACCAGTGCGTTGCAGGATTTCCTGACGGTCGAAGCCGAGGTTCTTGACGTAGTCACCCGTCACGACTACATGCACCGGATCGAATGCGGCCCAGTCATACATGCCGGTCAGATTCAGTTCGTGGTAATTTGCCGCCAAAGCTGCCAGTTTGTCTGTCGGGTTATCGATCAGGAACATCGAGTTGCCCTTCTGGCGAGTCTGCGGCGCAGTCAGATCGTACACATGCGAGCCGTTTATCAGGTTCGGTTGGCCAGCAATATGACTGTACTTGTAGAAACCGACCCCCAGCTTGAGTTTGGACATGTCAGTCGACACCCATTCGACACCGGCCTGGGCGCCGTACAGCCACTTGCTCTTGGCCAGAACAGTGTCGGACGATTCAACTTCCTGTACCGGAAAGGCGCCGGCGGTGAAGAAGCCCGTTAAACTGTCGGACAACTGCGGCTTCAGTGTTGCTGCCAGCCCATCGAAATTCAGGTCTTTATCCCAAACCAGGTCGGTGGGTGAGAACCACGGGTTCGGCATGCGCCCGCCGCTGACCGACAGCCAGCGGTAGGGGTCGTACTTGAGGAAAGCGCGGTCGAATACCACCGTGTACTTGTTGAAGCTGTTACCCATAGTCTGGTTGGTGGAAACCGGATCGGTCGTGTTGCCGGTTGACAAGCGCAGCCCGGCTTTCCAGTCGTCGGCAATCTTGATGTCGGCGTTGAGGCGCACGCGCACGCGCATCCGCTCGCGATCTTCGGTGGTATTGTTCACGTTGATGCCGAACAGAGCCAGATTGGCTGGTGATGTGTTGTCCTTCTGAAACAAGTCATTCTGATAGCGCAAGCGTACATCACCGCTCCACTTGAAGCGTCCCACCCAGTCCGGCAATGACCCGGGGTCACCCCAGCGCTCGCTTTTGGCCTGTGCCAGCACTTCGTTCTTGATCTGCTCGCGAATTTCGCGCTTCACCGTTTCCGGCACGTAAGGCACGCGCACCACGTTCGCTTCAGCTTGCTGCTCTGGCTGGCGCTGCTGATCTCCCGGCGGCGGCGCCACTGCCGCGGTCTTGAGCAAGGTTTCAGCCTTGTCGGCCGTGAGCAGGCCTTGCTGCACCAGCGCCTGGATCAGGTTAAACGTGGTCTGGCGCAACGCCTCCAGCTCCTGCTTTTCTCCTGCCTGCGCTCCCTGGCAAAGAAATGCAAAAGCCATCATGGCAGCAAGTTTGGTTTTTTTGAGCTTCATGAATTCCACTTAAATTTATGACAATTAAAGTCTTGATGTAATCCGCATCTTGATCGGCTGCGGCATGTCTTCGGGCGGCGCTTCCTTGAGCGATGGCATGCTGGCCAGCGCCTGCTTGATCGAACTGTCTGTATCCGGATATCCGGTCGATCCGACCATCTCGAACCTATCCACCCGGCCATCGCGCGTCATCCAGATACGCACGACCGCCTTGTAGTTGGCCGAACGCAGACGCTTATCCCTGGACATGATTTCCTGAATCTGCTGGCGCAGCAAAGTCGTGTAGCCGGCATATTTCCCACCCGCGCCTGCCAGCAGATCACGGCCACCCTTGCGGCCAACCAGGCCAAAACCATCGCCGCTCCCGCTAGCATCTGCATCCACGCCCAGATCCTTGCCCGCCGGCGGCTCATTGTCAGCTGGCCTGGGCGCCTCTTCCGGCTTGGGCTGCTCGATCTTGACCTCTTCCTTCTTGATCTCCGGCTCCGGTGGTTTTTTCTCCGGAGGCGGCGGGGGCGGCGGCTTGACCAGCGTGATCTGCTGAAGCCTGGGCTTCTTGGCCGGCTTGTCGCTGACCAGCAAATCCTTCAACCCCAAGCCCAGCATCACGGCAACAATCAGGCCTAGCGCAACGCCTCCCCAGCGCATCCAGGAAGGTTTTTGGCCTTCCATTACTTCACCAGCCGCTGGGTCACCAGGCCCAACTGGGTAATATCCAGCTGCCCCAGCAATTCAAGCACCTCCATCACCTTGCCGTACTGCACCACCGTATCGCCCTTGACCACCACCGGCAGCTCGGGATTGGCTGCCTTCAGCTGGCCGAGGCGGGTACGCAATTCATCTATCGACACCGGATAAGCATCGAGATAAATCTGTCCGCCCTCGGCGATCGTGATGGCTTTGGTCTGCGGCTTGGCCAAGCTGGGCGCATTGCTCGCCTTGGGCAGGTTGACCTTGACCCCCTGCACCGACGCGGTGGTCATGATGATAAAAATCACCAGCAACACGTAGGCCAGATCGAGCATCGGCGTCACATTGATATCGTCGAATGGTGCGTTATCTTCCTGGACCTTCATGGTGGCTTCCGATCAGCGGCTGTAATTTTCGGCGAGTTTGGTAATGAACTCGTCGACGAAAATATGCATGTCGGACGAGATCGTCTTGACGCGCGAACCCAGGTAGTTGTAGCCAAACAGTGCGGGAATCGCCACCGCCAGTCCCGCTACGGTCGCCACCAACGCAGCCGCGATACCCGGCGCAATGGCATTGACGTTGACATCGCCGGAAGCGGCAATCGCGGCAAAGGTGATCATCACCCCCACCACCGTGCCCAGCAGTCCCAGGAACGGCCCGCCGGAAATCGCGATGGTGAGCAGCACCATAAGCCGGTTAAGGCGATGGGTTTCCTTCACCAGACCCGCGTCCAGGCTGGCGCGTATCGAGTTTAGCGCTTGCGGAGACAGCGACTTGTCGACCTGGGATGCGTCCGTGTCCTTGAAGCGGTGCGCGATTTCCACCGCGCCAATGTGGTAGATCCGGTACAGCGAGGAATGCATGAAATCATCCGCCAGGCCTTTGGCTTTATCGATCATCGCCAGATCGGTCGACAGCTCGCGAAATTTATCCATGAAGCGGTTGTTTGAACTATCCATGCGGTTGACATAGATGGTTTTTTCGAACATCACCCATACCGCAATCACGAACATCACCGCGAGGATGCCGATCACCACCCAACCGTCCAGCGTCACCGATTGCAGAATGACGCCGAAATATGAGGCACTTCCACCTTCTTCATTCGATTCTTCTTCTCCCAGCGCGACCAGCTTTCCATCCGGCCCCTGAGCGGCCTGCACCGCCATCCATGCCGCATCCCTTACCATGCCGGAAACCTGCACCTCGTCCATCTCGCCCCGGAACCCGGCCCCCAGCGTCGCGCCGCCTGATGGCAGCGCTGCACCCGGCGCTTCGCCCACCGACTTGCCGTCCACATACACCCGCAAAGCATCTGAAACCGTAAAGCCGAGGTGATGCCACTGCCCCGCGTTCAGCGCAGATCTGGAAATCACGTTCGCCTTGCCTGACTGCACCTTGACCGCACCGCCTTCGAGCGACAATTTCAGATCACCGGACTGGAACAGAACGCCATCCAGCGCGGCAGGCTTGACCCATACCGAGAAGCTGTAGCCGCCCGCCGCATTCACCGCAGGTAGCGCCACGCTTTGAGACCCGTTGAATCCGGCGCCGGCACCCGAAAATGAAGCTGCCACCGGTTGCGCGGAAGACTGCGTCGCATGCAGGCCGTTCAGTCCGCTATCCTGTGGATTTCCGTCCGATTCCGCGAAATGGTAAACCGCGCTGCCGGCGTCATACGTACCCTTGGCGTTCGATGCCGGCGCCGCTTTCTCGTTACCGAAATAAAGAAAAATTTTTGTCTGGGCCGCAAGCTTGGGCACCTTCACCCAAACCAGCGCCATCTGGTTCGCGCCATCCCATTTTTCTATGAGATATTTCAGCTCGGTCTTGTCGTCCTCCGCCACAAACCGGATATCGGAACCGTCCAGCTTGGCATCGGCAAAAGAGAAGTTACCTGTATGCAAACGTACCAGCACCGGAACCTGCTCGATCGCCTGCTTGATATCCGCAGAAGGACTCAGCGTGATCGGCGTGCGGTATGCCCAGTCGCCACTCCACCAGGCAAGCGCCGGGGTGGATAGCAAGCTGGCGGCAAAAGCGCATAAAACAAGGAAGGGAGAGATTAATGATTTTCTTTTCATGATTCCGCTATTTTGAAGTAAGGGTGTTTCATATTTGTGAAGGATTGATTTCTGTTGGGTTACAGCTGAATGACAGCTAATCGCCGAATCCAATCACCTCGACATTGAGAAATGCTTGCCTGAAGCTATCTTGCGGTTTTTGCTGGGCCATCATTTGTGCCGCATCCGCACCTGCCTTGCCGGCATCGGCTGCCTGGCCGCTGACCCCGATCAGGCCAGCCGCCAAGCTGCCCGTGTCAACCATTGGCACACCGGTAGTTCCACCCTTAGAACTAATGTTGTCCCCACCGATCACCACCGGAGCAGCAATATGGATCTTGCCCTCCGAGCCGATTCCCGCATCGCCGGCATTAATCTTGCCCTTGGGCGCAATCAGATAGACATCACCGGGTTTCACTCCGCTAGCCGTGAGCAGCACTCGGATCCCGCTGCCGGTAGCTGCGCCCTGGTATTCCACTTCGGTGGTGCCATCGGCCTTGGTACGGATAATAGGCGGCGGAACTGCCAGCGCGGTCTTGGCCCCTTTACCCGCATCGATATCGCCCTCCGACGACCATAGTGCGATGTCGCCGCCTTGCAGAGTAAAGACACGAGACGAGTTGACCAGGAAATCCCCTTTGGACATCGAGCGTATGCTGCCGCCTTTCATGGTGACGACACCCAGCTTGGAAGCCAGGGTTTCTGTTTGCGGATCGCTGATCTTCGCGCTAATCAGATCAGCCGGTACACTGGCCAGACCCGCATTGATTTTGCCTCCCGGTACGAAGAGGTCGATATTCCCGCCACGGAACGTCTTGATCTGGCTGAAGAACAGATTGAGGTTGCCTTGATAGCCGCTACCCGGAAACAATGCCGCAATCGCATCATAGCCGCGTTGGTAACCCATCATTTGACCCGTGCTTTTGTCGACGCTTCCGTCCTTGCCTTCATTGTGCTCGTCGCCCGCCTGCATGAGCTGCTTGAAGAAGGCTTGAGCCAGTTCTGGGCTATACCCACTCACCCCGTTCAAACCGTATTTGGCAGCAAATCCAGAATAATCCGGCGACCCGCTCACGCCTGCCATCACCGCGATATCGGCTCCCTGATCCGGGAGAGCGGGGTTGTTCAGGTTGCCCTGGGTGACCACACCGACCGAGTTGCCCAGATTGAGATTGCGTCCTGCCGACAACTCCAGACGCCCTGGACCATCCAACTGGATGGTTCGAGAGTTTCCCAATAATTTGCCATTGGCATTGTACGGATCGATATAAGTAATATCGCGGCCCGCATGGATGCTTGTCACCTCACCAGCAGCCAGATTCTGTCCGTGCAAGTTCAGATCAACGATGTCATGCCCCGCCTCGATCTGTACAGGTTTGGCAAGGAACAAGGCGGCTTCGTTCGCGCTAACCAGATTGCCATTTAATGCAACGATCCTTGCCGGCACGCGGTCCCCCGCATGTACTGGGCTGTCCGCATGAGCGCCGTATTTGCTGCTATACAAACTGGTAAACAGTTTTTCGTCCAGTCCCTTGTAGGTATCCGTTGGGTTGAACACATTCGGCAATAACGCGGGGTCAGCGTCAGACAAATTAATGTTGCCATTAATTGCAACGCCCCCAGCAGCAAGCAGATTCAGATTCCCGGTGGATGACGGAGACAAGGCGAATCGTTTGTTGACTTCAATGTTTCCCTGCATGGCACTTAAGCTCAAATTACCGGGATAAATTGCCAGTGCATTAACTTCTTGGCCAGTTGAAAAACCAAATTTAAGATCAGGCAATGTTTTTTGCAGCGCAGCAACATTATTGGACAGCGACGCATTGCCGGCGACCGAAAGAAGGCTGGCCTTGCTATCCGGCGCATAAGTCAGGAAGAACGACTTGGGCTTGATGGGAGGCTGTATTCCCTGGGATTTTCCCTGCGCCACCATGGTCGGGTTGACGATAGTTTCCAGTTGCAGATCGTGCAACGCTGTCACATCGAAACGACCATCCGCCAGGGCCAGAACCGTATGAATGGGCGTGCCGTCGCTTGCTGTCCGTCCAGAAATAATGCCGCCTTCGGCAGCAATGGTCCCCACGCCACGTGCAACGTAATAGGTGCCGCTGAGAATATCGCCACCGGCACGCACCGACAGGTCGCCACCTCCCTGAATATCCACGCTGGCATCGCTGGCGGAAGAGCCGCTGACACGACCCGTTGTCGGCGCAGCTGCATCGAAATTACTGATATCGCCACCCGCCGCAATATCCACGTCACCGCCGCCCAATGCACCCACACCCTGCTTGAACTGATCGTAGCGCAACCACCACGACGTATTTTTCTTGAAGCTGCCGTTGCTGTTGAGTTGCCCCTGACGATGCAGCCATTCGGTAATCAGCTGCTTGTTCACCGCGCCATTGATGTCGCCTTGTGCGGCCATAGTCAGATTGCCGCCGTTCCTGGCATAGCTGGAAGAAGCAGGCACCGCAAAGTTGCTCACCGCATCAACGTTTTCACCGGCGGTATACACCACCGAACTGTCGCTGCCAAGTACCAGGTTGCGTCCGGCTGCCATGGCTATGCTGCCGGTGCCGGTCCGCACCAGCTTGCCGGCTGCCACGTTCAGATTACCCTTGCCGCTGCTATCAAGCGCAAGCTTCGACTGGTTAGCCAGCAGATTCGCCGCGCTCATGTCCGCGCCGGAAACCAGACGGTAAAAGGCGGAAGCACCGCTACCCAGTGTGGCAGTAGTCGCCGCACTACTGAAACCATCGCTCAGGTTGCTGTTGATATTCAGATCGCCGGCTGCCCGCATGGTCAGCATGACCGGCCTGCCGTCGGTATGCCAGCCCGACAGGTCCCAGTCGTTGACCAAAGCCAGGTCGCCGCTAGCACGCACTTCGATACCGGCTCGCAGTTGCGCGTGGTTACCCAGCTGAGCCTCGACCGCAGCCGCATTGGCCATAAAGTAAGAGGTCTCTGTTTTCACCGTATTGATGTTCAGCTTTCCGCTACCGGTGGTTGTGCCGACGGAACCGATGCCGTCATACACCTTGAACGCCTCAGCAATCACCTCCCTGGCACCGCTGACCACGCCACTACCCAGCGTAATAGCGACATTGTTGCCCTCAGTTCGCGGCGCGCGCAGCACGACCTGGCCGCCATCCGACGCAGCATTGCCGGAAGCGCCGCTAACGCCGATGTGCGCGTCATTCTCCACCTTCAGCGTGCCGGAAGACGTAGACAGTTCAACCGTGCCGCCCTTGCCCGTTGTCCCTTTTGCCTTCAGGCTGCCGCCGTTATGCAGCGTCACATTGTCGCGCGCGGCTATCCGCAACTGACCGCCCTTGTCGCCGGAAGCATCGACCTGGCCGCTGATATCCACCTTACCAGCATCCGCCGCCAGGCTGAACTGGCGGGCGTGTACGCTATCTCCGGCAGCGACTTCCACTTCGCCCTGACGGATGCGGATATCGCGCTGCTCGTTAAATTTTCCGGCTTCCAGGACAGTATTCAACGCCGAGAAATTCGCCAGGGTTTTTGTATCCTGTGTATAGCTGCCCAGCCGTGCGCCGCTCGCCGCGCCGCCTTTCAGTTCGCCGGACAGCAATACCTGGCCATTGACCGCCGAAGTCTGAAGGGTGCCCGCATCGCCGCCATCTGCCGCGCCGGAAACATCCACAGTAGCGCCGTTCTGTACATCCACATTGCCGTTGGATGAAGCCAGCTTGATCTGGCCGCCAGGCGCAAACACATTCAAGCCGGCGAAGTTTTTGGCGACACCTGCGGCGCTGGTTTTAGAGCCGGCTGCCAGGGTCACGTTATCGTCGGCGCCGCTGCCGGTCGCAGACAAGCTGAGCAATCCCGCCGCCAGTTCGATATTGCCCTGGCTCACCACACGCTGACCGCTGATCGCCAGTTTCCCGCCGATGGGCGCCGCCTGGGCGGATGCGCCGGCGGTTGCGGGTTGGCTGATCTGCACCTTGCCGGTCGCCGTCCATTTCTGGTCCGATTTACTGTCGGCGGTGATGCGGGCTGCTTGCAGGTTGAGATCTCCGTCCACCAGCAATGCGCCTGTACCATGCCCGTTGACATCCCCGCCGGTGGCCAGGTTCATGCTGCCAAAACCACTGACATGCTGGTTGCCTTCGGCCAGGGTAATACCATGCAGACTCTGCAAGTTCAGCGCGCTTCCGGCCGCAGCCGCGACTTCCGCATTTGGCGTGCTGCTGTTATGCAGGGCTATATCGCCGGCCGCCAGGGTGGCCGAATTACCGGCATTGCCGAATCCGCGCAGGCTGCCCGCATCCAGCGCAAGGTGCTGAATGCGGGACTGTCCGGTGCCCAACTCCAGGTTGCCGTAGAAATCGATGGTGCTGTAGCTCTTCAGGTAAAGCCCGGTCAGGCTGCCCAACTCGGCAAGTTTAGCGCCCGACAGGGCAAGACCACTCGTGCCCACCGGAGTGTCGCCCATACTGATCCGTCCCGCTCCCAGGCTCAGGCTGCCGCCATCCAGTTGCAGGTCGGCTTTGGATGCTGTGTCGAGCGTGGCGTCCAGCGTAATCGAGGTGCCGGCGAGCAACACATTGCTGCCCACGTCCAGGGTACCGGCTGCACGTTGCACGTTCTCGCGTTTTACCTCGACATGATCTCCGGCGGCCACGCGCAGCAATGCGCCGTCGCCGTTGCTGCCGCGCCCCACGATCAGATCTTGCGATGACCCGGCACTGCCGGCGCCTTCAATATCGCTGCCTGCGTTGACAGTGATTTTGTCCCTGGCGACCAGAATGATTTCCGGCGCCTTGAGCGCATGCTCCACACTGTTGGCAACCACCACATGATCGCTGTCCACATTAATTTCCACGCCGTCGGTCGCAGTCTTGCGAGTACCGCCCAGCAACACGCTTTCCGCGTTCAGCCGGGTCAGCGTAGTGGCATCGATACTGACATAGCCGGCAGGGCCCGTATTGGTACCGTCGCCGATAAACAGATTATTCACGTCGACGTCCACGATCGCGCCGCGTCCGCCATCATGGTTGGTCTTGAGCGGATCGCCTTGCAGGGCCAGAGTATTGTGCGGCGCCAGCACCAGTTGGCCGGCATCCACAGGCAGGCGCGGCACAGCGGTTCCATTTAACTGGGCTTGCTGGGCAAAGAACTGGCTTGCGGTGCTTTGCTGGTATTCCGCTTCCTTCTTGATGTCCGCACCGGAGCGAAGCGCAAAACCGGAAAACCGTGCCACATCATTAAGCTTATCCGTGACAGTGCGATAACCCGCCACGATTTGCGTGCCGTCGGCCAGGTTAACCTTTTGCTGCGGCTGCATGTCGCGGTAGCCGCTCACCGACTGCACCAGGAAAGCGCCCGGCAGCAGGGCATAGCGCGCCGGCAACAAGGTGTAGATCCCGGCCGGCAAGCCATTGGCCGCGGAGAGATAGACGCTGTCGCCCGGTTTGAGGGAAGATCCCGCGGAATACTGGGTATCGTAAGGCGCATAAGCCCCCTTCAGACCCGGCATCACGGCATAGCTATTGCTGCTGAAACCGACATCCAGTATATCCACCGAGCGACCGGGCGGACCGGGGATGAACTCGTAGGCGTACAGATCGCCGCCGCCGGACAGATCCACCCTGGCGCCATTCTTGATGTTGATATCGTTACCATCGAGCGTGACGCGCTTTTCCGGTGGTGTGGTAATGGACAGATTGGTCGAACCATCCAGCGCATACTGCCAATCCTTGCCATTGGAGGTCATGCCGAAAGGAATCACCTGACCTTCCGCCGACACCGAAGTAATGCTAGCGCTGCCCAGAGTCAGACTGTTATCCGCCGACAGGACGACCTCCCCGAGCGGCGCCTTGAGCACGCCGTCCTGGACAATGTTCGGCGCGCTCAAGGTCAGCTTGCCGCCAGCGGCAAGCACCGGCGTATCGCTGCCATTGGCTGCAATATGCAGCGTGCCGGCAGGGTTGCCGGCAATGGCTATTTCGAACTCGCTCAGGGTGGTGGGATAAATCTGCCGCGCGCGCATTTCCAGATCGCCAGCGGTGCTGAACGAGCCGAGCAGGGCACGGTTGGAATTATCCTGGTTCCACACGCCTTTCAAGCGGATATCGCCGCTGCTGGCCAGCACAGTCTGGCCGAAACCGTTGAG
Source organism: Gammaproteobacteria bacterium (assembly GCA_018823025.1). Lineage (GTDB taxonomy): Bacteria > Pseudomonadota > Gammaproteobacteria > Burkholderiales > Sulfuricellaceae > Sulfuricella. The sequence goes on along the minus strand of JAHJJI010000071.1, from coordinate 30,309 downwards.
CGCCACCTTGCCGGTCAGGTCTATCCATTGCGCCGCGACGTTCAAACGGGCGGAGCCACCCTGCACTTTGGGCAATGCCTGGTATTTTGGATTGCTGTTGGCGATGCCGACATAGCCGCTGCTCAGGTTAACTGTCTTGCCATAGTCCGCAACGATAGTGGGTGCATCCAGCTGGATGCTGCGCGCCGTTTGCAGTGTGACGTCGCCATCGAAGCTCACCGCATCTTTCGCTTGCAGCGCAATCTGCGCAAACCCACCGTTCATCAGGCTATCGGCCGCCACCTTGCCTTTGCCGTTGAGGGTTGCCGTATCGATGACATCCCCCGCTTTGAGTCCTGCGGGCACAAAGCCGCCCTGTTGCGACACGACCACCTGACGGTCCGCACCAGGATAGGAGGTCACACCCGAGCTAAACACAAAAGCCGGATCATAATTATCGCCGCGATCCACCTTCAGGCTGAAAGCGCCCCCCAGCGCACCGGTGCCACCCGCCCTGCCGAGCATACCGCCATCCAGTAAGGTTCCTTCGCTTGCAGCAATGTTGATAGACCCCGCATTGCTGGCCACTTCCATACCCTGGTAAGTGGACCTCCCGCCAGCGCCGCGCAGCACATCCACGGCACCGCTGGTGCCGGACACGTCGATCAGCGAACCCGTCTCGGTGACCACGTAACCTTTTTGCGCGTTTATCGAAACCTGCCCGCCGTCGAGGATTTCTCCCTGACGCAGGCCATTGTCCTTGACCAGCGTGTTGTCAAAACCGCGGCTCAACAATTGCGCGTCTTTTCCCAGCCAGATGGATTGATTCGGCAGGAACCCGTAAGCGTCGTCGCCACCTGAGCCTGGTGTTCCCAGCAGGGTCAGGCCGATAGTTCCAGCAGACGCGGTCAGCGTCCCGTCCACCGTCATTTGGCGTCCGGCACTCAAATTGATACTACCGCCGGCATCCACCGCAATCCTGGCGCCCTTCTGCATGTCCAGATTGCCGTAGAGCTGGCTGCTGGCTGAGAAAGTCAGGCTGCCTGGCTTGCGTAATGGGTCAGGCAGCAATTCGCGATGGCTGATAGCGGCCATGCTGCGCCCAGTTGCAGTCGCACGGTATTGCGGATTGATCACCAGGCTTTCTGCCATGCCCTGGATTGCCGATCCGGCGGCGATATTCAGCCCATCCGTGCCGTTGACCTTAATCTTGGAAAAACCGCCCTGACTGAAGAAGGATGTGGAAAGGGCCAAGTCACCCGGCTGTCCGGCAGCGCCGATTTGCACCTTGCCGGTACTCAAGCTCAAAGATCCGCCCTTGCCCAAGGCGTACCCATACAGGTTGCCCAGGGTCAGCGTGGTGGCATTGCGCTCTGTCGCCGGGAGTCCGGCACCACTGGCGATATCGATGGACCCCGCGTCGCCCTTGCCCGCCAATACGCCCTTGGCATCGACCCAGCCGCCACCGGAAACATCGAGTGTGCTGCTTGGCTGCAGCAAGACATCTGTCAACGACCTGATGACGATCGAACCGCCTTTTGTCAGCACGGGGTCGTTCGCTACGCCCCCCGTGCGGATAGCGGCATAATCGTTAACCCAGCCGCCGCTTGCACTCAGCGTCCCGCTGACGGAAACCGTATTGGCGCTTCCTGCTGGCTGACCAAAAACGTCTCGCGATTGCAGCGTAATACTGCCGGATTGAACATCGATATTGCCCGCCACTGCCACTTCCCGGCCAACCAGGCTGACACTGCCGCCGGGCGCATTCAGCGTGAGGCCCGACGCCAGATCGATCTTGCCATTGCTATATACTGCCAGATTGGCGACGGCGTCCTTGCCGATCAGTCCGGCGGCAAGTTGCACCTGGCCGGTACGCTCCGCCGACAGCGCGGTATCGGCAACAAAACCATCCGGCAATGGCGTGGCTTGCGCCACAAAACTCACCGACGATGTTTTGAAATCCGGATTGGCTTGTGTTGCCTGCGCATCATCGCCGACGATCAGAGTGGCGCCGTTTGGCAACATCTTATGCAGTGTCTTGTAAGGCGCATAGTCAAGGTCAATGGAGTAAGGCTGGCGCTGATAGATTCCGGCGGTGGTCTTGCCGATGACCGTACCTTCCATCGTCATTGAGGGAGCGATGAACTGCAGCGTTCCGGCGTTCTTGCCTTCTACGTAACCTTGCGTGAATTGGCCGCGTGCAGCCAGGGTTGACACCCAGCTTTCCGTCACGCCCCACTTGGCATGGTCGCGCGTAATGGTGCCGACGATCCCCTCATAGACCCGATCCGGTGTGGCTTCGCTGATATCGACAATCTTGCCTTGCGAAACCAGTTTGGTGGTATTGAGGTACCCATCCAGATAATGCAGCGACCCGCCGGACAGGTTTACCGTCGCGCCCTGGCGCACCACGATGTCGCCCTCGGAAGTCATTTTTACCTTACCGCCTGCCGCGGTGCGTTCGGCCACGGTACGGCCGATTCCCGCTTCGTAACCGGAATAATCTCCCAGCGGCGTTCCCTTGGTGATATCCACGCTAATGGTCTTGCCGCGCAGGGGGCCGCTGTTCTGCAACGGGGAATCTTTCAGCACGCTGCCGTAAAGATCGACTTTAACCAGGTTGCGTTCAATCGGCACCTCTACATTCTGCGTGCCGGACACATCGATAGCACTGCTGCCATCCAGGTACACGCGGCTGGCATTGACTGCCGACCCGGCAACGGAAATTTTCGGATTGGACGGATTTTCCAGCGCGGTCAGGCTGACTTCTCCACCCGCAGCTACAATACGGCTGCCCTCCAGCATCTGAATCTTCCCGCCCATCACTTCAACGCGCGAGGCATAAAATGCCTGCTCGTCCGGACTGGTTGTTGCATCGCCAAGGTCTGGCGTCACTTCGGTCACGCTGTTCGAACCTTGCAGGGTTACTGTCCCGGTACGCGTAGCCGTCACGGTTTTGTTGCCGCTACCATCGTTGGAAGTGGCGACTGCCTGCACCGTATCCCTGGCCAGCAAGCGGATCGAGCCATTCGAGTTGACCGAAGTCGTGGCAGTAATCCTGCCCTGCTGGTTCACCGCCAAGCCGGCCAGCGTCACGTTACCGCGCGCCGCGATGATCTTGCCCAGGTTCTGGTTGCTGGCGCTGCCGCCGTTATCCACCTCGACCAGCAAACCGCGCAGGCCGGGGTCGGTGTCCGGCGAAGGCGCCAGGTACACCTTGCTACCCGCGGCAAGAATGGTCTGTCCATCCGGCGTGGTAATCACGCCGTTGTTTTCCACCTTCGGCGCGAACAGCATGATCTTGCCGCCCGACGCCGCATTCAGCTGGGCGCCCGCCTCGACGCGCACCATGCCATCAGGAACGCTGCCGCCGGCAAACACCGGATTGCCATCCGTGATGGCGCCGATTCCCTTGTTGAAGATGTCATCGCTGATATCCAGGGTGGACGCCACCAGGGTATGCACGTTGATCTGCGCGCCCTTGTCGAACAAGATGCCATTATTGTTGATCAGGTAAACTTGGCCGTTAGCGTTCAACGCGCCCTGGATCACGCTCGGGTTCTGATCGTAGATACGATTCAACGCGACAGCCGATGCATCCGGCTGGACGAAACTCACCGAACTGCCATTGGCAATATTGAAGCTTTGCCAGTTGAGTATCGCTCTCTGACTGGCCTGGTTGATCGTCAACTGGTTCAACCCCTGACTGAGAGTCGCGCTACCGCTGCCCAGCCAGTTGGCGCTGGCCACGGGCAAGGTGCCTGGTGCAAGCAACTGCGCGGCATAGGCAGTCGAGCAGCTAAGTGCACCACAAGCCAGCAACACGATCAGGCTGCTTGCCGAGCGACGCTCCATTACCAGATATTTATAGCCCGCCATGATCCACTCCGATCAGAATTCGTATTGCATCTTGAAATGCGTCCGTGGATCGCCGCTGCGGGTATTCGTGGTGTCCTTGAACGGCCAGCCCACATCGAGCGACGCGGTGAGATGCCGCATCGCCTTGAGTCGCATGCCGATACCCACGCTAGACAAAATAAAACGTGCAGTCTGCTGCGGCAGAGTGTCTTTTACACGGAGCACCGCACCTTCGGTAAAAGCCAGAAAGCGCAGTTCATCGATGCTGTCCGGCAGGCCCTTGGCCAAGGAAGGTGTACGCAACTCCAGTCCACCCTGCAGAGCGTCATCCCCCAGGGCTTCCGATTCGAGATAGCCGCGCACGCTCTCGGCGCCGCCTGCGCTGAACTGCTCGTTGCTGATCAGCGGCATGTTCGCCAACTGCCAGCCCAACTTGGCGACCAGGCTGAATTCGTCATATAGCTTGCGGGTATGGGTCAGATCCGCCTTGAGGTAAAAATAATTCGGCTGCGCCTTGTAGCGTTTGTTTTCGAATTCGCCATACGTATCGCCGATGCCGCGCATGGCGAAGTTGGCGCTGGCATTGGCCTGGGTCTGCGACTCCCGGTCCTGCAGCGTGGCGTTATAGGCCAGCGTGAATGGCACATAGCTGATCGGCGTTTTAGAACTGTCCGCTCCTTGCATCACAAGGTTTTCCTTGAAGCTCTTGTAATCAGCGCCCAGGCTGATCGAGTGAAATAAATTCTCGCGTGCCGGCAACGGCACAATGCGGCGTATGCCGTAAATATCACCTGAGCCCAGCACCGACAGGCCGCCCACTACCGCGACGTTACTCCGCGAGCGAACTGCATACAGTGCCAGCATGTCGCCATTGGCGGACCAGGGCATCACATAGGTAGCGGACAGCACTTTGGCTTCGTCCACATTCTCCGGCGCGGTCTGAAACTGCAGGGCAAGGCTGTGCTCGCGTTGCCACAGGTTGTCGTAGCGCACCATGCCGCTCAGTCGCAACGGCGTGGTATTGCCGCTCTTGCGATTATTGAGTTCCAGGTTGCCATGGAGGGGAAGCTGGTCGTCCACCTTGAGATCCACCTCGACCGTACCCGGCGTTCTGCCCGGCTTGAGCACCGGCGTCACGCGCCGGTCCGGCGTGGTGTTGACGGCGGCGATCTGTTTCTGCACATCCGGGAAATACGGCACGCTGCCTTCGGCCAGTTCCGGCGTTTTATCGCGGATGCGACCCTGCGAAAAATAATGTGAGCCGACCACACGAGTGCGCGCCACCTTGCCTTCGGTGACTTGCAGGGTGACCAGACCGCTTTCGACCTTTTGTTCCGGGATATCCACCAGAACCGTCAGGTAACCGGCATCCCGATACACCTTCTCCAGGTTCTCGCGCGCGTGCTCGATATCCTCGACCGACCTGGATTCACCCAGGTAGGGATAGACCGCATCCTCGATCGTCAGGGATGGCAAAACGGTATTCCCCCGAACCTGAAATTCCATCACGTCGAAACGCCGCCCGTCGTCCTTGGTGACAGGCGTTTCTTCAGCCTTCAATGGCATCGCCCACACCAGGCTGGCCAGCAAAATACACAGTACACGCATCATCATTATTCTTGAATTTTCCTCTGCGGTTATTTATCCATCCTGCTGCCAAGACGGATAAAAAACCGGGCCGGCCAAGAAACTGGCCGACCCGAAACCATTGCCAGGGGCGGAACTGCACCGCTCCCGGCAACAGGGATGAACTTTAAATTAATAGAACAGCTGGGTCGGCTGGCAAGTATTGTTCAGTTTGGTGCCCTTCATAACTTGACCAGCTGGGTAAGCAGTTGGGTCATAATTGGTTGGCAATGCAGATACACCCTTCAAAGTTGAAAGAATGTCAGGGTTGCCCGAACGCGTAATGAAGTCAGCAAGAAAAACAGCCATATTGCCAGATGGTGCAGCCACGCCATTCACCGTGGCATTGCGGTACTGAATGGTTTGCTCGACGAAGTAGTCATACTTTCCATTAGCAGCATTGGCTATAGATGGCTCAACACCGTCAATGGGAATGTGTTTCCAGTTGTCTGAAGTGGTCGACACGCTTTCCGTGGAGAGAATACCAATTGCCATCTTGGTTGCAGGAAGAGCATTCAAAGCAGCTTTAACATCACCGGAACCCGAGTTTTCCACCACAGTGTAGCCGCCTGCTACACTATTTGATGCCGTAGCAGGTGCCAGTTTGCCGGTAGAGCATGGGTAGCCCAAGAAATATGCATTTGCACCCGCTTGGGTACCTGAGCCATTCACGCGACGCTCAACGATGATCGGGCCGGACAGGGAAGCATCAACCTGGCTCCAGTCCTGGTACGCACCGGTCAACATACTGGTAATCTGGGCACGGCTCAGGCTGGCCAAAGGCATGTTTTTGGTGACTGCGATACCCATGATCACGGCATTCTGGCTAGCTACGGTCAGTTTAGCGCGCTCTGCGTCGGTCAACTCGCTATCGCCGTTAGCCACGTTGATACCACTGAACAGGCCTGGCTCCACATCTGAAACACCTGCGTCAGGCACGGCATTCACCGTGTTGGCGCACTTGTAGGTAGCCGCGGGGAAAACCGCATTGGCTACAGCTGCACAGTTACCAGCGGTTCCGTCGACTGCCATTCGGCTGATAGCTTGAGCACGCGCTACAGGGTTCACGCCCCACACCGAACCGCCTTTGGCACGGTTATGAATTAGTACTTTTTTGCCGTCAAGTGATGTACCGGTTCCGTTAACCGTACCGAAGTAAGCACGATAGTCCTTGCCGCTGCTGTTGGTATCGTAGAACACATCGATGGTGCCGGCAGTCATCATGCCCTCGACGATCTTGCCCAGAGTCAGTTGCTGTGCAGAAGCACCAGAGATAAACACTTGCAGGTCAGGCGTAACAGCAGGGCCATGGGCAAACGCTTGCGCGGAAAGAACAGCAACAGCCAGACCACAAGCAGCGGAAATTTTGTTCAGTTTCATGATTTATTCCTTTTTTATAAAATTTCAATAAATTAAGCGAAGCGTTATTAGGTAGACTTGCGGCGAGCGACACCTACCATGCCGATCAGACCCGAGCCAAGCAACCACAGCGCAGCAGGTACTGGCACGGCAGCGACAGGCGCGGGGACGCTGTAGCTCAGATTGCCGTTGGAAGCCAGTGTCCATGTAGCGGCACCATCAACGCTACCAAACTGGGTAACGGATGCTTTGCTCAAACCGCTGGTGCTGCTTGGGGTCAGATAGAAGAAACCCAGGCTATCTCCAACCAATGCAGTGCTATCGAATACCGCCTTGTTGGACCATTTATTACCGGAGCTGATCTCAAAGTAGTCGTTTCCGCCAGTCGTCACAGAAACGTTGGAACCATTAGTAGAAACAGGACCTACTTGGGTACCCAAGTTATTGGAGGAGGACACGTAATCATTAACTAATTTGAACTGCGTCAGATTGCTGTTGGTCTGCTTCTTGACGTTGGTCAGAGTGTCATTGGTAGTGGACAAATAACGCTGCCCATTGAGGCCGGAACCGGTATCATCCAGCGCAACTACGTTCCACCTCAACCCGTTCAACGAAGCAAAAGCGCTTTGCAACAGCGCATCTGAAGCAAAGTTAAGGGAATAGCCCGCTGTCGAGCCGGAAGCCATGAAATCATTCATGGTGATGCCCAGATCGCGGGCATAAGATACTTTTGCAACCGAGTCATACACCGACAGGAACAACTCGCCGTTACCGGTGGTGCCATCTGCAATAGAAGCAGCTGCCTGACCGGCCACTGCGAACATTGCTGCTGCTGCGATTAGTTTCAATTTCATGTTTCTCTCCAAATTAAAGTTAAGATCAATAGTTAAACCAGCAAAACCCAACTCCGGGCGGCAGGCTTCGAGCATCAAGCCAGGGCTATTGCAGCCCCCCAAGCACCTGGCCCGACCGCCCGTTCCCTGCAGAATTAGGGGACATGACTGCGAACCTTTTCGATGGCGACCCGGCTGTCTTGTTCTAAGACCCGTGGCTTTCCGACCCCGCCTCGCGACGGGTGTGGCTAAATTCTTTGTAACGTCCTGAAACCGTTTCTGATCAGACCTGCTCAGATTACTTGCCGATTGTTACGAGACTTATGGACTGATTCAGTAATTTTGTAGTCCGTTCGGCTCAGGCCTGAACCTGTTTCCGATCTGATGTCTGATGGATGCAGATTACTTGTTGATTGTTACGAGCCTTATGAACAGGCTGTACGATTTTGTAGTCCGTTCGGATCAATGCGGCCATGCCTCGACTGCTCAGCGGCGCAGGTTTTGTCGTTGCTGGGCTCGTATGCGAAAAAAACCCCGCCCCTGAGGCGGGGTCGCAAGCATGGCTTCTTTAAATCAGGATCAAGACGGATACCGCCGCCGTCTTGCAAAGCCCGCCAAACCCAGCAGGCCGGAGCCAAACAGCCAGGCTGCGGCCGGAACTGGGACGGCGGAGGGGGTGATGTTTTGTGCCTGGAAGGTGGACAGCGTATTTGCGTCGATTGCAAATACGTAAAACTGGTTATCGCCTGAGGTGGCGGTATCAAAGTCATTATCATTGGCCATCCACAGCGTGTGCCTGCCATCCGCCAGATCCTCGCCGAACGCGAAGCCTTCGAGCTTGGAGGGAATAGCGGTGCTGGCGATGCCTTTTGCATTCAGCTCTGCAACCACATCCAGGAACAGGGTCTTGCTCACTGCGGGGGTCGATGAGGTCATGCTGGCTACACCGCTGATGTCGGTGGCACCGGTGATATCCACCTTGAACAGTTGTTTGACGACGGCAGCTGTTCCGTCGCCCAATCCCTTGCCATCGCGCTCATCCAGCAGAAATTCATGATCGTTGATGGCCACGATTTCGCTTACGCCTGAGCCGGTTGTCAGCCTGTAACCGAATTCCTTAGTAGCCCCGGTCGCGATATCAATAGTGACGATCCTGAGCTGTTTGCTGCCATCCTGGAGCAATGGCGCCTGCATCACGCCGACCAGGGTCTTACCGTCCGGTGTGATCGCCAGGCCTTCCATGCCTTTGTTGGCTACCCGACCGGTGGTGTTGTTTGGCGCAAGCTCCGAAGCCGTGGTGGGGCCCTGAACGGCCACTGCCAGATTGCCCGGCAGGGCAAAAGACTTGATCAACTGCCCGCTGGCGCGGTCGAACTGCCTGACATAGGGACCATATTCGTCAGAAACGAAAACGCTCTTGCCATCGTTGGAAACGCGTATACCTTCGGGATCAAGACGGGCATTGTTGGCGTTGCTGGAGGGCAAGGCGGAATTGAATCCATCCGAGCGACCGGTGAAGTAATTGGTGTTGTTGGTTGCGTTCAATGCCGGCACGCCGCTAACCAGGGTATACGTGGAATCGGTACCCAGCGCGCCGGTGCCGTAGTTGAGCGGGCTAGCACTGGACAACAGCGTGGTCTTGGTCAATGTAGGAGTGAGATTGTAAGCCAGCCCGGGGCCAGAATTTTGGATCAGGCTGAAATTGATGGTATGAAAACGGTCGATGTAGGAGGTGGTATCAGCCACCAGCGGATTGTAAGCAAGCGCATTGGGGCCACGGTCCGGGAGGGCGATAAAAGTGCTGCCCCCCGCCCAGGCAAAACCGGAGCCAACGCCGCCGAGAAGATTGCCGGCAACACCATTTTCGAGCAAGCCGTGGGTTTCGGATGACAGGTCGAAAGCGTTGCCGCTCAGGCTGCCGATAGCAATCAAGGTGGTCGCGGCATTGGCCGCCGATGCGGCAAACAGGGAGGCGATGAGCGCCGGAAGTAACATTTTTTTGGTCATGTTATAAACTCCAGATAAAGTTCGTTGCCAGAAAAGCCGTTGATTTATTAATCCAGTTGGCAAATAGCGAGGCCAGGGCTTTTCCCCCGGCCTCCAGGCAATTGGACCAAGCGAGCTAGATTAGCAATGGAGTATGACAATGAGGTGAATCAGGAAAGGCAATCAATTGATCCGAACGGATCATGCCCGGAGGGAAAATCATGACGCGTATCCCCTATTTTAGGCACTGCGAGTATTGCGCGCTCGCCTTCTGAAGACAGTCTATGGTGGGGGATAAGCCGCCTTTTCTCGACATGGACAGGCAACCGGCACGCGCATTCATGAAGGTGGCCGTACATGCAGCACTATTCTTGGCACCTGGTGGTAGCTCTTGCTGCGGGGGCAACTCGGAATCAGCCGCAGACAGACTCTGCGGGGCATCTGGCTGGCCCGATGGCGGCACCAACACGTCGGTCCCCATCGCGTTGCTTGCTGCGACCCCCGCTTCGGCGATCACCCCTGCTTTCGCGATGAAGCGCCATTCGTAGTAATGCAGCTTGCCCGCCAACCCTGCGTCGTCCAAATCGAAGTTGGCGGTTTTGAGCGGCTCGCCGTCGGACAGGCTGTACAAACCGACTATGCCTTGATCTGCGCCTTTCAGCAGCCCCCACTCAGCGCTCCCGGTCATGGGGTCACGGTAAATCACACGTAGATAACGTTTAACGCCAGGATAGCGGTCATCCTGCAGCAGGTCCTCGATCTTTTGGGGGAATTTCTTTCCCTTCCCCGGTGGCGGTTTTTCATAATATCCCTCCAGCGCCTGACGGAACTGGTTGCCGACGAACAGCAGCTCACGCTCCTTCTCGCGCTGCCGGGTCTGTTGCCACACCGTTCCAGTTGCTGCCAGGGCAACTCCGATGAAAACCACGGCAAGGAGAACGCCGATATAGGTAAACCCGCCGCAGGAGCGATCAGGCCGATACGATTTCAGGTAGCGCGCGGCGCCTCCCCAGGTAGTTCTGGTCGAACCCATCAGTAGCAACGCGGACAGGCCGCCTCACCCATTGTAAAAAGGGGATTGATGAGGATTTGGCGGGACCGGGATTTGTGGCCACTGTTAAATCTCCCCTGCCCCCCTTTTAAAAGAGGGTGTTCCGCTGTTTTAACGTGGCTGACTAGTCGAGGCAGAAAGGGGTTAATGATTCCATGCACCAGATCGAAAGAAGCCCGGCTCATTGCGCTTTCAGCACGCCGAAATTGATGGCGAGCGCAACGGCATGGCCGCGGTTACTGGCATTCAGCTTTCTCAGGATTCTTTGCACGTGATTCTTGACAGTCAGCGGGCTGAGAGCCAGCTCCTCGGCAATCTGCTGATTGGTCTTGCCAAGCTTGATGTGATGGAGAACCTGCACTTCGCGCGCCGTCACCGAAGGCACGTTCTGCACGCCATCTGTACCGATATCCGGCTCTTCATTGGATATGACGCGTGAAAGCGTGGTATGGAGAAAAGGAACCAGCAATTGCAGGAGATATTCGACGCGCGCTCCGAGCGGGATCTCCACTCTGGAAAAACAGAAATAGCTTTTCAGCTGCCCATTCAGGCCGCGCTGACCATCCGCTGCGGCACTGCGCAGTTCGGAGCGCTCCAGCAGAGGCAGCAAGGCCTCGTCAAAATACCTTTGAGGCGCGCCCGTTCCCAGCATGCAGGCATGACCGGTTTTGTTCGAATGCAATATCATCCGCGGCAACAGCCCTTCCCCTGGCTCGCACACCTCCGAAAAGCGCGTCTCGTCGAAGTAGCGAGAGCTGGAAAATCGCATGAACCGCATCGGTAAACCCGCCTCCATTGCAACGCCGCACACCAATATTTCATGAGGCAGCAGAAATTGTATCGCCCCCTGGCTCCAGGAAAAAAAATGGTGCATGTTCGCCACGCGCAACGAACTGTTGATGATTGAAACCAGATGATCCTGATCTTCACCTTCCAGTGTTAGATGTTTTTTTTCTTTTAAAACCATGTCGTTATTATTATATATATTCATGTCGGATTGGGTTCCGAGCTATTACGAAGTCGCTATGATATTTTTATTTTCGTTAAACATTTATGACGGTTTTGTGAATTTTAGCCATGCCAACCAGTTAACGATGGCGCAATTTTACATAAGCGAATCCATTGGTTCACAGTCGTAGCGTAGGTTGTCTGCATCAGGTTAGGGTAGATCAGGTCAGGTCAGGTCATCTCTGCTATATTTTAGCTTCGACATAACGCGCTGCGCGCATAAGTCTGCACTGAAACACCCCCTGATTTCCTTGTTGTGTTTTAGCTCCGACTAACGCGCTAAGCGCATAAGTCTGCACTGAAACACCCCCTGATTTCCTTCGGAAATCAGGGGGTGTTTTCTTCCACGAACTGGGGGAAATACTCTGCGGCGACAATATAGGTTCCGTCACAGTTGAAGGAGGCGCACACGATACCCTGGCTCAGGGAAATGGCGGCGTTGCGCAAATAGAATCCTTCTATGCCGCGCAGGCGGTTGAGCGATTGAACGACTTGCTTGATATCTTTTTTCGCCATCGGCTTCCATTCCTCGCGCTGGCGATCCATCAGCGTACGCCAATGGGGAGGCAAATATTCCCGCAACGGACCGGTCTGCACCAGATTGCGCACATTGCCGATGATTTTCAATTTTTTCTGATAGGGAACTTTCACGAAGTGGCGCTCCACATAACCCGGCTGGATCAGGGCGATGGCATCGTGAATCTCGTAATTAAACGGGTTGAACACTGACTCGGTACGCACTTCGCTGCTGTTGAAGCCAACGTAGATACTGAAACAACCGGTTTTCCGCAGCAACCATTCGCAGGTTTCCAGCACTTTTCCCGCTTCCAGGTCGATCCGACTTTCCTGGCGGGGGCGCAGCGACGCTGTTTCGCGCAGGGTCGGGTCCCCCTTGATGCTGACGAACATCTTGTCCGGCGGCAGACCGAAAGTGCCGATGATCGCCTCGTGGATGACGCAGAGCGTCTTGTCATCCTCATCAGGTAAAGTCTGACTCGAATCGACTGACCGCGAAGTCCGGATTGGTTTTTTGGTCATATTCAAGATAGTGAAGACCAGACTCTAATTATTGCTTCGTCATGTAAATAGCTTTTTGTCCATGGATCACCTTTCACGAACATTTGGCACGACGCTCGACAAACAGGCTGTTGCCGGGAATTCCCTTGGCCTGTTTTTTCGCTTCGGCTGCCGCAGCTGAAATTTTATGGTGCGAAGACTGCTTGCAGGGTTCGACCTGCACGGCACCGATGGAAAGACTGGTCAGCGGATAGAACACTTCATCGCCATTGCGGTCCTTGGCAATATAGCCCTCCCGTGCCTTATCCTCGACACTGAAGAAATCCAGAATGGCCTTCTCAAAACGTTCCAGTGCTCTCTGACAACGGGCTTCCCAATCTACGCTTTGAAACAGGATGATGAAATCATCGCCGCCGATGTGGCCGATGAAATCATGCTCGCTGTCACACACTTCGGAAAGTATTTTCCCGGTAAGCTGGATGACGTTGTCGCCGCTATGGTAGCCGAAGACGTCATTGAATGGCTTGAAATGGTCCAGGTCACAGTAACAGGCATAAAATTCAGCCCCTCCCTGCAGCAGCATGGCGATCTGCTCGTTGATCGGCTCATTGCCAGGCAGCATGGTTAGCGGGTTGGCGTAGCGCGCAGCGCTGATCTGCATCTGGGTAATTTCGCGCACCAGATCGTGACCGGTTCCTATGCCGAGGTATTGCCCGTGATCGGTGATGATGAAGCCGTTCGACAGGTGGTGCCGGTCCGCCGCCACAATAGTGTGGCTTAATTCCTGGATGCTCATGTCTTTCTCCACGATCAGCGGAGCAGTGTCCATCAGCCTGGCGCACGGTTTCTTGCCGTAGAGTTCGCGCTGGTAGGGGCGGGCCAGTTTATCGATCAATGCACTTCGATTGACCAAGCCAACCGGCAAGCCGTTTTTTACAACAGGCAAGGCCTGCAGTTCGGGGTCGCCCATGAACATTTGATAAATTATTTCGTTGGAAATATCTGGCGACACCGCGTGGCACTCGCGCAACAGTTTGATCACGGAAACCGTCTTTGGGCTGGCCTTGCAGCTCGGTAAAATAGCGGGGATCATCTTTTTTTCCAACACCTTGACCACTTCGGCAGGAAGTACCGTGACCGGTTGACCGCTGGGACGAGCGATGTAATATCCCTGGCCGTGAGCAATCCCCAAATCCTTGATCACCCTAAGCTCTGCCTCGGTTTCTATGCCCTCGGCAACAACCTTGGTACCTGATCTCTCGGCAATCTGCTGGATCGAGCTGACAAACTGCAATTTCACCGGGTCCTGATCGATACCCTGGATGAAGTGCATGTCTATCTTGACGTATTCGGGACGCAGCTCCGACCATAGGCGCAGGCTGGAAAAACCCTCCCCCAGATCATCAATGGCGATTTCGAACCCCATGTCACGGTAGTGCTTCGCCGCTTCGCGCAGCAAATTATAATCGTAGGTGCGCTGGTTTTCCGTCAGCTCGATAACGATTCGATCCGGTCTCAATCCCAATTTGTGGATGTAGGCCAGCGTTTCGCCATGCCGGGTATTCTGCTGCAACAGGCATTCCGGGCTGACGTTGAGAAACAGCTTTCCAGGCAGGTTCAGCCGGGCGAAGCTTTCCAGCACCACTTGACGGCACAGGTGCTCCACTTCCACAGCCAGCCCATTTTCGTTTGCTGCACGGAACAGATTGTGGGGCGAGTGCAAGGGACTATCGGAAGGACCGCGAATCAGCCCCTCGTAACCGGCTATCTCGCCATTGCGCATCAAGAGAACAGGCTGAAACAAGGCGGTTAGTCGGCGTTGCGCTATGATTTCCTGCAACCACAGGCGTGCCTGCGTTTCGTTTTCATCCCAGATCGCCGATTTAAAACGACACGCAGTATCCTGGGGCAGCACAGAAGATGCCATGGCCATGTGGCTGGCAGCCTTTGCCTGAAACTTCGAGTTTCCCGGCGAGCCACAGGGAAATATTAAATGGATGTTTGACGGTACTGGCATCGCCCTTCCTCCGACATATTTCATAATGAGGGGGCGATGCTAGGCTTGTATTGTGACAGCAGTATGACGCCGTGCGGAGTGGTTATTCAGTGGCTGAGAAGCGCCTGCATGAGCTGCATCTGAGCGCAGACTACCTTGCTGCCGCTGCGTGGACATTTGCGCCGGTAATTGCCTTCCGCATCCATTTCCCATGCCTGACAGTTGTCTTTGAGATAGGGCTCCAGCCCTTCCTTGATGACGCGCCTCTTCAGCTTCGCATTCAGCACCGGAAAACAGATTTCGACCCGACGGAAGAAATTGCGCTGCATCCAGTCTGCGCTGGACAGATAGATATCGTGCGCACCCGCATTGTAGAAATGAAAAATGCGCGAGTGCTCGAGGAAGCGGCCGATGATGGAACGTACCCTGATATTTTCCGAAACGCCAGGGATCCCCGGGCGCAGAGCGCATACCCCGCGCACGATCAGGTCGATCTTGACCCCGGCTTTGGACGCATCATACAGCGCGCTGATGATCTGCGGCTCGAGCAGGGAATTCATTTTGGCAACGATGAATGCCTTTTTTCCGGAACGCGCATTCTCCGCCTCGACTTGGATCGACTCGATCATTTTGCGGTGCAGGCTGAACGGCGACTGCAACAAATGATGCAGCTTGCTTGCCTGGCCCAGGCCGGTAAGCTGCATGAAGATGTCGTTGACGTCGCTGCCGATCTCCTCGTTGCAGGTAAACAGACCGAAATCGGTGTACAACTTGGCGGTGCGCGGATGGTAATTACCCGTGCCGAGATGGATATAGCGGCGCAACCCGTCTTCCTCACGCCGGACCACCAGCAGCATTTTGGCATGGGTCTTGTAGCCGACGACGCCGTACACCACGTGTGCGCCCGCCTCTTCAAGTCTCCCTGCCCAGTTGATGTTGGCTTCCTCGTCGAAGCGTGCCAGCAGCTCCACCACTACGGTGACTTCCTTGCCGCTGTGCACCGCCTTGATCAACGCTTCCATCAGTGCGGAATCGGTGCCGGTGCGGTAGATGGTCTGCTTGATCGCCAGCACGTTAGGGTCGTTTGCTGCCTGCTGGATGAAATCGACAACCGGTGAAAAAGATTCGAAAGGTTGGTGCAGCAGAATATCGCCGCTTCTGATTGCCTGGAACATGTCAGGCTGCTTCGCCACCGCAGGCGGAATGCTCGGAGTGAAGGACGAGTATTTGAGGTCGGGCCGCTCGACCCGGTCCGGAATCTGCATCAGCCGCACCAGATTGACCGGACCCTTGACCTTGTAAAAATCTTCCTGGGCCAGGCCGAATTGCCCCAGCAGGAAGCCAGCCATTTCCTCCGAACAGTTGTCCGCCACCTCCAGGCGCACGGCATTGCCGTAATTACGCTGCGGCAACTCGCCTTGTAGCGCTTCGCGCAGGTTTTTAACCTCCTCCTCATCGACGAACAGATTGGAGTTGCGGGTGACGCGGAACTGGTAGCAGCCCTTGATCTCCATGCCGGAAAACAGCTCCCCGACATGAGCGTGGATAATCGAGGAAAGGAAGACAAAGCCATGCTCGCAGCCGGCCACTTCGGGCGGCAGCTTGATCACCCGCGGCAATGAGCGCGGCGCCTGCACAATGGCGGCACCGGAGGCGCGGCCGAAAGCATCCTTGCCTTCCAACTCAACGGCAAAATTCAGACTCTTATTCAGCACGCGCGGAAATGGATGGGCGGGATCGAGGCCGATCGGGGAAAGCACCGGCATCAACTCGCGAAAGAAAAAATCCTTGATCCATTCGCCCTGGCCATCGTGCCAGTGGGTACGGCGCAAAAAGCGAATATCGTGGTGCGCCAGCTCAGGCAATATCCCCTCGTTCAACAGGCGGTATTGATGCTCCACCAACTCGTGCGCCTGCTCGCTGACCAGCTTGAACGCCTGGCGCGCCGACATGCCGTCCGGCCCCGTCGCGGTGGCATGGAGGGCGATCTGCTCCTTCAGCCCGGCGGTACGGACCTCAAAGAACTCGTCCAGGTTGCTGCTGACAATGCACAGGAACTTCAGCCGCTCCAGGAGCGGGTTGCGCTCATCCTCCGCCTGAGCCAGCACCCGCCGGTTGAAGGCGAGCAGGCCGAGCTCGCGGTTGAGGTAGTATTCCTGAGCGTGCGGGGCGGTCATGAGGGCAGTTATCCTAAGACAAGTAATGCGGAATGGGTAATAGGTAATGAATCAGGGTTTCCATTACCCCTCACCCATTGCTCATTACCCGTTTCTAATGCTTCGGCGGCACGAAACCCGACACCGCATCCGCACCGGCACCGAAGAAGTAGGACTCCACCTGCTCCGCCAGATACTTGCGCGCGGCGGCATCGGCCATGTTGAGGCGATTCTCGTTGATCAACATGGTCTGGTGCTTAAGCCAGGCCGCCCAGGCTTCCTTGGAAACATTTTCCCAAATCCGCTTGCCGAGTTCGCCGGGATAGGGCGGAAAATCCAGCCCATCCGCTTCACGGCCGAGCTTGACGCATTTCACTGTTCTTGCCATTTCATTACTCCATTCAAAATAGTGTTACTACTTTTAAAGTATGCACTTAAATTATTACAAGAAAATGTATCTACAGTTTTTTCATGAACACCTTGGAGCGGCGCTGATAGTTGTACAGCCCTTGCTTGGCCTTAGGCAGCTTGTCCACGCCGGCCTCGGTGAAGCCACGCTCCAGAAACCAGTGCGCAGTGCGCGTAGTGAGCACGAACAACTGTTTGAAACCCTTGCCCAACGCCCTGACCTGCATGTATTCGAGCAACGCCTCGCCTCGCCCGGCACCGCGGTAATCCGGATGCACCGCCATGCACGCCAACTCCGTCGCCTTCTCTTTTGGAAACGGATACAACGCGGCGCAGCCGATGATCAGACCGTCATACTCCAGCACGGAAAAGCGGTCGATTTCCATTTCCAGCAACTCGCGCGAACGCCGAACCAGAATACCGTTAGTTTCCAGCGGCTCAATCAGCGCAAGGATACCGCCGACATCGTCTATCGTGGCATCGCGCAAAGTTTCCAGCGGATCTTCGCTGACCATGCTGCCGATGCCTTCATGAGTAAACAGTTCCTGCAGCAATGCGCCATCAATGTGGCGGCTGATCAGGTGCGCCCGCGCCACGCCCTTGCGGCAGGCACGCACCGAACAGGGCAGGTAATAGCCCACGTCAGCCGACAGTGCGGCAGTAGCGGTAAGAATCGCCTCTGCCTCCGCCGTGGTCAGCTGCCGCAGCAAATCCCCGTCTTCGCCGGCCACTCCAGCCGTGTCCATCAGGAAGATCAGCTTGTCTGCATCCAGCGTAATCGCGGCGCAAGTTGCTACGTCTTCCAGCGACAGATTGAACACCTCGCCAGTAGGCGAATAGCCAAGCGGCGAAAGCAGCACGATTTCGTTGGCATCGAGCCTGCGCCGGATGCCGATTGCATCGATCTTGCGCACTTCACCGGTGTGCATCAGATCCACGCCGCCGAGCACCCCCATCGGCATGGCAGTAACAAAATTGCCGCTGGCCACCCGGATATCGGCGCCCGCCATCGGCGAATTGGCGAGTCCCATGGAAAGCAACGCCTCGATCTCCACCCGCACCGTGCCGGCGGCCTCTTTGACACATTTCAGGGCGTCATCGTCGGTGACGCGCATTCCCCCGGCATAGCGAATCGCCGCGCCCCGCTCGGTCAGTTCCTCCTCGATCTGCGGCCGTGCGCCATGCACCAGCACCAATCGTACGCCAAGGCTGTTGAGCAGATTAATGTCGTGCGCCAGCGCAATGAACTGGCCTTCGCTCACCACCTCGCCGCCAAAAGCAATAACGAAAGTCTTGCCGCGAAAGGCATGGATATAGGGCGCGGCCGAGCGAAACCACTCGACGAAATGAGTTCTGAGTGCTGAGTCCTGAGTCCTGAGGGGCATCGCCAATAATCCGTTATCGAATCAGACTAAATCAAAAGTGTACCCCATTCCATTCGCATCGCGCTAATACTCAGGACTCAGCACTTCGGACTCGGAACTCAAAAGTCCCCCCACAGCGTCTGCAGAGCAGCCAAAGCCGCCAGCGCCGCCGTCTCGGTGCGCAGGATGCGTGCGCCCAGTCGCACCGGGGTGAAGCCATAACGCTGCGCCATCTCGGCTTCCGCCGGGGAAAAACCGCCTTCAGGACCGATCAGCAGAGTGACATTGCCAGTGGGTTTAGGCAAGTCACGCAACCCACCTTCGGCAACAGGCGACAGCATCAGGCGCAGTTCCGGCCCATCCTGCTGTCCCAGCCAATCGAGCAGCGGACGTATCGGAGCGACCTCGGGCACCTGATTGCGGCCGCTCTGCTCACAGGCCGCGATCACCACGCCCTGCCAATGAACCACGCGCTTTTCCGCCCGCTCACCCGACAGCCGCACCACGCTGCGCTCGCTCGCCAGTGGCTGGATATTGCCTACGCCCAGTTCCACCGCCTTTTGCAGGGTGAAATCCATTTTTTCACCGGCCGAAATCGCCTGGGCAAGCTGGACTTGCAGCGGCGATTCACGCTCGACGGCATGCCATGCGACGATTTCCACAGTAACATTACGCTTGCCGATTTCCGTGATGCGCGCCTCGCCTTCCCCACCGCACCCGTTGAACACGCGAAGCCTGTCGCCGGTTTGGAGACGCAAAACTCGAGCAGCATGATGCGCGGCCTGCTCCGGCAGTTCGGCCATGGTGCTTTGGGCTAAAATTTCCGGGCAGTAGAAGCGGGGAGTGGTCATCTTGATTTCCGCACTATATATAAGATGCACTCATGATAAACTAAATTAATTGGCACCCATCAAGCAGGAGCATCGAAAAAATGGTTAGTTTGCAGACACCGGTTTGCGATTTCGGCTGGAAAGCCCTGGATTTTGACTTGCCCGGGGTGGACGGCAAACGCTATAACCTGGCCAGTGCGCGCGGACCCAAGGGTCTGCTGGTCATGTTCATCTGTAACCATTGCCCTTACGTCCAAGCAATTCGCGACCGCCTCGTACGCGACTGCCGGGAATTGCAACAGATCGGTGTCAACACCATCGCCATCATGTCGAACGACCCGGCCGACTACCCGGAAGACTCCTTCGACAACATGAAAAATGCCGCGCAGGAATTCGACTTCCCGTTTCCCTATGTATGGGATGAAACCCAGGAAGTAGCGAAAGCCTATGGCGCCGTATGCACGCCGGACTTCTTCGGCTTCAACGCCGATCTGGAACTACAGTACCGCGGCCGGCTCGATGCTTCGCGCAAGGAAGCTGCGCCCACCGACGCCCGGCGCGACCTGTTCGAAGCGATGAGGGAGGTCGCCTTGACCGGCAAGGGGCCGGCAGAGCAAATCCCGAGCATGGGATGCTCGATTAAATGGAAATGAGTAAACGGTGATAAGAAATGAGCACCGCCCATCACTCATTCCTCATCACCCATAACTGGAACAACCATGCTTCAATCCGTCATCGATGCCGTTAAAAAGGTAGCTCAGCAGGAAATCATGCCGCGCTACTTGAAGGTCGCGCACCAGTGCAAGATCGATGGCAGTATTTTCACCGAAGCAGATATCGCCGCACAAACCGCTCTGGTTGCGGCACTCAAGCAAATCCTCGATTACCCGGTGCTGGGCGAGGAAATGTTGCCGGAGCAGCAAGAAGCATTGTGGCGTGCCGGAGAAGATGGCCTATGGTGCATCGACCCGATCGACGGCACCTCCAATTTCTTCAACGGCCTGCCTTTTTTCGCGGTTTCCGTTGC
Source organism: Gammaproteobacteria bacterium (assembly GCA_018823025.1). Classification (GTDB taxonomy): domain Bacteria; phylum Pseudomonadota; class Gammaproteobacteria; order Burkholderiales; family Sulfuricellaceae; genus Sulfuricella. The sequence goes on along the minus strand of JAHJJI010000071.1, from coordinate 9,811 downwards.
CCTGATGCGGGACGGACAGAGCTTACTGGGCGTGGTCTACGACCCGGTGGCAGATGAAATGTTCTGGGCGGAGCGGGGCAAGGGCGCCTGGCTCAATGGCGAACCGATGCCGCTCAAGGAATGCGCGCCCGAATTCCACCGGGCCATGGCAGCGATCGACTTCAAGCGCCTCAAGCCAAATCTGGCGCAGAAACTGGTGGCATCGCCTCCATTCGCCTCTCAGCGCAACTTCGGCGCCAGCACACTCGACTGGTGCTACGTAGCGGCAGGGCGTTTCAACCTTTACCTGCACGGCGGGCAAAAACTCTGGGACTACGCTGCCGGCTCGCTGATCCTGGCTGAGGCGGGCGGCTCCATGTGCACGCTGACCGATGACGATTTCGGCGCCGGCGATCTTTGGCAGCGTTCAGTCATCGCTGCACTGAACCCTGATTTATTTGACGCATGGAAAGCCTGGGTCAGAGAAAGGCAATGAGCACTGACGACTGAAATGGCGGCTTTTACAAGGTCTTATATCTTTTATCTATAAGAATAATTCTTGGGACAATAAAAATCTGCTATTGCCCTTAACCCGGCTCGTGAGTAATAATCATAGGTTTGAATAGCCCCTAGCAGAAAAAGGAAACAGAGAATGGCAACTCGTAAAGAACTCGCGAACGCGATCCGCGTCCTTTCCATGGACGCTGTACAGAAAGCCAATTCCGGCCACCCGGGTGCTCCCATGGGCATGGCGGAAATTGCCGAAGTGGTGTGGAACCATCACCTGCGCCACAATCCGGCCAACCCCAAGTGGTTTGATCGCGACCGTTTCGTGCAGTCCAACGGACATGGCTCGATGTTGATTTATTCCCTGCTACACCTGACTGGCTACGATCTGCCGATGGAAGAAATCAAAAAATTCCGTCAGATGCACTCCAAGACCCCGGGTCACCCTGAGTACGGCTATACCGTCGGCGTAGAAACCACTACCGGCCCGCTCGGCCAAGGTATCACCAACGCTGTCGGCATGGCCATGGCAGAAAAACTGCTGGCTGCCGAATTCAACAAGCCTGGCCATGAGATCGTCAATCACCACACCTATACCTTCCTCGGCGATGGCTGCATGATGGAAGGCATTTCCCATGAAGCCTGCGCGCTGGCTGGTACCTGGGGCCTGGGCAAACTGATGGCCTTCTGGGACGATAACGGCATTTCCATCGACGGCCACATCGAGGGCTGGTACACCGATGACACCGCCAAACGCTTCGAAGCTTACGGCTGGCATGTAGTTCCTAATGTGGACGGCCATGACCCAGTGGCGATCGACGCCGCTGTGCAAGCTGCCAAGGCAGTCACCGACAAACCTTCCCTGATTTGCTGCAAAACCATCATCGGCAAAGGCTCCCCAAATAAGGAAGGCACGCACGACGTGCACGGCGCAGCCCTGGGCGACGCTGAAATCGCCGCCACCCGCGCCAACTTGGGCTGGACCCACGGTCCTTTCGAGATTCCCAAAGACATTTACGAAGGCTGGGATTGCCGCACCAAGGGCCAGGGGCTGGAAACACTGTGGAACAACAAATTCGCAGAATACACCGCCGCTTTCCCGAAAGAAGCTGCAGAATTCAAGCGTCGTATGGTTGGTGATCTGTCTGCCGACTGGAAAAAACATGCCGCCGACTTCATCGCCAAGACCAACGAAAAAGCCGAGACCATCGCAACTCGCAAAGCATCGCAGAACTGCATCAACGGTCTGGCTCCAGCACTGCCCGAATTCCTCGGCGGGTCTGCTGACCTGACCGGCTCCAACCTGACCAACTGGACAGGCTGCCATCACGTCAAGGGCAAGAGCACCGGCAATTACATCAGCTACGGTGTGCGCGAATTCGGCATGTCCCACATCATGAACGGCATGGCTCTGCACGGTGGTCTGCTGCCGTTCGGCGGCACCTTCCTGATGTTCTCCGAGTATGCTCGCAATGCGTTGCGCATGTCCGCCCTGATGAAGCAGCGCGTGATCTATGTGTACACCCACGACTCCATCGGCCTGGGCGAAGATGGCCCGACTCACCAGCCTGTCGAGCAAATCGCAACCTTGCGCATGATCCCCAACATGGACGTATGGCGTCCTTGCGATACGGTGGAATCCGCCGTGTCCTGGGTTGCTGCCGTGGACAAGAAAACTGGTCCTAGCTGTTTGATTTTCAGCCGCCAGAACCTCAACTTCCAGAAGCGCGATGACGCGACTATCGCCAACATCGCCAAGGGCGGCTACGTGCTGGCCGACGCGGCTGGCGCCAAGATGGTGCTGATCGCTACGGGTTCCGAAGTGCAACTGGCCATGGAAGCCAAGAAGGTGCTGGACGAGCAAGGCATTCCGACCCGCGTGGTCTCGATCCCTTGCACCAATGTCTTCGACCGCCAGGATCAAGCCTACAAAAACAGCGTACTGCTGCCTACAGTTCACAAGGTCGCCATTGAAGCTGGCGTGACCGACGGCTGGTACAAGTATGTAGGCCTGCGTGGCGCAGTAGTCGGCATGCACACTTTCGGCGAATCCGCCCCTGCCCCCGAGTTGTTCAAGCACTTCGGCTTCACGGTCGAAAATGTAGTCAATACGGCAAAAGGCATTCTGTAATTTATTAAGTACCGCGGGGGCGCCAGAATTTAGCAGCGCCCCGCGTCGACTTTCTGTTTTCAATAAACCTCACAAGGAGTAAAGAAACATGGCAATTAAAGTTGGTATCAACGGTTTTGGCCGGATCGGCCGTATGGTGTTCCGCGCTGTAGCGAAGGACTTCAAAGACATCGAAATCGTCGCCATCAACGACCTGCTCGAACCTGACTACCTGGCTTACATGCTGAAATACGACTCCGTGCATGGCCGTTTCAATGGCGACATCGCTGTCGATGGCGGCAACATGGTGGTTAACGGCAAGAAAATCCGTCTGACGGCTGAGCGTGATCCTGCTAACCTGAAGTGGAACGAAGTTGGCGCCGACATCGTGATCGATTGCACCGGTTTCTTCCTGACCAAAGAATCTTGCCAGGCGCACATCACCGCCGGCGCCAAAAAAGTAGTTCAGTCCGCCCCTGCCAAGGACGACACCCCGATGTTCGTGTACGGCGTGAACCACACCAAATACGCTGGCGAAGCCATCGTATCCGCTGCTTCCTGCACCACCAACTGCCTGGCTCCAGTAGCCAAGGTGTTGAACGACAATTGGGGCATCAAGCGCGGCCTGATGACCACCGTGCACGCTGCTACCGCTACCCAGAAAACCGTAGACGGCCCATCCATGAAAGACTGGCGTGGTGGTCGTGGCATTCTGGAAAACATTATTCCATCCTCGACCGGTGCTGCCAAGGCTGTGGGCATAGTACTGCCAGAACTGAAGGGCTTGCTGACCGGCATGGCTTTCCGCGTTCCCACCTCCGATGTATCCGTGGTCGATCTGACCGTGGAACTGAACAAAGCTGCCACCTACGACGACATCTGCAAGGCCATGAAAGCCGCGTCTGAAGGCGCCATGAAGGGCGTGCTGGGTTACACCACAGAGAAAGTGGTTTCCACCGACTTCGTTGGCAACAGCGCCCCTTCCACCTTCGACGCCGAAGCCGGTATTGCCCTCGACAGCACCTTCGTCAAGGTCGTGGCCTGGTACGACAACGAGTACGGCTACACCTGCAATATGATGCGTTTGGTTCAGCATGTAGCTAAGTAATACTTCAGGGTGGGTTAGCGCAGGCAACCCACCCTGACTTTTCTTACCCCTCGCAAACACTGTGAGGTGTAAGGCATAAGCCCACTTATCCCTTACACCTTAATTTTATTGGAGAACCAACCATGTCCGTTATCCGCGTTACCGATCTGGACCTCAAGGGCAAACGTGTCCTGATCCGTTCCGACCTGAATGTACCCGTCAAGGATGGCAAAGTCACTTCCGATGCCCGCATCACCGCGTCGATGAAAACCTTCGAGCATTGCCTCAAGGCTGGCGCCAAGGTGATGGTGATGTCCCACCTCGGCCGCCCCACCGAAGGCGAATATTCCGAGGAAAACTCGCTCAAGCCGGTTGCCGACGTGCTGTCCGCAAAACTCGGCAAGCCCGTGCGCCTGATCAAGGACTGGATTGACGGTGGTTTCGACGTCGCCGACGGCGAGCTGGTGCTGCTGGAGAACGTACGTTTCAACAAGGGCGAAAAGAAAAGCGTCGACGAGACCACGCAGAAATACGCCAAGCTGTGCGACATTTTTGTCATGGATGCATTCGGCACCGCACACCGTGCAGAAGGCTCCACCCACGGCGTTGCCAAGTTTGCCCCCGTCGCCTGCGCCGGCATCCTGCTTACCGAAGAACTGGAAGCGCTGACCAAGGCCCTGCTCAGCCCGGCTCGCCCGATGGTCGCCATCGTTGGCGGTTCCAAGGTTTCCACCAAGCTGACTGTACTTGAGGCACTGTCCGAGAAAGTGGACCAGATGGTGGTTGGTGGCGGCATCGCCAACACCTTCCTCAAGGCCACCGGCAAGAATGTCGGCAAGTCACTGTGTGAAGACGACCTCGTTCCCACAGCCCAGGCATTGATGAAGAAAATGACCGCCCGCAACGCGACCATCCCGATTGCGGTCGACGTGGTTTGCGGCAAGAAATTCGACGCCAACGAACCCGCTGTCCTCAAGGATGCCGGTGCCGTTGTGGATGACGACATGATCTTTGACATCGGCCCGAAATCCGCCAAGGAACTGGTCGACATCATCATGAAGGCCGGTACCGTGGTTTGGAATGGCCCGGTCGGGGTGTTTGAATTTGACCAGTTCGGCGCCGGCACCAAAGCGATCGCCATGGCGATCGCCGAAACCAAGGCTTTCACGCTGGCCGGCGGTGGCGACACCATCGCCGCCATCCAAAAATACGATATCTACGACAAAGTGTCCTATATTTCCACCGCCGGCGGCGCTTTCCTTGAGTTCCTTGAAGGAAAAAAACTGCCCGCCGTCGAAATTCTAGAACAACGCGCTAAACAATAGTGCTGAGTCCTGAGTCCTGAGTGCCGAGGAATCCCATTCAGCACTCTGACTCAGAACTTTTACTCAGGGCTCGAAACTGATTCTATGCAACGTAAAACTAAAATTGTCGCCACACTCGGCCCAGCCTCCAATGACCCGGAAGTGCTGAATCTTATGATGCAAGCCGGGGTGGACGTTGTCCGCCTCAACTTTTCCCACGGCAATCCAAAAGATCACATCGACCGTGCCGAAATGGTACGCGCCTTGGCTCGTGCCAGAGGAAAAACGATCGGCGTACTGGTTGATCTGCAAGGCCCTAAAATTCGCATCGGCAAGTTCGAGCACGGAAAAATTACGCTAAAAAATGGCGATCCGTTCATTCTTGACAGCGATTGCACACTAGGCACCCAGGAAAGGGTAGGCCTTGACTACAAGGAACTGCCACGTGACGCCAGTCGAGGCACCACGCTGCTTCTGGACGATGGCAGGATCGTCCTCTGGGTCGAGGAAGTACGCGGCAACGAGATCATCTGCACAGTCAAGCAAGGTGGTGCGCTGTCCAACAACAAGGGCATTAACCGCCAGGGCGGCGGCCTGTCAGCTGCGGCGCTGACCGAAAAGGACATGGAGGACATCAAAACCGCTGCAGCCCTCAAAGCGGATTACCTGGCGGTGTCTTTCCCGCGCGATGGAGCCGACATGCAGCTGGCACGCAAGCTGATGGAGGCAGCCGGCGGCAAAAGCATGCTGGTAGCCAAGATCGAACGTGCCGAAGCGATCACCAATCTGGATGAAATTCTCGATGCCTCAGATGCCATTATGGTAGCGCGTGGCGACCTGGGTGTTGAAGTCGGCGATGCGGCAGTGCCCGCCCTGCAGAAACGCATGATTCGCATGGCGCGTGAAAAGAACAAGCTGGCGATTACCGCCACCCAGATGATGGAATCCATGATCAACAGCCCGATCCCTACCCGGGCAGAGGTTTCCGACGTGGCCAACGCGGTGATCGACGGCACCGACGCAGTGATGCTTTCGGCCGAAACTGCCGCCGGGCAGTACCCGGTCGAGGCGGTGGCGGCCATGGACCGAGTGTGCATCGAGGCTGAAAAGGAATATGAAACCGAATTCAGCAAGCGTCGCCTGAGCATGCAGTTCACACGAGTGGACGAGTCCATCGCCATGGCGACTACTTACCTGGCCAGCCATCTGAAGGTAAAGGCAATCGCCGCACTCACAGAATCCGGCGCGACTCCGCTGATGATGTCGCGCATCTACACGGATGTGCCAATCTACGCACTTTCATCCGACGTGGGTACGCGCAGGAAGCTCACCCTGTTCCGGGGCGTTTACCCGGTCAATTTCAAGCCTGCCACGCAAGAGCGCGAGCAGGTTCTGCATGAGGCCGAGGATGAATTGCGGCGCCGAGGCGCGGTGAGAGACGATGACCTGATCATCATCACCATCGGCGAACCGATCGGCAAATCAGGCGGAACCAACACCATGAAAATCGTCAAAGTGGGCGAAATTCGATGCACCAGCAAGGCGTAAATATCCGATTAATCAGCAGCAACTAATTTACTTATAGCAGGAGGAAATATGGCATTAGTATCCATGCGTCAACTTCTCGATCACGCCGCAGAAAATGGCTACGGCCTACCGGCGTTCAACGTCAACAACCTGGAGCAGGTAATGGCGATCATGCAGGCCGCCGACGAGTGCGACAGCCCGGTGATCATGCAGGGTTCCGCCGGCGCGCGCAAGTATGCCGGTGAAGCATTCCTGCGCCACCTGATCGACGCCGCAATCGAAGCCTACCCGCACATTCCTGTCGTCATGCACCAGGATCACGGCGCTTCTCCGGCGGTGTGCATCAACGCCATCCGCTCCGGTTTCTCCAGCGTGATGATGGACGGCTCTCTGCTCGAAGACGCCAAAACGCCATCCAGCTTTGAATACAACGTCGAAGTCACGCGCAAGGTAGTGGAAATGTCCCATGCCGTCGGCGTGTCCGTCGAGGGCGAACTGGGTTGCCTGGGTTCCCTGGAAACCGGTATGGGTGAAAAAGAGGATGGCCAGGGTGCCGAAGGCGTGCTGACCATGGATCAACTCCTGACCGATCCCAATGAAGCGGCCGAGTTCGTCAAGGCGACCGGCGTGGATGCCCTGGCCATCGCTATCGGGACTTCCCACGGCGCCTACAAGTTCACCCGCCCACCCACCGGCGACGTGCTAGCCATCAGCCGCGTCAAGGAAATCCACGCCCGCATTCCCAATACCCACCTGGTAATGCACGGCTCCTCCTCGGTGCCGCAGGAATGGCTCAAGATCATCAACGATTTCGGCGGTGAAATGGGTGAAACCTATGGCGTGCCGGTCGAGGAAATCGTCGAGGGCATCAAGCACGGCGTGCGCAAGATAAATATCGACACCGACCTGCGCATGGCCTCCACCGGGGCAGTACGCAAGTATCTGGCGGAAAACAAGAAAAATTTCGATCCTCGCAAATTTCTCGCTGCCGCCACTGTGGCAATGAAGGAAATCTGCAAGGCGCGCTACACTGCCTTCGGCTCCGCCGGTCAAGCCAGCAAGATCAAGCCGATCATGCTTGACCGCGTCGCCACCATGTACACCAAAGGCGAACTGAAAGCCGTTGTGAAGTAAGTATTTTACTTCTCGAAAAAGGCGGCTTCGGCCGCCTTTTTTTATACCTTTACCGTTTGCATCACCTGCGCTGCCTCTTGCAGCAAAAACTCCTTGAATGCGAGTGCCACGGTCGACAACCGCTTGCCCTTACGGTGAACTACGTACCAGTGTCGCAGGATAGGAAAGGACTCCACATCCAGAACCACCAACCGGTTGGTTTCCAGTTCCAGTGTGAGAGTATGAATCGACACTATGCCCAGACCCATGCCGGCTTGCACCGCCTGCTTGATTGATTCGTTGGTACTCATCTCCATACCAGTGGATAGGGTCAGGTTATGCTGCAGGAAAAACCGTTCCATTGCGCTGCGAGTACCTGAGCCCTCTTCGCGCACGATGAAAGTTTCCTGTGCCAATCGGGTTAGCTGGATATGCCGCTCGCGAGCCAGCGGATGGCTAGTCGGGGCAATCACCACCAGGGGATTTTCCATGAAGGGTTCGGCATCGATGTCCAGGCCATCCGGCGGCAACCCCATCACACCCAGGTCCATCTCGTTATTGGCGAGCTGATTGATCAGCACCTCGCGGTTAATCACGTTCAGGCTTAGCGTGACGTTCTGGTTGCGCTGACAAAACAAGGCCAGGAGTTGTGGCGCGAAATAATTAGCCGTACTGACCACCGAAATATTCAGCTTGCCGTGCTTCACCCCCTTCATCTCGCCCAGCACAGCCTCGGCCTCGGCCAACTGCTGGGCGATACTCCGACTGTAGTGGTACACCTCTTTGCCGGCATCGGTAAGAAATATTTTCTTGCCGATCTGTTCAAACAGGGGCAAATCAACATTCAACTCGAGCTGTTTGATCTGCATGGAAACCGCTGGCTGAGTCAGATGCAATTCCTCGGCCGCACGGGAAAAGCTGAGATGGCGGGCAACCGCCTCAAATACCTGAAGCTGTCGTAAAGTGACATGTAGCATGCTTATATAATATATATTTGCTTATGATATTTTTAATAACATCTTGATTATATTATGCTTGTTTTTTCCTAAATGGGATAACAGCGCAGTTTTACAGTAAATTTTCTAGCTTAGCGTAAGCCACGAAGTGAGGCAATTGGGTCGCCAGTCCACGGTAATAAATACCCGGAAGCATTGTCCATGCTAATAGATTATAATCATAAGCATTCACTGATCGTTAGTATAATAATTATTTAATATTATTTATGGTAAATCATTCGTATAGTGGTGCCCAGTAGTTCATATATTCATTAACGAATTTATTGCGAAGGAACACTCAAATGGATCAATCAGCACGCTATGCCGACCTGAGCCTCAAGGAAGAAGATCTGATCAAGGGCGACAAGCACATCCTCGTCGCTTACCACATGCAGCCAGCCACGGGTTATGGTTACCTGGAAACTGCGGCGCACATCGCGGCCGAGTCTTCCACCGGCACCAACGTTGAAGTCTGCACCACCGACGACTTCACCAAGGGCGTAGACGCGCTGGTGTATTTCATCGACGAAGCCAAGGGCGTAATGAAGGTCGCCTACCCGATCGACCTGTTCGACCGCAACATGATCGACGGTCGCGCCATGATTGTGTCCTTCCTGACGCTGGCTATTGGCAACAACCAGGGCCAGGGCGACGTAAAATGCCTGAAGATGCACGACTTCTATGTGCCTTGGTCTATGCTGCGCCTGTTTGACGGCCCATCCAAGGACATCACCGACCTGTGGGACATCCTGGGTCGCCCCCGCGTCAACGGCGGCTACATCGCCGGCACCATCATCAAGCCCAAGCTGGGCCTGCGTCCCGAGCCGTTCGCCAAGGCTGCTTACCAGTTCTGGCTGGGTGGCGACTTCATCAAGAACGACGAACCCCAGGGCAATCAGGTGTTCTGCCCGGCCAAGAAGGTTTACCCGCTGGTGTACGACTCGATGAAGCGCGCCATGGACGAAACCGGCCAGGCCAAGCTGTTCTCCGCCAACATCACCGCTGACGACTACCACGAGATGTGCGCCCGCGCCGACTTCATCCTGGAAACGTTCGGCCCGGATGCCAACAAGGTCGCCTTCCTGGTCGACGGCTACGTCGGCGGCCCCGGCATGGTCACCACCGCGCGTCGTCAGTACCCCGGCCAGTACCTGCACTACCACCGCGCCGGCCACGGCGCCGTGACGTC
>JAHJJI010000005.1 GCA_018823025.1 Gammaproteobacteria bacterium | reverse complement strand
TGGCGAGCAACGCAGGGAACCCCGAAGGGGCGGTGGAGAGGGGCGGCTTTCTTTGGTTACTTTCTTTAGCCGTTTAAAGAAAGTAACTAGCCAGCCGGGCTACCCCCGGCACCCAAACATCCGCGCGAAGCGCAACTAAAAACTCAACACCATGCCGCCCGAAACTCCTCCACAAACTCCACCACCTTAGACTCAGGCAGACAATTGATCCCAGCAGCCGCCTTGCGCCCGCCGCCGCTGTCGAAACGCCGGCACAGGTCATCCGCTCCCGTTGGCGCGGTAAGAGGTGCGCGCACGCTGACGGTGTAACCGTTTGAACGCCGCGTCAGAATCGCATGGGCGCGATTTGGCCAGGACTGCGCCAGACGATTGCCGAATGAACCGCTGACCCGACGGCTCCAGGCTTCGTCGGGCAGGATGTATAGCGCGCAGGTTTCTGTCACCATTTCTGGCTGGAGCGCCCCGGCTTTGGCCATATCTTCAGCATAACCCTGTTGCAGTTGTTGAAGCGCGGGCGCCTCGGCGATGAAAGCGAAAGGATCAGTATAGCCATGCAACAACCGGTATAACTCATCGGGCGGAAAATGGAGGTCGGCCAGCGTTTCCCCGTAGCCGTTGTAATTGAGACATTCACCCAGGCTCTGCAATGCATCGAGCTGGTCGGCGTTTAAAAGCAAAGGTTCGGCAGCGCGCCGCGCGGCCTTGTGGAGGTTGTCACCGAATGCACCGACCACCGCCCAGATGCGATACTGGGCCTGCAGGAAACGGTCGACCAGCAGGCTGGTGCAGATGTCGGGAGCGCGGTCGATATGGGCATCGAAGCCCAGATGAGCGGGAATGTCGCCGGGAAAATGATGGTCGAAATAAACTACACGGGCCCCCCCGTCCAACAAGGTAAGCAGTGCCTCCCGGTTCTTGTCCAGAGAGATGTCAAACACGGTGACCCTGTCACCCGGCTTCGCCACAACCCGCTCAAGTAGGGTAATATCCCTCTTCACCCCGGTAATGAGCTGGCTGTCCCTGGGATAAGCCAGTCGCAACTGGTGCAGCGCGCAAATACCATCGGCGTCACCATTGAATACGTCGTAATGAGTCATATTTTTTTCGATCACAATCCCGTCGGCGACTATGCTAGCACAGAAAGACAAAGCCCCTAGTGCCAGTCCCATTCTGGCAGCAGCCTACGCCTTGCTGGTCGTTTACGGCAGCCTGTACCCGTTTAGCGACTGGCTCCCGGTTCCAGCCGAGGATATGTGGGCCTTTCTGACGGCACCCTGGCCGCGCTACATCATCCGCTCGGACATTATCATCAACATCCTGATCTACCTGCCCATGGGCTTGCTTCTTGCTCGTGCGTTGCGTTACCGGCTGCATCCGGGCGCGGCGGTGATCGCCGCCACCGCGCTGTGCCTGCTGTTAAGCCTGGGCATGGAAAGTCTGCAGGCTCTGCTGCCGGATCGGGTTTCCTCTCGCCTCGATCTGCTGCTCAACGGTTTAGGCGGGCTGGGTGGGGCGCTTCTTGCGCGGTTGACGGTCAATCCGCCGGGACCGTTGCGCAGGCTGGCCGCACTGCGCCGCGAATGGTTCCTGCCCGGACGCGCTATGGATCTGGGTCTGGTCGCTATCGGCTTATGGGCGCTTTCACAGCTCACCCCATTGCTGCTTTCGCTGGATACCAACAGCCTGCGCAGAGGGCTGCTGCCGCTATGGACGCCTGGATTCCCCTCGCTCTTCAACTGGCCGCAGCTGGCCGCCTACGCCTGCACTATTACCGGCCTGGGATTGTTTGGCTCGATACTCGCCCGCCCCGAAAAGAATATGGCACTTCCATTCATCGGCTTTGTCAGCGCGGTACTGCTGGTTAAAATTCTGGTGATGGGCCGCTATCTTGCGCTGGAAACAGCGATTGGCGCCGCCATGGGAATGGCCCTGATGGTTGTCCTGCGCCCATCCCCCAAACCATTCCGGTTCGCCGCAGGTGGCCTGGCCTTGCTGGCCGGATTCACTCTCGCCGAACTGGAACCGGCGGCCAGCGTGATCTTCAAGCCCCTCCAGCCGTTCAACTGGATTCCCTTCCAGGGCCAGATGCACAACCTCTCCGGTTTCAGCGAGATCCTGTCGCTGTTCTGGCCGTTCCTTGCCCTGGGATGCCTTGGCGCTTTCGCCACCCGACCCAATCGGCGCAGGTGGATGGCTTTTATCGGCGGCTTGCTGGTACTGGCCCTGATGTTCGTGCTGGAGTGGCAGCAGCAGACCATTCAGGGGCGGCACGCCGACATCACGGACATTTTGCTGGCGCTGGCCGGCTGGTCGCTGCCCTGGTGGTGGCGCATCCACACCTCACGAGGAGAACCGCATGGACAGCCTGGCCGAGCTTAAGAACAAGCTTCGCAACTTCGCCCGGGAACGCGACTGGGAGCAGTTTCACTCACCTAAAAATCTGGCAATGGCAATGATCGTGGAAGCTGCGGAACTGGTGGAGCACTTCCAGTGGCTCACTGCCGAGCAAAGCCAAACGCTCGATACTTCCAAGCTGGAGGAAGTGCGCCAGGAAATCGGCGACGTGCTGATTTATCTGACGCGCATCGCCGATCAACTCGGCATCGACCCGGTTGCCGCAGCGCATGACAAGATGGTGATCAATGCCGCAAAATATCCGACTGAACTTGCCCGCGGCAGCGCTGCCAAATCAGGAGATTCCAGCAATATATAAAGTTTCACCGCAAGGGACGCAAAGGTTCGCAAAGGAAAGCAACACAAGGTTTACCTCGCGTACCTTTGCGTCCCTTGCGGTTAAGATGGTTTTTTCAGGGACGACAATTTATGAGCTACTACGAAAAACACGTTTTCTTCTGCACCAACGTACGCGAGGACGGCGGCCAGTGTTGCAGCCAGCATGGTGCGCAGGAAATGCGCGATTACGCCAAGAGCCGGATCAAGAAACTCGACCTTAACGGCGAGGGCAAGATCCGCATCAACAGCGCCGGCTGCCTCGACCGCTGCGGCGAAGGCCCGGTGCTGGTGGTCTATCCTGAAGCAGTCTGGTACACCTACGTGGACAAGGAAGATATCGACGAAATCGTCGACCAGCATCTGGTTAACGGCAAGGTTGTCGAGCGCCTGAAAATCTGAGCGCCTGGATGCTCAACATCTCTGCGATTGACTCAATAGAGTCCAATGCGTAATCCTTCAGGAGTGCAGCAATGCTGAAACGTGTCATTCTCGCCACTACGCTGGCGCTGTCGCTAAACGGGGCTCAAGCTGTTGAAGCGGGAGGGATGCCCGCCATCGAGGTATACGGGCCGGTGGGGTGTCTGTCTTGCATGGAATATATTTACCATCTCGGCCAGAACGGACTTGCCGCGACCTTCAAGGGAACGGCTGACATGGCGGCAGTCAAGCGTCGCTTCAAGGTTCCCGCCGCCGTGGAGTCGACGCTTACCGCCAGGGCTGGCAACTACTTTATCGAGGGGCATGTCCCGGCTGACGATATCAAACTGCTGCTCAGCGAAAAACCGAAGGCCCGCGGGCTGGCTGTGCCGGGCTTGCCGCTCGGTGCGCCGGGGTTCGAGGAGACAGACCCATCGTGCGAGGCCGGCTGCACGGTACTGGCTGGGGACTCCGAGCGCGAACCCCTGCGGGAACTGTTTTTCACACTGCTGGTGGCGCCGGACGGCAAAACCAGTGTCTACGCACGTCACTGATGACTCCAATGTGGCAAGATCGCCATGACCGCTCTTCCGCGAACAGCTAGCAAGACAAGTCGTTCCGGCTCGGCGCAGATGTAGTCCGGGGCATCCAGACACACAGATTCAAGGCTGTTCTCCGGCCTCTGCACGCGCTGCAGTACCGGCGAATCAATCCTCCAGCGCGCGCACTTTCACCGTCTTGCCCTTCACCTTGCCTGCCGACAATTTGCGAACGGCGTCGCGGGCGATGTTGCGCGCGACGGCCACATAGGTGGATAGATCGGTCACCGTGATTTTGCCGACTTGCTCGCGCGTAAACCCCGCTTCGCCGGTGAGCGCACCCAGCACGTCGCCGGGGCGAATCTTCTCCTTGCGCCCTCCGAGTATCTGGAGCGTCACCATCGGCGGCACCAGCGGTGAATCATTGGCGCTTTGCAGTGCGCCAAGGTCATGCCACTCCGGTTCGCTTCCCATCATCTGTGCGATGGCTGCAACGCGGCGCTGGTCGGCAGGGCTGCACAGGCTCAGCGCCCAGCCGTCCTGATCGGCGCGGCCGGTGCGGCCGATGCGATGGATATGTATTTCCGGGTCGGGCGTGACGTCGACGTTGATCACCGCTTCGAGTTGCGCGATATCCAGACCACGCGCCGCCAGATCGGTGGCCACCAGCACCGAGCAGCTGCGATTGGCGAACTGGATCAGCACTTGATCGCGTTCGCGCTGCTCCAGATCGCCATTCAATGTCAGCGCATGGATGCCCTGTGCATGCAGCACTTCCAGCAAGTCTCGGCATTGCTGCTTGGTGTTGCAGAAGGCCAGCGTGCTGACCGGACGGTAGTGCTTGAGCAGAATGCCGACGGCCTGCAAACGCTCCTCGGGTTTCACCTCGTAGAAGCGCTGGCGTATCTTGCTGTCTTCGTGCTGCTCCAGCAATTTCACTTCCTGAGGTTTACGCAGGAACTGGCGCGCCAGCCGTGCGATACCATCGGGATAGGTCGCCGAGAACAGCAGGGTCTGGCGCTCTGCCGGGCAGCGCGTCGCCACGTAGGCAATATCGTCGTAAAAGCCCATGTCCAGCATGCGGTCGGCTTCGTCGAGCACCAGGGTGTTGAGCGCATCCAGATCCAGGCTGCCGCGCGTCAGGTGATCGATGATGCGGCCCGGCGTGCCGACGACGATGTGCGCACCGTGCTCGAGGCTGTTTATCTGCGGGCGCATGGGCGTGCCGCCGCACAGGGCAACGATCTTGATGTTGTCTGCGAATCGCGCCAGGCGGCGGATCTCCTGCGTGACCTGATCGGCCAGTTCGCGCGTCGGACACAGCACCATGGCTTGCACCGCAAAGCGACGCGGATTCAGTCGGGTGAGCAGGGCCAGCGCAAAGGCGGCTGTCTTGCCGCTGCCGGTCTTCGCTTGCGCGATCAGGTCGTGCCCGGCCAGTGCAATCGGCAGGCTGGCCGCCTGGATGGGCGTCATCGTCAGGTATTCGAGCTGCTGTAATGTCGCCTGCACGCCGGGCGGCAGCGGCAGTTCGTTGAAAGAGCGACCGACAGCGCTTGCTGCGGGCGAAGAGGAGGGCGGGATAAGTTCGGTCATGCGCAATTATCCCCGTCTGCGGCGCGGTGTGCTTGTAAAAATTTGACCCTAGAAAAAGTAGTTAACCACAGAGACACAGAGGCACAGAGTTGAAACGGGCTTGGCAGGGATGGGCGATTTGTCGCCCAACTCGCAAGAACAAGGAAAAGTCCTTTGCTTATCGCTCACCTGATTGATGACCGTAAATTCTCCGGCAACCCATTGTTTTCTCTGTGCCTCTGTGCCTCTGTGCCTCTGTGCCTCTGTGCCTCTGTGTCTCTGTGGTAAATGAACTGCGGTTTTTAGGTTGTTCAGGCCTTGAATGCCAGGAATTCCGCGAACATCGACTGCGCCCACTGAAGATCCTCTCCCCGCGGGTTCGGGTCATGGAATTGTTTGACGGTCTGCGCGATGAGTCCGTCTCCGCGAAATTTGTAGCGGGAATCGATGCGGATCGCTTCCATCGGATCGATGCTGGAATACACGTAACAGACACCTTCCGGCAGCAGCTTTTCCGGCAAAGCTCCCTTGGCGCGGGAGGCGATCTCGCGAGCGGCGATGCGGCCCAGATGATTGGCCATGTGACCGCTCTTCGGATAATGGCCGAAAAGCGGCGATACCTTGTCCATCAGGTCGCCAATCAAGAACACCCGTTCGTCTTCCCTGGCATGCAGATGCACCGGGTCCTGGTCGGCCCAGCCGGTAGATTTGCCTTCGCTGCCCCTGGCGATGAGGCCGGCTTTCCACACCAGATCACCGGCCTGCTGCGGCGCCATCAGAATAGCGTCGTCGAAGCGGATGTCGTCGAAGTCGGTGGCAATGGTCTTGTTGAAAGGATCGACGGATTTAACCCTGGCATTGGGCACATAGACGATCTGATCCTTGTACTGTTCGGCGAAAATCTTGCTGAAGCCCAAAAAGCTGGGGTTGGGATCGAGGACGATGAGCTTGCCCTTGATCTTGCGCGACTTGAGCAACCAGCCGATCATGCACGCCCGTTCGTAGGGCGACGGCGGGCAGCGGTAAGGCATGGGCGGGATGGTCATGACGAGATCGCCGCCCTTGAAGTTGTTCAGTTTCTCCTTGAGCGCCGCAGGTTCCTTGCCCGGGATGTAGGCACAGGGATAATGCAGCAGGGTGTGATCGATGGCGCGGCGGTCGTTGCCGTACCAGGCTTCATAATCGTAGCGTATGCCCACGGCGAGGATCAGCCAATCGTAATCCAGCGTGCCCTGCGTAGTGACGACCCGGTGCTGGTCGCGGTCGATAGCGGAAACTTCAGTCTGAATGAAAGTGTAGCCGTAGGCGCTGGCGGCGCTGGCGTAATCATGAACGAGGTGTTTGGTGTCGATGAGATTCACCAGCCACTTGTTGCTCAGGGGGCAGGACCAGAACACCGGGTTCTTTTCCAGCAGGACGACTTCCAGGTCGGGCGCGAGGTCGCGTAGGTGACGAGCCGCGCTCAGCCCGCCCCAGCCGCCGCCGACAATGACCACCCGCCGGCCCTTGCCGCGTGGCAGCAGTTCGGCCGTCTGCCCGACAAAGGGCGCGGCACACAGGGCTGCGGAAGCGGCGAGAAAAGTACGTCGGCTCAGGGGCATGGCTTTTCTTTCAGTCGGGGCTAGCCGTTACCGAACCGGTACACCTGCGCCATACATTCCCGCGCACGCGGGAATCCAGTGGTCGGAAGTGTCGGCTGGATTCCGGGTTCCGTCACCCCGGACCTGATCCGGGGCCGGAATGGCGCAGGTTGAGTGCCGGATGATTATTAATCCACCAACCGCTTGAGATCGTAAGTGCTCGCCTGCTCGCACTTCCCGCCGGATTTGCAGCCTTTCAATACCCACAAGGCAATCAGCCCGGCAATTTCATCGGCCCGGCTTTTTCGAGCCATCGCCATCGGCGTACGCCCCCCTGTCGAGACGATGTTGACATCCGCACCCGCCTCGAGCAGAACTTTCGCATGCTCGATCCGGTTGGTGTACGCCGCCATGTGCAACGGCGTGTTGTCACCTTCATCCCTGGCGTTGACGTTGGCGCCGGCCGCCAAGAGTGCCTTCAAGGCCGAGACATCGGGATTGGTCGCCGCCAGGTGTAGCGGCGTGCTGCCGAGGCCGGTACGCGCATCCCGCATGGCCGGATTTTCCTTGATGATTTTGGCAACCTCCGCGCCGCTGCCTATCCTCGCGGCATCGTGAATCAGCTGATCATTCTGGCCGAGCGCCTGCTGTGCATGCGCCGTGGAAGCCAATGCAGCGACAGATGCCATGACTATTAACAAACTTGCCCATGATTTATGCATGGATTTCATGGAGACTTCCCCCTTTCGATAGAAAACGCATACTCACCGTAGCGACAGGGAATGCTATCACATTCAACCGCCAACCCCTCTCGCTAAGCAACCCACCGCCCCGTATAATTGGCCACATTCCGGCAACTCGCGCATCTTCCATCCGTGACCTCGCAGCACTTTTTTATCGACGGACCCTCTGGCCAACTCGAAGCGGCTGTCACCCTGCCCAGCGGCGATTGCCGCGGCATTGCCCTGGTTGCCCATCCCCATCCGCTGCATGGCGGCACCATGGACAACAAGGTGGTGACGACACTGGCCAGGACTTTCAGCCGCCTCGGACTGGCTGCATTTCGCCTCAACTTCCGCGGCGTCGGGCAAAGTGCGGGAGAGTTCGATCACGGCATCGGCGAAACCGAAGACATGCTGGCGCTGGCCGGTCATGCGCGGCGCGAACAGGGCAATTTGCCCATCACGCTGGCCGGATTTTCCTTTGGCAGCTACGTCCAGACCCGGATGCTGGAACGAATTGAAGTGCATCGACTGATATTGGTCGCCCCGGCGGTGAAGCGCTTCGAAGTCGGCGCTGTGCCGGCCGATACGCTGGTGATCCACGGAGAGCAGGACGAAGTCGTGCCGCTTGCCGACGTGCTCGACTGGGCGCGGCCGCAGAATCTGCCGCTGACCGTGGTGCCGGGCGCGGGGCATTTTTTCCATGGACAGCTTAACCTGCTCGCCAGGATCGTGAACAACGCATGCCTCCGCCTCCTTTAATGGCTATCATGAATTTTTACGTCCTCGTGTCGGCGTCCAGCGACAATCGCGGACGGTCGCACCTTCCTTTGGAAGGCACTGCTCCCTGCTCATGCCGCTGCTGAATATCCAGAACCTGCGCAAGTCCTATGGACCTCTCGAAGTAGTGGCCGGGATCGACCTCGCCGTGAAGAAGGGCGAATGTTTCGGCCTGCTCGGACCGAACGGAGCGGGCAAAACCACTACCCTGCGCCTGGCGCTGGGGCTGACTGCGCCGGATGGCGGCACGATTTCCATGCTCGGCCTGCCGGTTCCCGACCGGGCGCGCGAGGCGAGGATGCGGGTGGGGGTAGTGCCGCAGATGGACAACCTCGACCCCGACTTCACGGTGCGCGAAAACCTGCTCGCCTATGGCCGCTATTTCGGCCTGAAGGATGCCGAGACCGCCCTGCGCATTCCGGCCTTGCTCGAATTCGCCGGCCTCGAACACCGTGCCGACGCGCGCATCGACGCCCTCTCCGGCGGCATGAAGCGGCGGCTGACCCTGGCGCGGGCGCTGGTCAACGACCCCGATCTGATCTTTCTGGACGAACCGACCACCGGTCTCGACCCCCAGGCGCGGCACATGATGTGGCAGGGCTTGCGGCGACTGCTCAACCAGGGCAAAACCATCCTGCTCACCACCCATTTCATGGAAGAAGCGGAGCGCCTGTGCGACCGGATCGCGATCATGGATCATGGCAAAATCATCGCCACCGGCAGCCCGCACGAGTTGATCGGAAGCCACATTGAACCGCAAGTAGTGGAAGTCTATGGTGAAGGGGTGGCCGATTGGATGGCGGCACACAGCGGCACTTATTGCGAACGAACCGAAAAAGTAGGCGAAACCGTGTTCTGCTACACCCGCAACAGCGAGGCACTGGTTCAGCAATTGTGTGGCAGGACCGATGTGCGCTATCTGAACCGCCCGGCCAGCCTGGAAGATGTGTTTCTCAAGTTGACCGGCAGGGATTTACGCGATTGATAATTCTTAAACCCTTTGCGGCAAGAAATGGCCGGCATCCTCTCTATTATGTTCATGCGTAGTTATTTCAGCCTGCCCACCCTGAGCCTGCGCTTCATCCCGGTATGGCAGCGCAACTTCCTGGTATGGCGCAAGCTCGCCATCCCCTCCATCCTCGGCAACCTGGCCGACCCGGCATTCTATATGCTGGGATTGGGCTACGGGCTGGGCGGCCTGCTGCCCGAAGTGGGCGGAGTGCCTTACCTGACCTTCCTTGCCGCCGGCACGGTGTGCTACAGCACCATGAACAGCGCCACTTTCGAGGTGCTCTACTCGGGCTTCTCGCGGATGCACGTGCAGAAAACCTGGGAGGCCATCCTCAACGCACCGCTGACCCTGGATGACGTGCTGCTCGCCGAACTGCTCTGGGCCACCAGCAAGAGCCTGCTCTCCGGTCTGGCGATCCTGGCGATCATCTGGGCGCTGGGTCTGGCGGGTTTCGCTCAGACCCTGTGGCTGATCCCGCTGATCATCCTGATCGGCTTCTGTTTTGCCGGCATGGGGCTGGTGATGAACGCGCTGTCGCCCAACTACGATTTTTTCATGTATTACTTCACTTTGGTGATTACGCCGATGGTACTGTTATGTGGCGTATTCTACCCGGTCGACCAGTTGCCGACGTGGCTGCAAGCAATATCAGCCTGGCTCCCACTGACCCATGCTATCGCACTGGCTCGCCCTCTGGTGCAGGGTGGAGAACCGCAGCAAGTGCTCGCTCATGCTCTGGCGCTGCTCGCTTATGGCGGCGTCGGATTTTATATCGCACTGGTACTGACCCGGCGCAGACTACTGAAATAACCTATGACCACGACCCAACACTTTTTCGCCCCCTGCCCACGCGGCCTGGAAGTCCCACTGGCTGCCGAGCTGGAAAAGCTAGGCGCAGCCGATATTGAGCCCACCGACGGTGGCGTCGGCTTTGCCGGCGACCTGGCGCTATGCTATCGAGTCAACCTGTGGAGCCGGGTCGCCAGCCGCGTGCTGTGGCGACTGGCGGAACAATCCTACCGTAGCGAGGAGGACATCTACCGCGCCGCGCTGGCCCTGCCCTGGACTAGCTATTTCAATGTCGAGCAGACCTTTCGCGTCAAGGTGAGTGCAATCAAATGCCCCCTGCGCAGCCTGGATTTCGTCACCTTGAAAATCAAGGACGCCATCTGCGACAAGTTCCGCAAAGACGGCGGCGAACGACCGAGCATCGACACCGCCGCGCCGGACATGCGGGTCTATGCTTTTCTCACCGCAGACCGGGTATCACTTTACCTCGACACCTCCGGCGAGGCGCTGTTCAAGCGTGGCTACCGCAAGGAGCAGGGCGAAGCGCCGCTGCGCGAAAACCTGGCAGCGGGAATTCTGCATCTCGCCGGCTGGCAGCCGGGGATGCCGCTGCTCGACCCGATGTGCGGCAGCGGCACCTTCCTGATCGAGGCCGCCCAGATGGCGCTCAACATCGCGCCCGGATCGGAACGCTGGTTCGCCTTCGAGCACATGAAGAATTTCGATGCCGCCACTTGGGACAAAATCTACCAGGAGGCCACCGCCGCTGAATTGCCAAAAACGCCATTGCCGATCTACGGCAGCGATGTTTCCAGCACCGTACTGATGGCCGCGCGCGCCAACCTGGCGGCCGCCGGGCTGGAGGAAGTGGTAACCCTGAAGCAAATCAACCTGCTCGACGTCACGCCACCGGCGCCGACTGGCGTGCTGGTCGCCAACCCGCCTTACGCCGTACGTATCGGCGAACAGGAAGAAATGGCACAGCTTTACCCCAGAATCGGCGACCTGCTCAAACAGAAATTCGGCGGCTGGCGCGCCTGCTTCCTCAGCGCGGATATGCGCCTGGCCAAACTGATCCGCCTTTCCGTGTCGCGCCGCATACCGCTCTACAACGGCGCACTGGATTGCCGCCTGTTCGTATACGACATGGTGGCCGGTTCCAACCGGAAAGAAAAAAAATCGGATGGAGCGGTCCCCAATTCCGTGCCACAATAGTCAAAATCACTCCAGAAGAAAGGTACACCATGTTGACCCCACCTCCCAAACTGACCCCCGACCTCGTTGCTGAGCTGAATTTCCTCGCCCACTACGACCTCGACACCATGCAGGAAGGCATCAAGGTACACAAAGACGCCGAGCCCGCAGTCATCGCCGCAGTGCAGCGGCTACACGACAAGAAACTGATCACCCTGGCCGACGGCGGCTACCTCACCGCGCTTGGTCGCGAAGTGGCCGAAGCGCTTCAGTCGACGCTGACCATCCTCGCCGCAAAATAGCCCAAGCCAGAACTAGCGCCTTTCACCATTGCGCCTTCTCCCCCAAGGAGAAAATTGGGATGAGGGTCATTCCCAGCCTGCGTAGAATGCAATAATCAACGGGCATTGCGCCGTATATTTATTTGAAACAGGGTGAAACGCGCTACGCTTTCATTAGCGCCGAAAAGGGGAAAGTGATGATCAAACACATTGTCATGTGGCGATTGCGGGAAGAGGCTGGAGACAAAACATCCAACGCGCAGGAACTTAAACGCCAGCTTGAAGGTCTCAATGGCCGAATCCCCGGTCTGCTCAAACTGGAAGTCGGCATCGACTTCAGCAAGGAAGGCGAGTCCTCGGACGTGGTGCTGTACTCCGAATTCGAGAGCAATGCCGCACTGCAAGCCTACCAGGCGCACCCCGCTCACAATGAGGTGGTGCCCTTCGTGAAATCGGTGCGCGGCGAGCGCCGGGTAGTTGACTACGAAGCCTGAATCCACCGACCTACCCAACCAAGGAACCTCAATGACCTCCCGCAACACTGGAAGAAAAATCGCCTTCGGCTTCGCCGCCTTCTCCATCTTCAACATGGTCGTGAGCCTGGCGATCCTCATCTACTTCATGGTCACGCGAGGCACCGGCGACGTCGCCACCGCAAGCATGTTCGCCACCACCCTGTTCTTCTTCAGCTGCGGCATCGTGCTCTACCTGATGAGCAAGCCGCCGCGGCACAAGCTGGAACCGTGGGACAGCATTGAAAAGACCGAATAAATCCAACCCAGCCATGGCCGCACTCTGGGTCATGGCCTATTTCGCCACCCTGATCTGGTCGGGCATCCACCCCAAGGACGCCCTCACCTGGCTGCTCGAAGTCCTGCCGGCGATGATCGCCTTCGTGCTGCTGGCAGTCACGCACCGCCGCTTCCCCTTCACGTCCCTGGCCTATTTCCTGATCCTGATTCACTGCCTGATCCTGATGGTCGGCGGACATTACACCTATGCCGAAACGCCCCTGCTCGACCCACTCGGGGATTATTTCGGCTGGCAACGCAACAACTACGACAAGCTGGGACATCTTGCCCAAGGCTTCATCCCGGCCATCGTGGCGAGGGAAATCCTGCTCCGCAATGCCGTGGTCGCACCGGGAAAATGGCTGTTCTTCATCGTGGTCTGCATTTGCCTGGCGATCAGTGCACTGTACGAACTGATCGAGTGGGGGGTGGCGATTGCGTCGGAGCAGGCGGCCGAGGCCTTTCTCGGGACTCAGGGCTATGTCTGGGACACCCAGTCGGATATGGCTTATGCGCTGATCGGCGCCATCTCCGCGCTGGTTTTTCTGGGCAGGATGCATGACCGGCAAATCAGGAAGCTATCCGAAGAAACACCTGAATGAAGCGCTGCAACCGGATCAAGCCTTCCGGGCGACTATCGTCGCAAACATTTTCTCAGTATTCTCCGGCGCGGAGAAGGCCTGATAGTTCAACGCCAGCACTTGCCAGCCCGCAAAGGCCTGCGCCAGTTCCTCACGACCAAACAAATAATAATGCCCCGGCTGGAACAGGCCAACAAAAGTCGTGCCCTCGATCAGGACGTTGATCACGGCGCATCCACCGGGCTTCACGTGGCGCTGGATGTCATCGAGCAGTTCCAGTGCCCGCGGCCGGTCGAAAAACATCAGCAGTCCGATCGCCACGATGGAATCGAACGGCCCGTCGATCTGGTAATTTCCCAGATCGGCCTGCACGGCCCGGATCGCCAGCTTTTCCTCTGCCGCCACCTGCTGAATGCGCGCGATCGCAGTGGGACTGGCATCAACCGCCACCACTGAGGCGCCTCGCCTCGCCGCTTCGATCACCAGATTCCCCAGTCCGCAGCCAAGATCCAGCACGCTGCCCGTCAAGTACGGCAATGCCTCCTCCTCGAATGGGTTGAGGGCAAAGCTCTGCTCGCTGACCTGCTTCTGAAACTGATTATCAAAAAACGAGATGGAATGGTTAGCGCCCATGACGGATCTTTCCTAACCACTTTCTTTCATGGCCCCTGCTACTGAAAAAACTCATGAAACCTAACTCCAGTTTTTTCATTTCTCACCCCTCATCCGCAAACAGTCTATACAAGAAACCAATATGAAATCACCAATGTATTCAGTCGAGGCTTTTGAAAAAAGGGATGGAATTGTTTTATAGGTTGCGGTTATGATTGTAGCCTGAGTTCGTCGGCTGGAGGGAGTGGAGAACTAGCCGCCCAAGGCTGATTCCGATGCCAATCGCACATGCCCATCAGGCACGCAGCACCTTCCAGGCGGCAATCAACGCCATTCCCGCCCGGTCGATATCGGCCGGTGTGGTATAAATTCCGACCGACAGGCGCACCGCGCCAATAGCCCGTGTGGTGCTGACTTTCATCGCCCCCAGCACTCCGCTCACGGCATGGCCTCCGGAATGACAGGCGGAGCCGGTGGAGGCAGCCAAGTCTTGCGCAACCGCTTCCAGCAGCTCGTGGCCACTCACGCCGGGAAATGAAACATTCAGGGTATTGGGCAGACACTCTTCAGCATGGCCATTCAGGGCAAGATGCGGAATTTCTGCTTGCAGATGCGCATGCAGTTGATCGCGCCGTGTTTTTAAATGGGCTTGGGCCTTGGGTAACCGCTTGCGAGAAAGTTTTGCCGCAGCGCCCAGGCCGACGATGAAGGGCACATTTTCAGTTCCCGGTCGCAGTCCTTGCTCATGATTGGCCCCCACCTGCAACGGGATCAGCGGCGTACCCATTCGGACATAAAGCGCTCCCACGCCTTTGGGGGCATAGAATTTGTGCCCGGCCAGCGTCAGCAGGTCAACACCGAGTTTTTGTGCAATGACCTGTATCTTGCCAGCGGACTGGGCGGCATCGGTATGCAGCAAAATGCCTTTGGGCCGCGTTATCTGCGCGATCTCCGCGATAGGCTGGATGGTGCCCACTTCATTGTTGGCGTGCATGATGGAAACCAGGGCTGTGTCGGGCCTTATGGCCCGCTCCACCGCAATTGGAGAGACCCATCCGTTTCTGTCCACCTGCAGGATCGTCACTTCCCAGCCTTCTTCGCGCAGCTTGAGGAAGGACTGCATCACCGAGGGATGCTCGATGGCGCTGGTGATGAGGTGTCTTTTCGTTCCGGCGAGTGCTCGCACGGCACCCTGGATAGCCAGATTGTTAGCCTCGGTGGCGCAACCGGTGAAGACGATTTCCTCCGGCCTGGCACCGATCAGCGCCGCCACTTCCCCCCTTGCCTGCGCCACCGCTGCTTTCGCCCTCAGTCCGTAAATGTGACTTGAAGACGGGTTGCCGAAGTGGTCGCGCAGATAAGGCTCGATGGCGTCCGCCACCTCCGGCGCCACCGGGGTGGTGGCATTGTAGTCAAGATAAACAGGGGCGTTCACGCGGGCAACCCCTCCAGATCGACAACCTGGCAGGATGGCCGGGTCAGGATTTGACCCACTATTTTGCCGAGTCGGTAAATTCGCAGCTCCCCCGGCTCGAAAGCGATCCAGATGCCCCCTCCAGGTAAAGGTTCAGTGGCGATCATGACGTTATCGGCAGTGGCGCCGTCCAAGGAATCCAAGCCTCCCTGTTCCAGATAGTGGAGCCTGTCATGGCCGTATGCAATCAGATGCTCCCCATCCGACATAAGGAAATTGAACTGGCCGTGCGAGGGGATCAGTTCACTGATCATTGCCACGATAGGGAACGAGAAGTTTGCATTCGCGGCAGGGGATGCCAGAATGTTCTGGGAGATATGGCTCAGGAGGTGGCAAAAGGCATACTCCGAATCGGTCTCTCCTGTCGGGTGACAGACCGAGCCGTTATTTGCGCGCTCCATCTCCACGATATCGGGCACCAGCCCATTGTGGGCAAATACCCATTCTTTCCCGCAACACACCCGCTGGAATGGATGCGTATTGTCCATGGTGTTGACGGGTGGAAACCGGGCTTTGCGCACATGAGCAATAATCAGGTTCGAGCGCGTAGTTGCGCACAAACGCGCGAACGGCACGCTCTCGTGTGCCGGCAAAGGCTCCTTGGCAAGACGAAAAACACCACTCTCCCACCAGGCGAGTCCCCATCCGTCGGGATTGTCCGCCGCCAGTCCTCCACGCAGACGAAAATCGCTGAGTGTGCCTCTTGCTGTCACAGCTTGGCTGGCAGACATCCCAAAAAGCTCGCACATCGTCAGTCAGCTCCATTAAGCGTAGGTGTTTTTTCAGAAACTCATCCGAGCGCCTGCTCCAGGTCGGCGATCAGGTCGGCGGCGTCTTCCAGGCCGATAGAGAGCCTGATCATGGTATCAGAAATGCCGCGCCGCACTCGTTCTTCAGTCGCCAGGCCATGGTGGGTAGTCGTCACCGGCATGGTGACGAGACTCTCCACACCACCCAGGCTGGGCGCGATGGCGAACAGCTTGAGCTTGTCCACCGCCCGCACCGCATCTTCATAAGCGCCTTTGACCTCGATCGTCAGCATACCCCCAAAACCCTGCATCTGGGACCTGGCCACAGCATGGCCGGGGAAGTCTGGCAGACCGGGATAAAGCACCCGCGCCACCTTGGGATGGCGCGACATGGCTTTGGCCACGGCTTGCGCCGTGGCGTTCTGCCTCTCCACCCGCACGACCAGGGTGCGCAGGCTACGCGCCAGAAGGGATGCGGTTTCAGGCGCGGGCATCTGACCCAGATTTTTGCGCCAGCCCCACACCGAGGCCAAAAGGTGTTTTGACCCCATCAGGGCACCGGCGGTAATGTCGCTATGGCCGCCGAGATGCTTGGTGGCGCTGTGAACCACGAAATCTGCGCCCAGAGCAAGCGGGCTCTGATTCACCGGTGAGGCAAAGGTATTGTCCACCGCGACCAGGGCACCATGCTCGTGGGCGATAGCGCTGATTTTCCGGATGTCCAGCACTTCCAGGGTGGGATTAGTGGGCGTTTCGAAAAACACCAGGCTTGCGCCCGCTTCCAGATAGGTCTTCAACCCGTCCAGCTCGCTGCCGAGAAGAAAATAAGTGGGGATGCCGAGTTCCGGCAACTGGCTGGAAAGAAGCTCCATGGTGCCGCCGTAGGCATCGCCGATGCAGACCACGCCCTTACGGCCATGAGCGAAGAACAGCGAGGATTCCGCAGCCATACCGGAAGAAAATACCCAAGCAGCTTCGGATCCTTCCAGAGCAGCCAGCTTTTCTTCCAGGCTGAAAAGGGTGGGATTCAGGCCGTAGCGAGTATACAGGCTGCCCGCCTTGCGCCCCTCCACCACGTCGAGCAGGGTGGCAGTGGAATCGAACTTGAACGTGGTGGTCGTGTAGATCGGCGTATGCGGCGAGCCTTGGGCATCCTTGATTTCCCCGGCATGGATGCAGCGGGTGGAAAGACCCTCGATTTTTTCGTTATTTTCAATCCCCTCGAGAAAGCGTTCCTGAATGGCTTCCAGCCGCGCGGCCAAGTCAGGTACGGCACTCAACTCTCCAGCGCGGCGCAGATATCTTCCGGTGACAGGATCAAGCCATCAGAAGGTTGCAGCGCCACCCCCTTCACCAACAACGCGGGAAAGCCCTCTCCATGCGCGTCGCGGCGGTCAGTATGAATGACGCGCCGGTCCAGGCCAAGGCTGGATGCAAGCTCTGTGGCATAAAGTGCATATAGCGTGCAGCGCCCACCGGGCGGATGTTGGGAATGGACCTTGATCGGTTGCGGCATGGTTCTTCCTTATTTGTGGAATTGAAAATGGGTTCAGTCAGTCATCGTGGCTTGGTGCACAGCGGATATACAGAGTGCAGCGCTTGCCGGGCGGATTATTGGCTTCGACATGAATGGCGTAGCTCCTGGTGATTTCTCTTTACAGCACGCTCTTGAGCAGAATGTAACTTGCCACGAACACCAGGAACACGCCGAAGCTGCGCTTCAGCGTCGCCTGTGAGAAGCGGTGTGCAATGCGTGTACCGACGAAACTGCCGGCTACCGTCACCAAGGTAAACGAACCCATGATCGACCAATCCACCGGTACCGCCGCGACATAACCAGCAAAACCGGAATAGGACTTGGCGGCAACGATGACGAGCGAGGTGCCGATGGCGATCTTCATCGGGATGCCGGACAGCAGAACCAGCGCCGGCACGATCAGGAATCCACCTCCTACGCCCACCAACCCGGTCAGCACACCGACGCCGACGCCGTGTGCGGCAATATGTCCCATGTGCGCAGATATAACCTCATCTTCAGATAATTGTGGCCCACCTGCTGTTGCCAGCTGACTTACCGGCTGCTTTTTTCTTTGCAGCATCTTCCAGGCAGCGGCATACATCACCAGAGCGAACAAGGTGAGCTGCACCTGCACCGGCGTGTAAACACCGAGACGGGCACCGCCATAGGTGCCGATCACGCCAAAGAAGCCAAACATCGCCGCCACCTTGAGATCGACGTTGCCGCGCCGCCAGTTGTCCCATCCCGAAATGGTGGCGGTGACAGCCACGATCCCCATGCTCATGGCGATCGCCGATTTGGCTTCCACGTTGAGCAAATACATGAGTGCCGGCATGGCGATGATGGAACCGCCGCTGCCGAACAGACCCAAGACGATGCCGGTGATGGCTCCGGCGAATATGACGATAATAATCATGGTGCCGTTCCTTCTAATATTGACTGACAAATATCAATTGAACATTTGAATAAGGCGAAAAAAAAGGGGGCTAGAACACCAGCACCTTGTCTGCCCACTCCGTCCACTCTGCAAGATGCTCCAGCGTGGAGTGCTCGGCGCCCTGGATCATTTCCTCATCCTTTAACCCGCGGGCATCCATGCAAATGCCGCAAATGCCGATTTGCCCGCCACGTTTCAGAATGCTCTGGGCAAAGAACTCAATGTTGTAATAGCCCTCCGGCACCTTCTGCCCCGCCTTGGCACAAAGCGCAGCGTCGCCCAGCAGGAATACGCGGATTTCACTGCCCTCATGCTTCGCCAGCGCCCGCGCCAGGCGAAAACCGTTGTAGCTACGCTCGGTGCCGTAGGGTGGGTCGTTGAGAATAAAAAGGGGTTTCATGATGTGTCCTCCTGCATCAAATTAAAAACTTACTAACTAGTTTTACGAGTGGCGCGCTGGTAGGCGTCGAACCCGCCCTTGGCCTTCCACTCGTTGAAGCCACCCTGCAAAATACGCACGTTTTCCATGCCCGCCACTCGTAGCGCCAAACCAGCCTGGGCAGAGAGCGTGCCGGCATTGCAGTACAGCAGCACCATCCTGTCGCTGGGAAGTTCGGCCCGGCGTCCGAGCACCTGCCGCCAGTCGATGTTTATGGCGCCGGGGATGTGGGCTTTCTGGTATTGATCGGCATCACGAGTGTCGATGATGGTGACGTTTTTCCAGTCTTCGGCCGGGATCTGCTCGGGCAGGATAGTGGCACCGCCGTATTCGGAGAACTCGAAATATTCCTCCATGCCCTTTACCGCTGCATTATCTGCGGCGAATGAGACTGCTGGCAGCAGCGGGAATGCGAGTACCAAGAGGAGTAATGAGGAAATAAGCTGAGCAGGTTTCATGTGGCGTCCTGTTAGGGGATTGCTGGCGCGGGGTTGAGGCGCGGATGGGTTTCTTCTCCCCAAATCTGCACGACCAGACCGGAGAGAAACATGGAGACAGCGACAAACCAGAAGGCCTCCTCGATAGCACCGCTAAAGCTTGCCACGATCCCGAGCGCCAAGGCGCCAATGCCGTAACCAAGGTCGCGCCAGAAGCGGTAGATGCCGATGGCCGAGCCACGCCAGTTGGGGTGGGCAATATCTGACACAGCCGCCGAAAGGTTAGGGTACAACAGCGCCATGCCGAAGCCGGAAACGCCTGCCGACAGAGACCACCAGGCGACACCTTGGCCCATCAGCATCATCGCCACCCCCGCACCGCAAATCCACATGCCCCACACGATCGGCCTTTGTCTGCCGATGTGGTCGGACAGTTTGCCGGTGAAAAACTGGGAGCCGCCCCAGACGAAGCCGTACACGCCGATCACCCAGCCAATGCTGGCCAAGGATAATCCGTGGCGATACAGGAAAACCGGGTAAAACACCCAGACCAGGGCATCCACGAACTTCTCTACCAGTCCTGCCTGGCTGATCGATGCCATGCGCTTGTCGCGCCACGACATGAGGGAGAACACCTCCCAGGTGGTGGGCTTGTCGGAGATGTTGGCAGGATAACGCGGTTTTGGTCCAGTGGACTGCCCGGCGGCATGCTTGGCCCCTTCCGCTTTGGCCCAGGATAAGGTGTCCTTTACCCAAAGGATGGTAAGCAGTGCGGCCAGAACAATCACCGCGACGCCAAATATCAGCAGCCCGTTACGCGGCCCGTAGGCGGTCGCCATGTAACCGGTGATGATGCCTGCGACCGCCAGACCCACGTAACCGGAGAATTCATTCAGTCCAATCACAAAGCCTCTTTGATCGGGCCGGGTGATGTCCAGCTTGGCTGTCTGAGTCATGGACCAGGTCAGGCCCTGGTTAACACCCAGCAGCACGGTTGCGGCGACAATCCAGTTCCAGTTGGGCGCGTAAAGAATCATGAAGGGGATGGGTAATGCCGCTGCCCAGCCCAACAACAACACCTTCTGCCGGCCGATGAGTTCAGATAAACGACCAGCAACAAAATTAAGTGTTCCTTTGACGAATCCGAAAGCCACCACGAACGTGGTCAGCAGCATGAAGGAACCCTTGGGTACACCGAACTCGGTCTCGCCCAGAGCAGGTACCACAGTACGCATCATACCGATGGTCATCCCCACCAGAAATACCTGCAATAACTGGTGGGAGAATTGCGCAAAGTTCTCGCGAATACCATGGCGGTACTCTTGGTATTCATTGCGCAAAGAGTGGCTCATGCGGCCCCCAGATTGACAGCCACGATACGTTCCATTTCCGCCGGGCGGGGCGGGATGTCGGACAGGATGTAATTGACGAACTCGTCCCTGTTGGTCATCTTCAGGCCAGGATTGAAGCGCTTTTCAAAACCAACCGTAGAGGATGGCTTGCCGGAAATACCTGCACCGCAAGCGCTACCCGAGGTATGGCCAGGAAAAATCTCAACTTCGTCAGGAAGGGACATCAGCTTTGCATGCAAACTGTCAAACAGTTGCTCCGCCCATTCCTTGCCCTTGCCCGCCAGATCGGGGCGTCCAATGCTGCCAACAAACAGGGTGTCTCCGGTGAGTACGAACCAGGGTTCGGCGCTGCGGCGCTTGTCGGTGACCGTCAGGCATAGGCTGTCAGGCGTATGACCAGGGGTGTGCAGCACTTTCACAGCGACGTTGCCCACTTCGATGGTCTCGCCATCGGAAAGCGCATGGAATGGGAATTGCACCCGCCCCTGGTTAGCTTCATGCAGGCAGTATTGGGCGCCCAGCTTTTCTGCCAGCACTCGTCCGCCCGAGTAGTGGTCGGCATGAACGTGGGTGTCAAAAACATGGGTGATCTTGACGTTTTGCCTGGCGGCCTCTTCGACGAACCAATCCTCGTCACCCGCAACCGGGTCCACCGCCACCGAGACACCGCATGATCCGCAACCGAGCAGATAGGACAGGGTGGCTTCCTTGGCTAAACGTTGCCTGAAAAACATCTCATCTCCTCCTCGTTATGGTTAATAATAAAATCAAATGAATATTTGAATATATTATTCGGCAATAACCACAAAGTCGTCAAGCTAATTCTTTGGATGGTTCGACGGCTTGGAGGCCGACGCTAAGTAGGACGGATTTTTAAGAGGTAATTAGCGGTCGACAGGAAGGCGATCGACCTTCCATTCGGGGAAACCGTCTTCCAGTCGGCGGGCACGATAGCCGTGCTGGCGCAACTGTTCAACCGCATCGAAAGCCAGCATGCAATAAGGGCCACGGCAGTAAGCCACAATCTCCTGGTCGTGAGGCAATTTGCTTAACCGTTCCGGCAGGGACTCAAGAGGGATATTGACCGCCCCTTCGATATGGCCGGCTTCGTATTCAGCGGGGGGGCGAACATCAATGACCATCGCCTCCCCGGATCTCACCAACCCCAGAAGCTCGTCCCGGCGGACGGGGGTCAGGTTATCCCGGCTTTCAAAGTTTTCGCGAACAATGCGATCCACTTCAGCCAAGTGTTTTTCAGCCACATTACGGATACCCGTTAACAGGGTAAGCACCTTTTCGTCGGTCAAGCTGTAGATAACCTGGGTGCCTTCCTTACGCGACTGAACCAAGCCGCCTCCACGCAGGATTTGAAGATGATGGGAAGTGTTGGCGACTGACATGCCGCTTGCTTGTGCCAGCCCGTCCACGCCACGCTCACCTTGTGCAAGCGCCTCCAGCAATTCAAGCCGATTGGCGCTGGCCAGTGCTTTCGCGACGAGGGCGAAGTTTTCGAAGAGTTTCTTTTTGGGAGTGACGGCAGCCATTGAGATAATTGATATATTCAAATGTAGATTTGATTATATCTCAGGATTGAGAGATAAATTATTATCTGCTCATTTTGCCTTGATCAAAGCTTAGCTAAAAAGGATAAGACTTTCTGAACCTGGACGTGAAGATTACCCTGAATGGCTCGTTTTCCTGGGTTTCGGATAAATGGGCCAGAGTGACATGGTCAGATCATTGGGCCACATGCTAATGGATAACCATTAGCAATTTAGATATATTCCCATTGGGTCTTAGGAAGTTAAAGCGGATTCGATCTCAATAATTTGAGTAGTTCAAGGTAAAGATTATCACGGCGATGATTAAAGCGATATTCAGTTTCTTTCAGGTGCAAATAGAACGTATG
>JAHJJI010000070.1 GCA_018823025.1 Gammaproteobacteria bacterium | reverse complement strand
GCGGGTTCGAGTCCCGTCCACTCCGCCATACATGGGCGAACTCTGTTTCGCCCATTTTTTTTGTGTTTCCCCGCTAGGGGTCCGAGGTGTTCGTAATATGCTGGAATTTATTCGAGATCGCGCCCAAGGACTGATCGCCAAGATCATCATTGGTCTGATTACAATTCCTTTTGCGCTGTGGGGGGTCGACTCCTATATGCGCGATGGTGACAAGGCCGATATTCTGGCTAAGGTAGATGGTCAGGAAATCACCAGGCAGGAATTCGGCAGGACTTTAAAGGAACAGCAGGAGCGGATGCGTGGTGCGATGGGAGATCGCTTTGATCCAGCCATGCTGGATCGCCCTGAAGTCCGTCAGTCCGTCCTGGATGGACTGGTTCAGCAGCGCTTGCTGGCTTCGGAGGCTAACCGTGTTGGATTTAATTTGCCCGATACTTTGCTTGCCTCAATTATTGCCGAGATCCCGGAGTTTCAGCAGGACGGCAAGTTTTCTCAGGCTCGGTATGAATCCATGATACGCGCCCAGGACATGACCCCTACGGTTTTTGAGAATCGTTTGCGCCAGAATCTGGTGATTCAGCAGTTGTTCGAAGGGCTGTCCCATGGTGTTGCCGCGCCGCGCGCCGCAGAGGAAATGGTTGCACGGCTTGCCGAGCAGCAGCGTGAAATCAGCCAGGCGATGCTGACGCCCGAACAATACATGATTCAGCTGAAAGTGAACCCCGCCGATGTCAAAGCCTACTATGAAAAGCACCGTGAGGAATTCCTCGTCCCCGAACAGGCTCGGCTTGATTACGTGGTTTTGTCGGTGGATGAATTGCAGCAGCAGATCGTTGTCAGCGATGAAGAATTGAAAAAATATTATGATGAGCATAGCGCCCAATACAATGAGCCGGAACAACGCAGAGCGAGTCATATTCTGATTGCAGAACGTACGTCTGCGGAGCAAGTTCTGAAAGAAATCAAACAGAACCCGGCAAAGTTCGAAGATCTCGCCAAACAGCACTCCAAGGACCCAGGCTCCGCTGTCAAAGGAGGAGATCTAGGTTATTTCGCACGCGGTGCAATGGTCAAGTCGTTTGAGGATGCTGCATTCGGCATGAAAGGTGGGGAAATCTCCGACCTGGTTCAGTCCGATTTCGGTTTTCATATCATCAAATTGACAGCTATCAGGCAGGGTGGTGCTCGCAGCTTCGATGCGGTCAGAGGTGAAATCGCGCAGGAACTGAAGAAACAGAAGGCAGTCAAGAAATTTGCCGAGTTGGCTGAAACCTTCAGCAACACAGTTTACGAACAGCCGGACAGCCTTAACCCAGTGGCTGACGCGCTGAAATTAAAGATTCTGTCTAGCCAGTGGATCAGTAAAAAAGGGACGGACATACCCCTGCTGAAGCACCCCAGATTGTTGCAAGCAGTGTTTTCAGAGGACTCGCTCAAGCTCAAACGCAACACTGAAGCGGTCGAGGTTGCGCCGAATACGTTGGTGGCCGCGCGAGTAGCAGAATACAAGGCTGCCAGCTATAAGCCATTCGAGGAACTGAGCACTGAGCTGGCGAAACGTCTGCTGCGCGAGCAAGGTAATGCCATGGCGGTGAAACAGGGCAAGGATGCGTTAGCTATCCTGCAAAAAGGGGATGCAGTTGCCGATTTGAAGTGGGGTGCGACTATCCTGATCAATCGTGAAAATGCGTCCAGTATGGGCAAGGACGTGTTGAACCAGATTTTCCGAGCGGATGCGGGCAAACTGCCGGCCTATACGGGTATCGAGAGCCCCAAGGGCGGGTATCTATTGATCAAATTAAGCAAGGTTGTCGAGCCCGGCGTAATCGATCCGGAAAAAAAGAAATCCTACGTTAACCAGCTGAGGCAGGCAATTGCACAAGAATATTCTGCAGCCTATCTGGCGAGCCTGAAGCAGAAGGCGGAGATCAGCATCAAGAAAGAAAAGCTGGAAAAGGTTGAGAATTAAAAAATAGTCGCAACCAGTGCAGGCTTAACGAAGGACTAGGCCCACCAGCCATCAGGAGGTGGGCCTTTTTAATGGTGCATGCGCCACTGGTTTTGGTGAGCTTTTGAGGTGCTCGCCCAATAAGCCACTGGCATTGCCGGTGCATAATTGACGCGTCGCGTCAAATCGGGTACGGTAATTAGCTATGGCTGACAAACTTGCAATCATGCTGCTGACGGTCGATCCGGATCATCCTCATGTGTGCGGTACGCCGTTTTTCCAGGCTGCTGCTGCTGCGATGGACGTGGATGTCGAGATTTATTTTGCCAGTCGTTCTGTCCGCCTGTTGATCAAGGGTGTGGCCGGGGATATTTTTCCCAGTGACAACCGGACAAAATCAGTCTACGGTTTCATGAAGGATGCTTCCGAACTCGGCGTCAAGTTCTTTGCCTGCGGCGGGGCGATGGAGCCTTGCGATGTGACCCAGGAGGAACTGGTGCCGGAATGCACCGGCATTGCCGGCGCAGCGACCTTCGTTACCCGGGTCATGGATGACGACTGGAAGACGATTACCTATTGATAATGGACTCTGGTGCGTTCTGGTGGGCAAAAAACAGAACACGGATGAACGTTGTTTCCATCTGCTCCATAACTTCTCCAGCTTGCTCCCAGGCTCCAGTCCTGATTGCCTGTTCAGCTTCACGTGCCAGATCGGCCATTTTTCGCGCAGTGATATAAGCTGATGCTCCCTTGAGTTCGTGGGCGGCCTTGGCGCCTGCGACATCCTTGTGTTCGATCGCGGTCTTAAGTCTCTCCAGGAGCGATGGTGTTGTGTCGAGATAAAGAGCCATCAATTCCTCAACGATTTTACGATCCTGATTGAACGTGTTGTATAGGTGTTCAAGATCGACAGGCGGTATCTCCGTCGACGTGGATGCTGTGTTGTCTTCCAGTTGCGGCAGCCATATTTTAAGTGCTGACTCCAGATCTCCAGGTTCCAGTGGTTTCATCAGGTAATCATCCATGCCTGCACCCAGGCATTTTTCCCGGTCGCCGTACATGGCGTTGGCGGTCATGGCGATAATCGGGATTCTTTTTGCGTGCGCGGCTTTTTCGCGGCGACGGATCGCGGCGGTGGTCTCGAATCCATCCAGTTCCGGCATCTGACAGTCCATCAGTACCAGGTCGTAACGGCTTTTCGCCAGTGCTTCCAGGGCTTCCCGTCCGTTGCGGGCACTCTCGGTCTGAAGTGCGAGTTTTTTCAGCATGTAGAGTACGACCTTACGGTTGACCGGGTTATCTTCTACGATCAGGATGCGCGCCGCAGGTGAAATTTTCGCGGTGGGGCGAAGCGTCGAGTCGATATGACGGTCGCGTACGGGTTGCTCCGTACCAGCCAGAGCAGCTGCAAGCTTATTCATGCGCACTGGTTTGGTGAGCATGACGTCGATGCCGGCTGCAATTAGCTCTTCCTGGTGGGAACGTAACGTAACAGGGGCCAGCAGCACCAGACGTGGTGATGTCTGTCCGGCATCGTTCTTGATCAGGCGCGACAGGGTAGTGATGCTGTGGTCGGGCAGGGTGGTGTCGAGGATCACCAAGTTAAACATGATTTCTTCATCCTGCGCGGCATGCAGCCGTATTAAGGCTTCTTCGCCGGTAGTAACTGCGGCACAGGGGACTTGCCAGAATTCGAGTTGATGTTCCAGGATGGCGCGGCAATCGGCGTTGCCGCTGGCGATTAGCACACGTAACCCGTGCAGGGTGATATCCGGCTCGACCGAAACTGAACGCCCTTGCTGTCTGTCCAGGTGCAGCCGGAACCAGAAGGTGCTGCCCTGTCCGGGGCTACTGTCCACACCGATTTCACCGCCCATCATCACGGTGAGTTGTTTGGAGATGACCAGGCCGAGTCCGGTGCCGCCATGCCTGCGGGTGGCCGATCCATCTCCCTGGGAGAAAGACTGGAACAGTCGCCGGTGGCCTTCCTCGCTAATGCCGATGCCAGTGTCGATAACCTCGAAACGCAACGTAACGGTGCCGGCTTCTTCCTTCTCGGGGATTACCTTCAGCAGCACTTCGCCGACATCGGTGAATTTAACTGCATTGGCGGTCAGGTTGGTAAGAATCTGGCGCAGGCGCCCGGCTGCACCGCGCAGGCGGAAATCGTGCCCAGCTGGAATGTCGTAGAGCAACTCGAGATCTTTGTATTGTGCTTGCCCCGCCAGGAGTTCCGCTACATCCGCAACGATCTCGCGCAGGTCGAAGTCCTCTGTTTCCATCTCCAGTTTGCCGGCCTCGATCTTGGAAAAATCGAGGATGTCATTGATGATGGCGAGCAGAGATTCCGCTGAGGTGCGCACCGTCTCGGCATAATCCCGCTGCTCCGGAGTCAGTCGAGTGTCGAGCAGCAACGCGGCCATGCCGAGGATGCCGTTCATTGGGGTGCGGATTTCATGACTGACGTTGGCGACGAATTCGGACTTGATGTTGGCGGTGTGCTCAATTTCCTGGGTATGCTGCGCAGCACGGCGGGTGACCAGAATGGCGATGCCGATGCCGAGAAGCAAGGCTGATGCACCCAGCAAGAGCATCAGCATTCGGGTTTCTCGGTAAGCCTGGGCCGCTTCCTGCGCCGCTTTTTTCGTCGCTTCGCGTTGCAGCTTGAGCAGGACGTCCAGCTCGCGTAACAGCCGTTTCTGTGCCGGGATGGTTTCATGCTGCAGCACGTCGAAGGTCGATGGATCGTGTGCCATGGCGAGCTCTATGGTTTTGATGACCAGAGGCTGGGTAGTCTGGGTGAGATTGCTGATTTCGGCCATTGCCAGCTTTTCTGCCATGCTGGAGACCATCTGATCCAGCTTCTGCCGAGCGACAGCAAAATTTTCTCCATAACTGTAAAAGCGCAGGCGCTCGCTATCCTGCTCGAATGCATCTTTCAGCACTACGATGGTATGCATGCTGACCGCCCGTTCCCGCAAGGAGTCACGCATGACGGTGGCAAGCTCGGTCTTGACATTGTTTTCTTCGACAATGCGTTCCAGCCGCACGTTGATGGCGGCCATCTGCTGCAAGCCCACCAGCGTAAGGGCGAACATCAGCAATAGCACCAGTGTAAAGCCGGCGCCCAGACTGAATTGCGTGTTTTTGGCGAACATTATTTTTAGCCCAGCGCCTCAAGTTCTGAGTGCTGGTTTTTCGTGAACGTGACCACATGATCCACCGCCAGCCGGATGCCGATTTTTTCGCCGATTGCGTGATTGTGGTGGCTTGGCACCAGAGACAGAACTTTCCGTCCGCTGGGGAGTTTCAGGGTGTACAGAATATCGGCACCGCGGAAAGCCTTTTTGGCAACTTCCGCCTGTAATGTGCTGGCATCTTCGTGAAGGATGTCGTCGGGGCGAAGCAGAACGTCTATCTGGCAACCGGCTTTGCATTCGAGCGGAATTTCGCCGGAGATTGTGCCCAGTTCGGTTTCCACTTGCATCTCGTTCAGTACCACACCTTGCATCAGTACTCCCTCGCCGACGAAGTCGGCGACAAAACGGTTGGCAGGGCGGTGGTACAGATTGTAGGCGCTATCCCATTGCTGAATTTCTACTCCATTCATTACACCGATTTCGTCGGCGATGGCAAAGGCTTCAAATTGATCATGGGTGACCAGCAGAGCGGTGGTGCCCTGCGCTTTGAGAATTTCACGCACCTCTTGGCCGATCCGCTCACGAAGGTCCACGTCCAGACTGGAAAACGGCTCGTCCAGCAGGAGTAGCGACGGGCAGGGGGCCAAAGCTCTGGCCAGTGCCACTCTTTGCTGCTGGCCGCCGGATAGCTCGTGGGGATATTTGCTGCCGGTATTGGGCAAGCCCACCATTTTCAACAGGGTTTCCACCCTTTCCTCACGCTCGGCCTTGTCCCAGTCCTTGAGGCCGAATGCGATGTTACGCGTCACGCTAAGGTGGGGAAATAGTGCGTGGTCCTGGAATACCATGCCGACCCGGCGTTTTTCTGGCGGCAGG
Organism: Gammaproteobacteria bacterium; assembly: GCA_018823025.1. Classification (GTDB taxonomy): domain Bacteria; phylum Pseudomonadota; class Gammaproteobacteria; order Burkholderiales; family Sulfuricellaceae; genus Sulfuricella. The sequence continues at coordinate 39,825 of JAHJJI010000070.1, read as the reverse complement.
GTGTAGTCTTCGCGGCTTACTGTTTCGCCTGCCAGCACGATACTCCCCTCCGCGATGTTCTCGAAACCGGCGATGGTTCGCAATACCGTGGTTTTGCCGCAGCCGGAAGGCCCGAGCAGGCAACCGATGTCGCCCTGCTTCAGGCGCAACGATAGGTTGCGCACCACTGGCTGGCTGTTGTAGGAGTAGGAAATACCCTTCAGTTCAAGCTGAGTTGCGCCGTGAACGGGAAGGGGGCATTGAGGGATGGTCATAATTCAGCTTTCGGTTGTCAGTATGAAGCAAAAACCCATATAGATTTACCTGATGGCTGGCCAGTGGCAGTTTTTTATCTGTTGGTTTCCGTATGCCTGACCAGCAGCGCGATCGGCAGCAGTCCCGCGAGCACCAGCGCCACAGCGGGCAGCGCCGCGCGCTCCCATTCCCCTTCCGAGGTCATTTCGAAAATGCGCACTGCAAGGGTATCCCAACCAAAAGGACGGGTCATCAGGGTGATCGGCATTTCCTTCATCACGTCGACGAACACCAGCGCCGCAGCCGAGAACAACCCGCCGCGCAGCATCGGCAAGTGCACCCGGCGCATCATTTGCAGGCCGGTAACGCCGAAAGTGCGGGCGGCCTCGTCAAGATTGCTCGTGATGCGTTGCATGGCGCTTTCCACTGGATTGTAGCCGACTGCGAGGAAACGGGTAAGGTAGGCGGGGATCATCACCAGCAGCGTGCCCTGCAGCAATTGGCCCGGGTTATAGTCGAGCAGGGATTTGCTCAGGTGTATCAGCTGGTTATCCAGCCAGGCCAGCGGAATGAAAATGCCCACCGCCAGCACCGGACCGGGCACGGCGTAGCCGAGTGTGGCGATGCGCACTGCGATTCGTGTCCAGGAATCAGTGTGGTGGCGTTGGGCATAGACCAGGATCAATGCACACGCCACGGTCAGAGCGGCCGCGATGGCGCCGAGAGACAGGGAATGCCAGAGAAAACTCAGATAGCGCTCGTCGAAATCCTGGGTAAATACGCTGGCAGACCACAGCACCAGTTGTGCAACCGGCAGAAAGAATGCGCTCAGCAGCACTGTAGCAGCGAAACCGGATGCCATCACGCCGCGCCATCCGGCCAGTCGAATGCGTTCGCTCTGGGTGTGCTTGCCCGCTTGGGTATAGCGCAGCCGCGAGCGGGAAAGCTGCTCCAGCAAGATCAGGGCGAACACCAGCAACACCAGCACAGATGCGAGCTGGGATGCGCCGCTCAGGGAAAATAGGCCGAACCAGGTCTTGTAGATGGCGGTGGTGAAGGTGTCGTAGTTGAACACCGCTACGGTGCCGAAATCCGCCAGGGTCTCCATCAGGGCCAGCATCAGCCCGCCCATGATCCACGGTCTGGCCATCGGTAGCGCCACACGAAAGAACCCCTCGGCGCGGCTGCAGCCGAGGGACTGTGCAGCTTCCAGGGCGCTACGTCCCTGGGTGAGAAAGGCGTTGCGGGCGAGTAGGTAGACGTAGGGGTAGAGCGCCAGCGTCATTACCAGCACGACGCCGCCGCCCGAGCGGATACTGGGAAACCAGCCGCTGCTGCCGAAGGCTGTCCGCAGCAAGGTCTGTACCGGACCAGTGAAATCCAGCCAGGCGACGAAGACGAAAGCAGTGACGTAGGCGGGCATGGCGAGCGGCAGCAGCAGCGCCCATGAGAAGAATTTCCTGCCGGGGAATTCGCATACTGCCGTCAGCCAGGCAAGCGAAACGCCCAGGATCGTCACGCCGATTCCCACCCCGAGTGCCAGACGGAAAGTGTTGGCAAGCAGGCCAGGCAGCACATGTTCCGTGAGATGAGACCATATCTCGCGCTCTGGCGAGAGAAACGAGGAAAGCACTACTGCCAGCGGAATAACGATCAGCAGCGCGATGGCGAACGCGGCTAGGCGCCAGCCGCCAACCATTCGCAGCCGTGAAGGCACAAAAGCGCCAGACGGCGCTTTTGCGGGAAGCGTGGAAGAAGAATTCAAATTACTTGTACCCGGCTCGATCCATCAGTTTTACGGCAGCTGCCTGCAATTCCCCTGCTTTGGCGACGTTAATCGGATTCTGCTTGAACTGTCCCCATGCCGCAACGACCGGATCGGTCTTGACCACCAAGTTAACCGGGTATTCCATGTTGACGTCGGCGAATAGGTTCTGTGCCTTGTCCGAGGACAGCCATTCCAGCAGTCTGATTGCCTCTTTCTCGTGCTTGGCTTGTTTGGTGATACCTGCGCCGGAAACGTTGACATGCACGCCGCTGCCTTTCTGATTTGGCCAGAAGATGCCCAGCGGCAGGTTGGGCTTCTTCTCCATCAGACGGCCGAAATAATAGGTGTTGGCGATGCCGACGTCACACTGGCCAGCAGCAATGGCTTCCAGCATCTTGGTGTCGTCGGGGAAGGGGTCGGTGGCGAGGTTGGCCACCCAGGATTTGACGATTTGCTCGGCTTTGGCTTCACCGTGTTCGGCGATCAGCATCGCCACCAGAGACTGGTTGTAGACCTTCTTGGAGGTGCGCAGGCACAGGCGGTCTTTCCACTTCGGACTGCCGAGATCCTCGTAGGTGGACAGATCGGCCGGTTTTACCTTCTGGGTGTTGAAAAAAACAGTGCGGGCGCGCACCGACAGGCCGAACCACTGGTTGCCGGGGTCGCGCAGGTGGGCCGGGATGTTGCCGGTCAGCACTTTCGATTGCACCGGCTTGAGCAAGCCCTCCCTGGAGGCTTCCCACAGGTTGCCTGCATCCACCGTGATCAGCATGTCCGCAGGCGTGTTCTCACCCTCGGCTTTGAGGCGCTGAAGCAAAGCACCTTCCTTGTCGGTGATGAACTTGATTGTGACGCCGGTCTCCTTGGTGTAGGCGTCGAACATCGGCTTGATCAGTTGCTCGTTGCGGGCGGAATATACTACCACTTCATCGGCCCAGGCAGGGGTGGCCAACCCCAGGCAGATGAGTGTCGTACCAAGTAATCTTGAGAGGGGATGCGTGTTCATTGATAAGCTCCTTTGTATCGCAATGATAATTTGAATGAACGATATATTATAGCGAATGCGAATTATTATCAACTGAGTTTTTGCAACAATACGAATCAGCGGCTTAATTTATCGCCAATTTATTCAAAATATTCACAGGTTATATTTTGTATAGAGTTCAACATCATCAACCTGGTCAGGTGGAGTATGCAGGTTTTTGCCTTACAATGGCGCTTTCCAAATTATGGTTTGGCTATGTTGACTCGCGTTTTCATTTTGTTGTCGCTTATTCTTTCCGGTTGCACGGCACTGCCGACAGCAACCGAGGCGCCCTCTCCCAAGCTACAGCCACCTGTCAAGTTGCAAGCGCCGAAAATCGCGCTGGTTCTGGGCGGCGGAGCGGTGCGCGGGTTTGCCCACATCGGCGTGATCAAGACGCTGGAGGCGCATGGCATCGTGCCGGATATGGTGGTAGGCACCAGCGCCGGCAGCGTGGTCGGGGCGCTGTATGCCGGTGGCTACACCGGCTTCGAGCTGCAGAAAATCGCTTTTCAGCTGGAGCAGGAGAGCGTGGGAGATTGGGTGCTGCCGGATCGGGGCTTCATCAAGGGTGAAATGCTGCAGAACTTTATCAACAAGGCGTTGCAGAACCGACCCATCGAGCGTTTGAACAAAACCTTTGCTGCTGTCACCACCGAGCTGCAGACTGGCGAGATGGCGGTGTTCCGGCGCGGCAACACCGGCATGGCTGTGCGTGCTTCGAGCAGTATTCCCGGCGTGTTCCAGCCGGTCAAGATCGAGGGCAGGGAATATGTGGACGGCGGCTTGGTTAGCCCGGTTCCGGTCAGGGTGGCGCGCAGTATGGGGGCGGATATCGTGATTGCAGTGGATATTTCGGGCAAGCCGAAGAATGTCCGGCTCAACGATACCATCGATATTTTCCTGCAGGCCTTCAGTATCATGGGGCAGACTATCGGGCGCTATGAACTGGCCGAGGCGGAGGTGGTGATCCGGCCGCAAACCGGCACGATCGGTGCGACTGAATTCGACCAGAAACATCTGGCCATCATGGAAGGCGAGAAAGCGGCGCTGGCCGCGCTATCGCTTATTCGCTCGAAGCTGCAGCAAAAGGCAGGCGTGAAGTAACTACGCGGCGGGCACCGTTGAAACGCTTGACCCAGTAGCTTTCCTGCATGTCGACGACTTCGACGCCGCGCCCGGTCACCGAGGCGTGCACGAACTTGTTTTCTCCGAGATAGATGCCGACGTGGGAATAAGCGTGGCGCATGGTGTTGTAAAACACCAGGTCGCCGGGCTGGAGTTCTGAGATGGCGATTTTCTGGCCGAACAGGCTGATGGCACGGGCATTGTGCGGCAAGACCAGTCCGGCGGCTTGCTTGTATACATGGCTGACGAAGCCGCTGCAATCCAGACCGGTTTCAGGCGATTTCCCGCCGTACTTGTAGTTGACTCCCACCAGACTCAGAGCATACATCAGCATTTCAGACGCCTTGTCGATGGACGTTGAAAGTGCCGTTTGCTTGGGTGCTTCGGTGACGATGTCTTCGGCTGTGCTGGCCATGCTGGCAAACAGCAGGAATCCGCCGAGCAGGAATGTTTTGGATGGATGCATCATTAATACGTATGATGGGATGCAGGTATTTTAATGATTACTGTCTTTTCGTCAAGAAAACCTCCTGAAAATGACTAGAATTTAATCAAGGAGGCCAACCATGCCATTTCGAGATCGTGATGAAGCCGCTCGCCGCTTGGTGGAGCGTCTGGCTGTTTACAAAGGGGAGAATCCACTGGTGCTGGCGATTCCGCGTGGTGCCGTGCCGATGGCCAGTATCGTCGCCACAGCCCTTGAGGGGGACGTGGATGTGGTGCTGGTGAGGAAGCTGCGCGCGCCTTACAACCCGGAATTCGCTGTCGGTTCCATCGATGAAAGCGGTTGGACCTATATCGCGGATTATGCGGCGCAGGCGGGTGCAACTCCGGAATACCTCGAAGCCGAGAAGAAAACCCAGCTGGAAACCATGCGCAACCGCCGTGCGCAATATACGCCGATCCGGCCGCCGATCGATCCGGCCGGGCGCATCGTGATCGTGCTCGACGATGGGCTAGCTACCGGTGCGACCATGATTTCAGCGCTACATGCTCTGCGGGTGAAGAAGCCGAAAAAACTGATTTGCGCCGTACCGGTTTCACCGCCGGACACACTGGAAAAGGTGGCGAGCTACGCTGACGAGGTAGTCTGTCTGGAAACACCAGCGTGGTTCCAGGCGGTTGGCCAGTTCTATATGGATTTTCCGCAGGTTGAGGACGAAGAGGTTATCGCGATTCTGCGCCAGAACGCGGCATGAATTTACCGAACCAGTTGGCGGCCAGTTTTGCGACCTGCTCCAGCGTGCCCGGCTCCTCGAACAAGTGAGTAGCGCCGGGGATAACAATCAACTCCTTTTCACAGCGCAGGGAGCGGTTGGCTGCCTGGTTGAGGCCGATCACGACGTCGTCGAAACCGCCCACGATCAGCAGGGTCGGGGCGGTAACCCTGTTCAGGGCCTCTTCGCCCGCAAGGTCGGGGCGTCCTCCTCGAGAAACCACGGCGGTGATATTCTTCCCTTCTTTTGCGGCAGCCTGTAAAGCCGCCGCCGCGCCGGTGCTGGCACCAAAATAGCCGATGGCTAGGAATCGCATGGCCGGCTCGCTTTGCAGCCAGCGGGTTGCGGCCAGCAGCCGTTGAGTCAGAAGCGGGATGTCGAAGCGGGTGGTGTAATCCGTATCTTCATGCTGCGTCAGCAGGTCGATCAACAGAGTGCCCAAGCCGGCGTCACGTAGCACGCGTGCGACATGGTTATTCCTCGGGCTGAGGCGGCTGCTGCCGCTGCCGTGTGCAAACAGCACCACCCCGATCGCGTTGTCAGGCAGCTCTAGCATGCCTTCCAGGCTGATCTCACCGGACGGTCCGGCGGGGATTTTAACCAGTCGGGAAATCATGGCTCAGGATGAAAGGCGCTCATCACCACCGGGATGCGGCGCGAGCCGAAGGCTTCGACGAATTTCTCGAAGCGTCCGGCAATCTTCGTGCCGCATTTCGGGCAATGACCGTCATCGGTCAGGCTGTAGGCGTTGATCTGGTACCAGTCGCGCACGATCAGGGGTTTCCCGCACGACGGGCAAAAGGTGGTGTCGCCTTCCGGATCGTGCACGTTGCCGGTATAGACGTAACGCAGACCCTCTTTCAGGGCGATGCGCCGCGCACGAGTCAGCGTTGCGGAAGGCGTCGCCGGTACATCCATCATCTTGTAGTCGGGATGGAAGGCCGAAAAGTGCAGCGGCACGTCTGCTCCCAGTTCCTTGAACACCCAGCGGCTCAGGGCGGTAAGTTCCTCGTCGGTGTCGTTGTGGCCGGGGATGATCAGGGTGGTGATTTCGAACCACACGTCCGTTTCGCGCCGCAGGTAAACCAGGGTGTCGAGCACCGGCTGGAGATGGGCGCCGGTGAGCTTGTGGTAGAAGTCTTCGGTGAAGCCTTTGAGATCGACGTTGGCGGCGTCCATCTTGGCGTAAAACTCCCTCCGCGCCTGTTCATGGATGTAGCCGGCGGTGACCGCCACGGTCTGGATGTCGCGCGCATGGCAGGCATCGGCGGTATCCATGGCATATTCGGCGAAAATCACCGGGTCGTTGTAGGTGAAAGCCACGCTCTTGCAGCCGTGTTTTTCCGCCGCAGCGGCGATCGCCTCTGGCGAGGCCTGATCCATCAGGCGGTCCATGTCTTTGGCTTTGCTGATGTCCCAGTTCTGGCAGAACTTGCAGGCCAGATTACAGCCTGCAGTGCCGAAAGAGAATACGCTCGAACCGGGATAAAAATGGTTGAGGGGTTTCTTCTCGATCGGGTCGATGCAGAAGCCGGAGGAGCGGCCGTAGGTGGTCAGCACCATCTGACCGTCTTCCACCATGCGGACGAAACATAGACCGCGCTGGCCCTCGTGCAGCTTGCAGTCGCGCGGGCAAAGGTCGCACTGGATGCGCCCATCGTCGAGTTTGTGCCACCAGCGGGCGGGGGTGTTTGTGCTCATTTCAGCTCCGATTCCTTCCATTTTTCCACCGTGTACCGCGCCAGCTTCACATCCGGCCTCCAAAAGTCCGTCGGCAGGCCCGCCTTGCTCTTGAGGTGGGCCATGAAAATCCCGCATTCCGGCAATTGCTCCCATACCTGCGGCAGAAAGGTGCTGCGGTAGCCGCCACACTCGAATACCACGCCGTCGACGCCGGGGCGCAACTGGGCGAGTGCCTCGCGTTCATCGTGGAAAGTCATCGGCTGCATCGTTGAAAGCAGGGAAACCTCGACTTCAGTATAGTCGAGCTCGGCCAGGTTCAGCGGAGAAAAGCGGGTGTCGCGGAAGGCTGCCGCATAGGCGTTGGCCTTGACGTCCTGCAGCAGCGGGCGGTGCGCCTCCAGGCTGCCGATGCAGCCGCGCAGTTCACCTTGCTGGGTCAGGGTAACGAAACAGGCGCCGGGTTCCCTGAGCCATTCGGCATCCTCGTCCGCCTGCATCTCGCGGCCCAGTACCCGGGAGATGGTGGCACGGGCGATCGGAATCAGAATCCGGCCTTTTTCAATGGGCACCGGCATCCCCCTCGGTGAAGGCAAAGGCCCCGTAGCCGACCACCCTGCTTTTATCCCCGGCGGTATCGCCGGAATTGCGCAGATTGAGCAGGCGTGGCTTGAGATGGTGGTGTTGCGCAGCCAGCAGCAGCCCGTTCACCGGCGTGCCGCCGCAGGCCTGTTCATGGCTTACCGGCCAGCGCAGATCGAGAATGGCCTGAGCGGTGGTGCTGTCGATTTGCTGCGCCTCGCGGTAGGTCAGGAAATGGGACAGGTCGGAGCTGATGACGATCAGCGTCTCCGGGCCGCCCCACAGGCGTTCCAGCACCTCGGAGACTTCCTGCGGCGTGGCGTCGCCCACCGCCAGAGGAACCAGCTTGAAGTCGTCGAGCACGGCTTGCAGGAAAGGGAGCTGCACTTCCAGAGAGTGTTCCAGGGCATGGGCCGCATCGTATTCCACCACCTGCGGCAGATCAGCTAGGCTGGCCATGGCGTCGAGGTCGAGCGGCACGATGCCGAGCGGGGTGGCGAAGCCTTCCGTGCTCGGCAAGGCGAGCCCGCGCACCGGCACGCGGTGCACCGGGCCCAGCAGCACGACACGGCGGTAAATATTTCTGCCCTGTTCCAGCAGGGCATAGGCGCTGGCGGCAACCGGCCCGGAATAAATGTAGCCGGCATGGGGTACAATAACCGCCTTGGGGAGAGTCGCCGATTTTTCCATACGCTGTTCCGCTTCTTCCAGCATGGCCGCAACTTCGCTGGCCAGGGAGCGCGGATCACCGGTGTAGAATGCGCCGGCAACGGCGGCGGGCCGAATCTGTTTCATGACACCTCCTGGCAGATTGACTGTTGTCTGTTGAACCTTACTTTCAAGATAGCTAATTCCATAAAGTAATGCCAAATTATTATGCTTTGATCCCCGCTGCCGGCTTCGGTTCGCGCATGGGAGGAGAAATCCCCAAACAGTATCTTTCCGTTCTTGGCAGGCCGCTGATTCACTACGCGGTAGCGGCCTTGTGCCGCCACGCCATGATCAGCCGCGTCTATGTGGTACTCGCGCCGGAAGATCAGCTGTGGAAATCCTACGATTGGAGTGCTTTCTCCGGCAAGCTCAAGCCACTGTACGTCGGAGGAGCGGAGCGCTTTGAATCGGTGCGCAACGGCCTTGAGGCCATCCGCGACGAGGTCGGCTTTGAGGACTGGGTGCTGGTGCACGATGCAGCCCGGCCCGGATTGAGCGAGGAACTGCTCGACCGCCTGGTTGGCGAGGTTGGCGACGACCCATTCGGCGGGCTGCTGGCGGTGCCGGTGGCAGATACCCTGAAGCGCGCCGACGCTGACAACCGCGTCCTACGCACCGAGTCGCGCGACAAGCTATGGCAGGCGCAGACGCCACAGATGTTCCGCTACGGCCTGCTGCAGCGTGCGCTGTCTTTGCTGGATGGCGCGGTGGTAACCGATGAAGCGCAGGCCGTTGAGCGCATGGGCTTTCAGGCGAAACTGGTGGCGGGCGACATGACCAATTTCAAGGTGACTTATCCGCAGGACATCAAGCTGGCGGAACTGATACTGGGAGGCAAGTCATGAGGGTCGGCCAGGGGTTCGACGTCCACCAGCTGGTGGAAGGACGCAAGCTGATCATCGGCGGGGTGGAAATCCCTTACGAGCGTGGCCTGCTCGGCCATTCTGACGCCGATGTGCTGCTCCACGCGATTTGCGATGCGCTGCTGGGTGCGGCGGCGCTGGGCGATATCGGTCGCCATTTCCCCGATTCAGACCCGCGCTACAAGGGCATCGACAGCCGTCATTTGCTGCGCGAGGTCATGCAGTTGCTCAAAGACAAGGGCTATGGCGTGGTCAATTTGGATGCCACTATCATCGCCCAGGCCCCGAAGATGGCGCCGCATATCGAACAAATGGTGGCGAATATCGCTGCTGACCTTGGTGTAGTAGCGGGGTGCGTCAACGTCAAGGCGACTACTACCGAGAATCTTGGCTACACTGGGCGCGGCGAGGGGATTGCTGCGCAGGCGGTGTGCCTGATCGAGAAAATTTAAGCCAGAAACTCGTCGCTCTGGAAAGCCAGGACGCCGGAGCGACCGGGAATTTCCTCCATCACTACTTCATGCCGGGGCAGTTCGTCCAGCTCCAGGCTTGCGAAATAATCCTTGAGTGAAACCAGCTCATAGCCCTGCTCTTTCCAGCCGGTCAGCAGTTCATCGAATACATTGGCCAGTTTCATGCCTTCCAACTCGGCGTGCAGGGTATAGACGTGTCCGCAGGGAGGTGGGGTTTCGGTCAGGCTGAGCAGGTGCTGAGCGACATTGTCGGGGGTGATGTCGCCGACGCCAATCAGTTCGTCCAGCGTGGGCAGGGTGGTGGGTAGCTGCGGGCAGGCGACGATTTCCGCATTCCACATCGGGATGAAAGGGTGGGTGCCGCGCGTGTCCGAGCAGTAATCGAACCCCAGCCGCTGCTCCAGGCGCAGCGCGTGGACATTCATTTGCCACCCGGCGGCGCCGTGGACCTTGGCGGGTTCGCCAAAGATCTTTACGAAGCGGTCGCAAGCCAGTTTCATTTCCCGCGCCGTCCAGGCGGCATCTTTCTTCGACACATAGTCCTGCCATCTGATGTGATCATAGCAATGGATACCGACCTCGAAACCATCATCGCGGACCGTTTGCATGATTTGAGCGCAGCGCTTGCCGATATTCGGTCCCGGTAGCAGGGTGCCGTACATCAGTGTCTTCAGGCCGTAATGTTCAAGCACTGAGGTGCGCGACACCTTCTTCATGAAGCCGGGGCGGAATACCCGCTTGATAGCGCGGCCGGTGTGGTCGGTGCCAAGGCTGAATAAAAAGGTGGCGCCGGCTTGGTGTTTTTTAAGGATTTCTACCAGGCGTGGTACGCCCTCGCGAGTGCCGCGGTAGGTGTCGACGTCGATTTTTAAAGCGAGTTTCATGTTTCAAATTTCAAAATCATTAACCGCAAGGGACGCGAAGGATGCAAAGGAATTTATCTGGTCTCCCTTCGCGTAACCTTGCGTCCCTTGCGGTGAAAGAGTTGTTTATTCGACGAGTTTACGGGCTTCTGCAACCTGTCCACGGTAAGCTTCATAGATATGCTTGAGCGCATCCGCCATGGAGACCTGGGGTTTCCAGCCTAGGTCTTTCATGGTGTTGTCGATCTTCGGCACGCGGTTTTGCACGTCCTGGTAGCCTTTGCCGTAGTAGTCAGCAGAAGTGACTTCGAGCATCTTGACCTTGTGTGCAGTTTCCTTGTACTCGGGATATTCCATGGCAAGATCCAGCATCATTTTCGCCAGTTCTTTTACCGAGTAATTGTTGGTCGGGTTGCCGATGTTGTAGATCTGGCCGGTTGCCACGCCGTTCTTGTTCTCGATGATCTTCATCAGTGCATCGATGCCATCCGAGGCGTAGGTGTAGGAGCGCTTGGCTGTGCCGCCGTCCACCAGCTTGATATCTTCGCCGCGCACGATGTGCCCGAGGAACTGGGTAATGACGCGCGAGCTGCCTTCCTTGGCGGTGTTGATGTTGTCCAGCCCGGCGCCGATCCAGTTGAAGGGGCGGAACAGGGTGAAGTTGAATTCGGTTTTCAAGGCATAGGCAAAGATCACCCGGTCCATCAGTTGCTTGGAGCAGGAGTAGATCCAGCGCGGCTTGTTGATCGGGCCGAGGATCAGCTCGGAGTTCTCCGGATCGAATTCCTCGTCACGGCACATGCCGTAGACTTCTGAAGTGGAGGGGAAAATCAGATGTTTGCCGTACTGGACGCACTGACGCACGATCGGCAGGTTGGCTTCGAAGTCCAGTTCGAACACCTTGAGCGGCTCCTTGACGTAGGTCGCCGGGGTGGCGATCGCGACCAGCGGCAGGATAACGTCGCATTTCTTGACGTGGTATTCGATCCATTCTTTGTTGATGGTGATGTCGCCTTCGAAGAAGTTGAAGCGCGGGTTGTCCATCAGCTCGGTGACGCGCTCGCTGTACATGTCCATGCCATAGACTTCCCAATCGGTCGTCTCGAGGATGCGCTTGGAAAGGTGATGGCCGATGAAGCCATTCACGCCCAGGATCAGGACTTTTTTCATCGTTTTCTTCCTAAGTCAAAAATAATAAATTCTATATGCCCAGCGGCAAGGTTTCGGCGCCGTGGATGGCGATCCATTTCTCGGCAGTGATTATCTTGCCACCGAATTCAAACATCAAAATCCGCAGCACTTTTCCGTCGCCGCATTCCGCGTAGCAGCGGCCGTTCTCGCAATAAAATGCCGGGGCCTGTGCGCGATTTTTTCGCTGCGGCTCAATCAGGGTTTTCAGCACCCGAACCGGCTTGCCGGCAAGCAGCGTGTGGGCACCGGGGTAAGGCGGCGCCACGGCGCGCACCAGATTGTGTATGGTCTGCGCACTTTGCAACCAGTCGATTTTACCATCTTCCGGGCGTCGTCCGCCGAAATATCCGCCTTGGCTCAAGTCCTGCGGCCGGAGCTGGGCCGTACCGGCCAGCAGCTTAGGTAGGCAGCGGTTCAGCGCAACCTCGGCGGCACAGGTGACTTTCTGGAATACTTCCAGAGCGGTGTCGTCGGGCAGGATAGGCGCGGCTTGCTGATCGACGATGGCGCCGTTGTCCGGTTTTTCATTCATCACGTGCAAGGTTGCGCCAGTTTCGTGTTCGCCCTTGATGATCGCCCAGTTCACCGGCACCCGTCCACGATATTGGGGCAGCAGCGATCCGTGCATGTTGTAGGCGCCACGAAGCGGGATGTCGAGCAGCGCCTTCTTGAGCATGTTGCGGTAGTAGAAGGAAAAAATGAAATCCGGTTTGAGCGCCTGGATTTGCGCAACCACTTCGGGAGTATTGGGGTCGTTCGGCGTGATCACCGGAATGTCGTGCAGCGCCACAAGCTCGGCGACACTGTCGAACCAGATGTTTTCGTTTGGGTTGTCGGTGTGCGTCACTACCAGCGGGACTTCGACGCCATGGGCGAGCAGCACCGATAGGCAACGCACGCCTACGTTGTGGTAGGCGAAAACGACGGCTCGACTCATTCGGATTTTTCCAGAATGGCTTGCACCAGATAGCGTGGCCGATGCCGTACCTGCTGGTAGATACGGCCGATGTATTCGCCTAGCAGACCAATGCCGAACAGGGTGATGCCGATCAGGAAGAAGGCGATGGCGAACAGGGTGAACAGTCCTTCTGCTTCAGGGCCGACAATCATGCGGCGGATTAGCAGGAAGACGACGAAGAATGCCGACAGCAGGGAAACGATGATGCCGGTGAAGGAGAATATCTGCAGCGGCACCACTGAGAAACCGGTCATCAGGTCGAAGTTGAGGCGGACCAGGCTGTACAGCGAATACTTCGATTCGCCAACCGCGCGTTCCTCGTGCCCCACCACCACTTCCGCCGGGCTCTGGGCGAAGGTGTAGGCCAGCGCCGGAATGAAGGTGTTGACCTCCTGGCAGGAATTGATGGCGTCGATGATGTCGCGGCTGTAGGCGCGCAGCATGCAGCCCTGGTCGGTCATCTTGATGCGGGTGATGCGTTCGCGCAACCCATTCATGGCGCGCGAGGCGGCGCCACGCCACCAGCTATCCTGGCGCATGCGCCGGATGCTACCGATGTAGTCGTGGCCCTCATCCATTTTGGCGAGCAGCTTGCCGATATCCTCCGGCGGATTTTGCAGATCGGCATCCAGGGTGACGATGCGCTGGCCGCGGCAGTGCTCGAAACCGGCCATGATCGCCATGTGCTGGCCGAAGTTGCCGTTGAACAGCACCACGCGGGTGACGTCTGGGCGCTTCTGGAACTGTTCGCGCAGGATCGCGGCGGAGCGGTCGCGGCTGCCGTCGTTGATGAATACGATCTCGTACGCAATGCCGAGCTTGTCGATCGCAGGATAAAGCCGGTCGAACAGGGCGTGCAGGCCTTGTTCCTCGTTGTATACCGGGACGATGACGGAGAGTTCGATAGGATTCATTTCTTGGCGGTCTCGATGATTTTCTTGGCTGCGGCGCATACCCGCTCCACGTCGGCGAGTTCCATCGTCGGGAACAGCGGCAGGGTGACGGTTTCGCGCCCGATGCGCTCGGCGTTGGGGAAGTCGCCTTCCTTGTAGCCCAGCCCGCAGTACAGGCTGAACAGATGCAGCGCCGGGTAGTGGATGCCTACCCCTAACCCGTGCTGGTGCATGGCGTCGATGAATTGTTTGCGGTTGATGTTGAGTTGATTCAAAGGTAGCAGCGGCGCGAACATGTGCCAGCTGTGGCCTTCGTCGCCGCGTGCGGGCAGCAGGCCGGCCGGGTCGGAGGCGAAATTCTTGAAATAATGCGCCACCAGTTCGCGCCGCTTGGCATTGAAGCCGTTCAGCAGCGGCAGCTGGCCGACACCGACGCGTGCGGCCACGTCGGAGAGGTTGTACTTGCCGCCGGCGACAGAGACGTCCATGTTGCCTTCGGCATCGCGCGAAATGCCGTGGAAGCGCAGCAGGTCGAATTTTTTCACCTCATCGGCATCGGCGAAGGACAGCGCGCCGCCCTCGATGGTGGTCATGTTCTTGTTGGGGTGGAAGCTGAACGAGACAATGTCGCCGAAGCTGCCGATGCGCTTGCCTTGCCAGCTTGATCCGATGGCATGGGCAGCATCCTCGATCACGCGCAGCTTGTGGCGTTGGGCGATGTCGTAAAGTGCGTCCATGTCCACCGGCAGGCCGGCGAAATGCACCGGCATGATGGCTTTCGTCCTTGGCGTGATCGCGGCTTCAACCTGGTTGAGATCGATATTGCGGCTGACGAGGTCAACATCCACGAATACCGGCTTCGCGCCGACACGCATAATCACGTTCGGCGTGGCGGCGAAGCTCATCGCCGGCGTGATGACTTCGTCGCCCGGCCCGATGCCGCACACCTGCAACGCCACTTCCAGCCCGCCGGTGGCAGAGGTGAGGGTGCGCACGGTGCGCCCGCCCAGGTAGTCCGACAGCGCCTTTTCCAGCGCCTGCACGTTGGGGCCGGTGGCCAGCCAGCCGGAGCGTAGCACCTCGACCACGCCCTGGATGGTGGCTTCGTCAAGAGTAGGTTTAGTAAAAGGTAAATAGTTCATTTTATAAATTAGCCACAGAGAGCACAGAGTACACAGAGAGTCGTCAGGATGTTCTCTGTGTGCTCTGTGTACTCTGTGGCAAAAAATTAACTTCGCGCAACGACATAAACGCCGACAATTATAATGCCGATACCGGCCATGCGGGTGACCGAAACGGCCTCGCCGAACAACCACAGGGCGGCTAGCGCGTTCACCACGTAGCCGATCGACAACATCGGATAGGCGATGCTGACTTCGACCCGCGATAGCGCCATGATCCACACCACCACGCTGACCACGTAGCAGGTAAGCCCGCCCATGATGTGCGGTTCGGTGGCGAGTTGCCAGCCCACCGGCAGGATATTGTCGCGGCTGAAGGCGAAGTGTCCGACGGCATTGGTGCCGGCTTTGAGCAGGAGTTGGGCGGCGGCATTGAGCAGCACGCCGAGCAGAATCAGGGAAAAGCTGAGCAGGTTCATTTTGTGGTTACCGCCGTCTTGTCTACGCTACGGCCGATAACCCGCATCGGCAGTCCTTGCTGGGAAAGTTGTTGGAAGGTCGAGTGCGGCATGATCGCCAGGGCGTAGGGTTGCAGAACCCATGCCTGCTTGAAGGACTCGATGGTCGGCAGCCATTTATCGGGCTCCTGGGCAATGCCGAAAGCCATTTCGTCCTGATATTCGACCAGTGTAAGGGTGCGCTTGAGGTAAAAGGTCAGCGTCTGGTCATAACCTGACAAACTGTAGAAAGGCACGCCGGGCCGCAGATGGGGCTTGATCTGCTCGGCGATGGCATAGTCCGAGCGCGTCGCCGAAAGGCTGTCGTGACCGGTTAGCAGAACCTGGGTGGAGATCAGACTGGTGCAGGCGAGGACCACGATCGAGCCGCGCACTTTATCGCGATAGCTAAGCAACAGGGCGACTACTGTGCCGGCCAGCCAGATGGCGGATGCAGCCAGCAGCCAGTTGGCGAACAGGGCGTATTGTCCTCGCGCCAGTTCGTTGTCGGCAAAGCGCACTGTGTTCGGGGCCAATAGCAGGCCGGCCGCAGCCAGGAATGCCACCGGCAGTATTTGCCAGAACAGGCGGCGTCCGTCAATGCGGCTGAGGTGATCACCGATCAGCAACGCCAGTGCCGGGAAGATCGGCAGGATGTAGGAAGCAAGCTTGGAGCCGGAGAGGGAAAAGAACACGAAAATAAACACGGCCCATATCAGCAGAAAGCGTTTTGGCTTGAATCCATGATGACAAGTGTTGCGCAGCGACACTTCTGCCCCCTCTCCCGCTGGCGGGAGAGGGTTGGGGAGAGGGCTCGACTCATCGGTCTTCCAGGCACGCGCCATTGAATCGACCAAGGTGACAAGCCAAGGCAGTATGCCGGCGGCTAGCACCGGAATAAACCACCACCAGGGTTCGTAGCGACCGTGAGTTTTGGTCAGGAAGCGCTCGAAATGTTCGTGAATGAAGAAGAAATGAAAAAACTCGGGGTTGGCGATCGACACCGCGATAAACCAGGGAGCCGTGATAACCATGAAAAGTGCTATCCCGCTGAACAGGTGCAGCCTTTTCCACAAGCCGAAATCCCGCTCGATCAAGGTGTAAAGCACAATCACCGCGCCCGGCAGGACGATGCCCATCAACCCCTTGCTCAGGACGGAAAATGCCAATGCCGCCCAGGCAACGTGCATCCACAGGCGATTGGTGGATTTGCTGGCGCCATCCTGCTGCGCCAGCAGGAAACTCATCAGTGCGCCGCCCATAAAAAACGTCATCCCCATGTCCAGGGAGTTCATATGGGCGATCAGGGTGTAGAGCAGGCTGCTGCCGAGTACTGCGGCGCTTAACAGGCCGGTCTCGCGACCAAACAAACGGGTTGCGGCGAAGGCGGTGAAGAGGATGCCGATAAATCCGGTCAGCGCACTCCACAGCCGCGCCGTCCAGTGGTGTTCGCCAAACAGTCGGTAAGCGGCCGCTGTGGTCCAGTATTGCAGCGCGGGTTTTTCGAAATATTTGATGTCGTTCAGGCGCGGCGTAATCCAGTCACCGCTGGTGGCCATTTCGCGGGCGATTTCCGCGTAGCGCCCCTCATCCGGCCTGACCAGCTTGCGATATTCGATATTACCGAACCAGACCGCAGTCATTATCAGGACAAGAAGCATCCAAATGCGTCGTCTGTTTACCGAGTCGGGAGCCATGCAATGTCCGTATAAAAAGCGTTGGCTGGCATTATAAACGAGACCGGCCAAATGCCAGCAGGAAGACCGGCAGCAGGCAGACTAGCGCCAGTCCCCGCTGCAGTATGATCGCATCGGGATAGCTGGTGTCGGGCGAAATCAGCAGGGCCAGCGGGCAGGCAGCCAGTGCCAGCCCCAATATCCATTTGCCGGAACGGCTGACTCCCCAGCGCCAGTGCTGCGCGAGCAGTGTGCCCAACATCGCTGAAAGCCATCCGCCGAAAGCGCCGCCCAGCACGTCGAGCGGCCAGTGCACGCCGACTGCGATACGGGAGAGGCCCACAAGCAGGGCAGCCGCAACTACCAGCCAGACCAGGCCGCTACGCCTGAGGTACAGGCTCAGAATGCCAGCCACAGTGAAAATCGTGGTGCTGTGCCCCGAGGGGAATGAGCCGTAGTGGTGCGCCGGGCCGATGATATGCAGCAGTTCGGGGGGAATCACCGCTGGCGGGCGTAACGCGTCGATCGGGTCTTTTAGTCCGTGCACCCACAGGGTGGCAATGATGGCGGCGAGTGCGAGCGACCAGAGGATGTCCGGGCGACGTCCGATCAGCGGAGCCAGCAGGGTCAATCCTGCCAGGGTGCCGCCTAGCACGGTCAGGTTCTGCCACAGTACATCGCTGGCCAGCGTGCCCAGGCCATTCAGAACCAGGAACAGGCTGCGGTTGCTGTCGCTGGCAACGAGCACGGCCATGCTGGCGAGTGCGAGCAGCGGCACCAGCCAGACGCGCGGCTCACGCCAGGAAACGCGACAGGGAGCGGGGGAGAGGAAATTCATGCTGCTTATTCAGTGACCCGGACCAGGGCAATGCCGTTCTTGCTGTAGAGCGTTTCATAGGCGCGCAGTTCGGTCAGGCGGTTGGTTTGGGTGATGACGATATCGCCGCGGCGCGGGTCACGTTTTTCCACGATGCGCTGGCTGTAGACACTGAAGCTAGGCATGTTGAGCCCCCACATCACTACCGTGTAGCCACGGTCGCGTGCCAGCAGCGCGGCTTCCTTGATCGGCCCCTGCTGCATGCCGCCGAACAGGGGCAGGAGCAGCAGCGAAAAACCGGTTGCCAGGATGACGCCGCTTGCCAGCAGTTTGGTGCTCAGGGCGAAACGCTTCTCCGTCATGAAATACAGAGCGAGCAAAGAGAATCCTGCAAAGAAAGGGTAATACCAGATACTCAAGGATTGTCGGGTGGCGGCAAGCATTTCCCGGTAATAGGGCTTGTTGATATGGGGGATGACGGCTTCGATCACAGACGGCAGGAACAGCAGCACTGCAAGCAATAGTAGCAATGGCAGGAATGCGAGAAAGCGCGAGCGCAATTCATCCAGGTAAGCCGCCATCAGAATGAAAACGCCGGAATAGCCGTAAATCAGGTAATGCGGCAGCTTGGTAGCGGAAAACGAGAAGATCACGAAGACAGTGGTGAACCACAGCAGGAGGAAAATCTGCAAGTCGTCCTTGATGATGCGGCGCCACTGTGCGAAAGCCTTGAGCAAGACCGTGGTGTAGGGCAGCACGGAGAGTAGCAGTACGGGAACATAATAAAAATAATTGCCGCCATGGCTTTCCATCGGCGCGGAGAAGCGGTCGACGTTGTGCTTGAGAAAAAAGCCGCGAAAAAAACCGTCGCCTTCGACCAGATATTGCGTCACATACCACGGTGCAGCAATGGCAAAAAACAGGACAATGCCGCGCCAATTCAGCGCCAGCGACAGCCATCCCTTGAGATCCTTGCGCAGCGCGCTGTAGAGGAAAGTTACCACGCCCGGGATGATTACTGCGACCGGTCCCTTGGTCAGGAACCCCAAGCCCATGGCGGCAAAAGCGAGATACAGATATTTTTGTTCGCGAAAGCGCAGAAACAGGTAAGCGCTGAACAGCGTGGCGCTGATCAGCAGGTTGAGCAGGGCGTCGGCGGTGGCTACTTTGACGATGATGGAAACTGCCAGCGCGCTGGAAGTGATGATGCCTGCTGCCAGAGCCTGCCTGGCACCGGCTACGCGGCGCACGAACAGATAGGTAAATGCCACCCAGCCACTGCCGGCCAGAGCTGAGGGCAGGCGGAAAGCGAATTCGTTGATGCCGAACAGGGAAGCGCTGGCTGCCTGCAGCCAGTAGATCAGAATCGGCTTGTCGTAGCGTGGCTCGCCATTGAGTGTGGTGGACAGGAAGTTGCCGCTCGCCAGCATCTCACGCGTGGCCTCACTGAACGCGCCCTCGTCGAGATCGAACAGGGGAAAACCGCCGATGCCGAGAAAGAAGCAGCCGAGCACGGCGACGGCGAGCAGGGCATAGTGGGCGAGTGGAATGGGGCGTGAAAAACTTGGCAAGTAAGGCTCGAATGATTGGTTAATGAAAAAAGCATTTTACCGCAAAGGACGCAAAGGGTCGCAAGGTAAAACAAAGGTAAATGTTAGTCCCTGGATAACAGGAACAGAGGGGCGTAGAGGATGCCCTGAATTACGGCGCACAGACCGTAAAGTATTGCCGTCGCGGTGGCTACCTCACCGGAAACACCGGCGAAGCCGAATACCAGCACCGCAGCGAATTCGCGTGTGCCCCATCCGCCGATGCCGACCGGCAGGGCGGCGATGATAAATACCGGTGCGCATAAAGCCAGCACCAGCCAATAGGAGATATCCAGCCCAACTGAAATCCCGCCGAGCCAGAACGTCAAAGCCGAAAAGAATTGCACGACTACGGATTGCAGTGCCGGACTGACCAGGTTGCCGCGAAACAAGGCTAACTGCTGGGTCAGTTTGTTCCATGATCGAATCAGTCCGTCGAGTTTGCTTTGTCCCAGGGGATTAAAGCGCGGCAACGGCAGGAAGGGCAGCAGAATAAGGCTGCCGAGCAGGGCGGCGTAAATGGTCAGTTTTTGTGCCAGGGCAGGGTCATGCGTCAGGGAATTCGTGCCGCTCCATAGCGCCGCCGCGACGGCAGAGACCAGGCACAGTACCCAGAGGCCGCTGAAACGGTCGAGCACGACGCTGAGCGTGGAGGGTCCGAGTGGATTGCCTAGCCTGTGCAGCTGGTAGGCACGCAGCATATCGCCGCTCAGGGTGGCACCGGGCAGGAGATTGTTGATCGTTACCCCGCGCCCATAGATGGCTATTAGCGGCAACGCTGGCGCGGTAAGGCTGAAAAGGCGGGCGATGTGCGCCCAGCGCAGGGCGGAGGCGATGTTGGCCAGAATGGAGGCGGCTACCGCCAAGGCGAACCAGCGCAATTCCACATTGCTCAGGGTTTTGACCAGCTTGGCCGGATTGGCGTACCAGATGACGGCCGCGAGCAGGCAAGTCGCGGCGATAAAACGAAGTATCTTGATGCCGGTTTTGCTCAAGAATTCGGCTCTGGGGCGGTTTTGGAAGTAGGGTTCGCTTTCCCGCGCCGACGCGGGGCGGCCCGTAACAGATATTGTGCCCGACCCGCGGGTTCATGGTAGATGCGAATCAGGATCTCGCCCAGCAGGCCCATGGCGATCAGTTGTACGCCCATCAGGGTCAGCATTACGCCGAGCAGCAGGAGCGGACGACCGCCGATGTTTTCGCCCAGGAACAGTTTCTCGACCACGAGAACGCCCAGCGACAACAGGCCGGGCAGGAGCAAGGTAATGCCAGCTCCACCGAAGGCGTGCATCGGTCGGTGCAAAAAGCGCAGCAGAAATTTCACCCAGAGCAGGTCGAGCACCACGCGCAGGGTGCGGTCGATGCCATACTTGGATTGGCCGTGCATGCGAGCGTGATGGGAAACCGGCACTTCGATGACCTTGGCGCCGAATTGTGCGGCGAGTGCCGGAATGAAGCGGTGCAGTTCGCCATAGATCTTCACGTCGCGGATGCTTTCGCTGCGGTAAACCTTGAGCGAGCAGCCGTAATCGTGGAGATGGACGCCGGTCATGCGTGAAATCAGGCCGTTGGCGATCATCGAGGGCAGCTTGCGGTTGATGTAACGGTCCTGGCGGTTTTTGCGCCAGCCGGAAATGATGTCGATTTCCGGCCTCTGATCGAGCATGTCCAGCAGGCCGGGAATGTCGGCCGGGTCGTTCTGCAAGTCGCCGTCGAGGGTGACGACCACGGCACCGGCAGCCGCGTCGAAGCCGGCCTGCATCGCAGCCGACTGGCCGTAGTTGCGAATCAGGTAAAGCGGGCGCAGCCAGGGACGGGTGGTGGCGAATTGCTCCAGCAGAGAAGCGGAAGTGTCGGATGAGCAATCATCGACGCAGATCAGTTCCCAGGATCGTCCTGTGTGTTCCATCGCCTCATGGACTCGGCGCAACAGTTCGCCGAGGTTCTCTTCCTCGTTGTAAATCGGAACAACAATGGAAACCTCAAGTGCATCAGGCGTATTTTCGATCATGGTAGGGACGATGTATGGACTGCTGAAGGTGTGAGATTGTAAGGGAGGGAGGCTGCGAAATCCAGCGAGAAGGACAAGATTAGCGCCGGGCCACCTTGAGAAGTACGATCACCGCGCCGCTGCCGCCATCTATCGGCCGTGCCTGGCAGAAAGCCAGAACCTCATCACGTTGCATCAGCCAGCTGGCTGCCTTCAGCTTTAATACCGGCTCGCGGTTCCTGGAGCTTAGTCCTTTTCCATGAATTACACGCACGCAACGTAGACCGAGTTGTTTGCACTCATCGAGAAAGCCGATCAGGCAGGCTCGGGCTTCGTCGCTGGTCATGCCGTGCAGATCAAGTTCTGCCTGAATTCCCCAGTAACCGCGGCGCAGTCTCTTCATGGTCAGAGGCGCCACGCCGGGGCGCTGGAAGAAAAATTCCTCTCCAGTTTCTGTCAGTTCCTGTGGGATATGGTCGCTTAAGGCATCCGCCGGCAGCGGATTTGTGTCAGCTCGGTTTCGCCGGAGATCAGGCCAGGGGAGGCTGGGAGGAAAGACGGCCTTGCCGTTATCCGGCAATGGCCGGGTGTCGCCGATGCTGGTGCGGAAGAGGTTGGATTCGTCATCAGACAAGGGTGGAGGCACTATTTTGCCGTCACCCTTGTGTTCTTTAGGAGTTTTGCGTTTTCCGGTCACTTGCCCAGATTGTCGAGATAACGCTCCGCATCGAGTGCGGCTTGGCAGCCGGTCCCGGCGCTGGTGATGGCCTGGCGGTAGATGTGATCCTGTATGTCGCCGGCAGCGTAAACGCCTTCTATGCTGGTCTGGGTGGCATTGCCAGTGTTACCGCCCTGGGTGACGATGTAGCCGCCTTCCAGTTTCAGTTGCCCCTGGAAGAGATCAGAATTGGGCTTATGGCCAATGGCGATGAAAATTCCTTGCAGCTGCACATCCTTGGTGCTGCCATCCTTCACGTTCTTGATGCGCATGCCGGTCACGCCGGTTTTGTCGCCCAGCACCTCATCCAGTTCGCAGAATGCTTCGAGGCTGATGTTGCCGTTCTTGATCCTGTCGTGCAGCTTGTCGACCATGATCTTTTCCGCTTTGAAGGTGTCGCGGCGGTGCACCAGCGTGACATGCTTGGCGATGTTGGACAGGTACAGCGCCTCTTCGATGGCGGAGTTGCCGCCACCGACCACGGCAACGTCCTGGTTCTTGTAGAAGAAACCATCGCAGGTCGCGCAGCCGGACACACCCTTGCCCATGAATGCCTGTTCGGATGGCAGGCCGAGGTATTTGGCCGAAGCACCAGTGGCGATGATCAGTGCGTCGCAGGTAAAGGTGCCGGTGTCGCCGATCAGGGTAAAGGGTCTTTCGGTCAGTTTGGCGGTGTGGATCTGGTCGAAAATGATTTCAGTATTGAAGCGTTCGGCATGTTTCTGGAAACGCTCCATCAGTTCCGGTCCTTGCACGCCCATCACGTCGGCAGGCCAGTTGTC
This sequence comes from Gammaproteobacteria bacterium, assembly GCA_018823025.1. Classification (GTDB taxonomy): domain Bacteria; phylum Pseudomonadota; class Gammaproteobacteria; order Burkholderiales; family Sulfuricellaceae; genus Sulfuricella. Next base: position 17,050 of record JAHJJI010000070.1, on the reverse strand, counting down.
GACTTCGGTGGTGGTAGTGAGCTGACCACCTTGCTGCATGCCGGTGATTATCACGGGATTGAGGTTGGCACGGGCGGCGTAAATGGCGGCGGTGTAGCCAGCTGGGCCGGAACCAAGAATAAGTAATTTGCAGTGTTTCACGGACATATTGAGCATTCTCCATAAAAAAGTAAGGGTATATCAAAGGCTGATTTATTGCCACTTAATGAATGAAAATAAATCTAGAAATTAGAATTAATCTAATGGTAATTAGTATTGAATAAATAGGCAAATTTTCAATGTTAATTTATGCACAAAAAAGAATGATAATGGCCTTCCATCGGAGTCATTTAATGTCGTTGATTAGAACGCCTCACTTCTTGGTATGATGGCGCTATAATTCTTGCTGATTTTTTTGATCAGACAAGAAAATTTACCTGGGCGCAACGACAAGCAAATCAAATATCAATGGCCTTTCTGAATAAGACTTCCTCCCTGAATACGCGGGGTTCGAACCGCCGGGCTCCTCCCGAGCCGCTTCCGCCGAAATTGTCCAGCCTGCTCCGTGAGGCGCGCTGGCTGGCGGTGATGGTATTGGCCTTGTATCTGACGCTAGTATTGTTCAGTTATGACTATGCCGACCCGGGTTGGTCGCATAGCGGCAGTATGCTTACCGTTCATAACGCCGGCGGCGCTTTGGGCGCCTGGCTGGCGGATTTGCTGCTTTATGTATTCGGTTTTTCAGCCTACTGGTGGGTGGTGTTTTCCCTGTACGTGGTCTGGTGGGGCTACCGGCGCATCGAAAGTAAAGGTACGTCCGACCGGCGCTCACTGTTCGTTGCGGTCACCGGTTTTGTCATTCTTCTGCTTGCCAGCAGCGGTCTGGAGGCGTTGCGTCTATATAGCCTAAAAGCCGTCCTTCCTCTCGCGCCGGGAGGGATGCTCGGATCGGTGGTCAGCAGTTATCTGGCTACCAGCATAGGCTTCACCGGCGCTACTTTGATATTGCTGCTGAGCATGGCGGTGGGCTTCAGCCTGTTCACCGGCATGTCGTGGCTGAAATTTATGGAAGGCCTCGGTGGCGCCATGGAAAACAGCGCTCAGTGGATCTTTCGCACCTGGGATGCCTGGCAGGATCGGCGCGCTGGCTCGGTAGCGCTGAACAAGCGTGAGGAAGTAGTAGAAGAGAAAAAGCGGGTCGATGACCACAAGCCGGTTCACATCGAGCAGCCACAGATGGTCATCCCCCAAGTTCCACTCACCGAGCGAGAGGTGCAGGCGCCGCTGTTCGATAACTTGCCGGATTCACCCTTGCCTCCACTGAACCTGCTGGATGAAGCGGAAGCCGATACCGAAACGCTCAGCCCGGAGACCCTCGAATACACCTCACGCCTGATCGAACGCAAGCTGGCCGATTTCGGCGTCGAGGTAAAAGTCATCGCCGCCTACCCCGGTCCGGTGATCACGCGCTACGAGATCGAGCCGGCGGTGGGCGTGAAGGGCAGTCAGATCACCAACCTGGTCAGGGATCTGGCACGCGCACTGTCGGTGGTCAGCATTCGCCTGGTGGAAACCATCCCCGGCAAAAACTGTATGGGGCTGGAAATTCCCAATCCCAAGCGGCAGGTGGTGCGCCTGCGCGAGATTCTCGGCTCGAAGGTTTACGCCGACATGGCTTCGCCGCTCACAATCGCCATGGGCAAGGACATCGCCGGCAAGGCAGTGGTGGCCGACTTAGGAAAAATGCCTCACGTACTGGTGGCGGGCACTACCGGCTCGGGTAAATCGGTGGCGATCAACGCCATGATCCTGAGCCTGGTTTACAAGGCCGACCCGTCCAAGGTGCGGCTGATCCTGGTCGACCCGAAAATGCTCGAGCTATCTGTCTATGAAGGTATTCCCCACCTGCTTGCACCGGTGGTAACGGACATGAAGCACGCCGCCAATGCGCTCAACTGGTGTGTCGCCGAGATGGAGCGGCGCTATCGCCTGATGTCGGCGCTGGGCGTGCGCAACTTGGCCGGTTACAACCAGAAGGTGCGCGAAGCGGAGAAATCCGGCGCGAAGCTGCCCAACCCCTTCAGCCTTACGCCGGACGCCCCCGAACCCTTGGAGGAAATGCCTTTCATCGTGGTGCTGATCGACGAATTGGCCGACATGATGATGATGGTGGGCAAAAAGGTCGAGGAGTTGATCGCCCGTCTGGCACAGAAGGCGCGCGCCTCCGGTATTCACCTTGTGCTGGCGACGCAGCGACCGTCGGTGGACGTGATCACCGGCCTGATCAAGGCCAACATCCCGACTCGCGTCGCATTCCAGGTATCCAGCAAGATTGACTCGCGCACCATCCTCGACCAGATGGGCGCCGAAGCGCTGCTCGGTCAGGGCGACATGCTCTACCTGCCGCCCGGCACGGGTTACCCGCAGCGCGTGCACGGCGCCTATGTCGCTGACCATGAAGTACACAAAGTAGTCGAGTATCTGAAAGCATTGGGCGCGCCAGATTACGTCGAAGGTATCCTCGATGCGCCGGAAGTGGCCAGTGATGGCGAGGGCGGCGAAGCAGGCGGAGACGCCGAATCCGACCCGATGTACGACCAGGCCGTGGCGCTGGTGCTCAAATCGCGCCGCGCCTCGATCTCGCTGGTGCAACGCCAGCTCAGGATCGGCTACAACCGCGCAGCGCGGCTGATCGAGCAGATGGAAAAGGCCGGGCTGGTATCGACGATGCAGAGCAACGGGAATCGGGAAGTGCTGGTGAAGGGGGCGGAGTGAGGTATTTCCCGGATTCCGCTACGCTGTATCCGCGCTACGCTTGCTAACTGCTTTCCTTGTATGAGATTTGATAAGCCGGGAAACGCTTTAACAACGCGTCGATGGCACTGGTCGTAGCTAGTCCCCACATCTTGGTAACCGCGTATGTCTTTCCGTTAGCTCGAATCAGCTCGTCGTTGGCGATGAAATAGCGGTGGGTATCAGGCTTGTTACCCTGCTCCGTTAGGCGCGAGGCTAATGCTTTTTCGAACACCGTCGTGTCGAGCTCGCCCTCTACAGAGTAAAGCGCGTTTCCTTTCCAAGAAATTACATTCCTGATGTCCTCCGGATCGACCCCCTTGTCGCATAGCTTTCGTATAACTTGGTAAACAGCTCTGCGTTTGGGAAGATTTGTGAAGGTCTCTTCACCGACTGTCACATCGTATCGTGTGAGGTCGCGGTTCTGTGTGCGAGCCGCACGTTCGACGACTTTCTTGTCTCTAATTCGTATTTGGTAGTTCTCGGCTTCGGGCAAAGGGATGACTTGCTGGACATCGATTAGCAGACGACCCGCATCGTTGTATGGGCGGAGTCGGACGCACTTGACGTCGAGGCCGTGGTCGTTCAACCATAGGACCGTGGTTGTGATTTCTTTTGAGAACTCTGCCGCCGCGAGGATGAGGCGCACATCCTTGGGAAACTCCTCAACGTCGGGCTCCTCCCAGTCAAGAAATTTGAGCATGCAGGCGCGAGCATTGTCCTCTTGTCCTAAGCTGGACAGATACTGCTCAAAAGTGTTGACCGCTTCGTCGAATGTGAGTGCCGATACCATGGCGGCATAACGAAGGGCCTGCAACTCCATGTGTCCTCCATCTTCCGTACGCTTCAACTCAATTACGACGAGGTTGGCCTCTTTGTCGAGGCCGAGCAAATCGATTCGGCGTCGGCTATCCGCCCAGTCGCCGAATTCTTCGGAGATGATCAATGTATCTGGAGCGATTACCTCGATTTGTTGCTTGAGTAGTTGTTGAAGGTCTGAGCGCTCCCTAAAGCCCGCCTCTGAGAACGTGGTTGGTTCGATCGGAACCAATTTTCCTTTAGTTGCATGGAAGATTGCCATTTTGTTTGCCCTTAACTTATCAGAGTGGTGCTGCGGTTCCCCATCCAGGTAACACGGTACGGATACATTCCCATTAAAAACCTTCGGCCACTATAGGCATTCCCCCAGCTTACGACAAGCGAATGCCCCATAATGCAGCCACAGCCAGTATCCGCCCTTCAGATCAGGGCATGGCGTTATCGCCCCCGAAACGGTTCCAGCAGTCCCATGGCGGTGTTGATGGCCTGGAGTTTTTCCATCTCGCCACCCCGGTCGGGGTGATGTTCCATCGCCAGTTCCCGGTAGCGGCGCTTGATCTCAGGATAATCCACCGGGTCGGCGAGTCCCAACTCGGCGAGGGCTTCGGCGCGCCGGTCGTTGCGGGCGAAGCGCAGCCAGAAGGTGTCGAGCATTTCCAGGACTTCCTGCTTGCCGGTTTTTTCAAGATGGGTCAGGTCGAGGTAGTAGTTCCGCAGCGGGTCGGGGGTGGAGGGTAGGGGGCTTGTTCCGTCCGGGCAGGGGCGCAATACGATCTTCAGGCAATGGATGGCGAGGTCACCTTCGCCATTTATCCATAGTTCATCGCGCAGGCGGTAGAGATGGTGGTACAGGATGAAGTGGCACTGGAACAGGGATAGCTCGTCGGTGTAGGCATCGGGGCCGAAGGTGGGGTCATCGTGGGCAAGCTTGCAGAACAGGTCGTGCTCGGTGAGGCCGTCCGGGTGTGCACGCAGGATGGCGAGCAGCGTTTCAGCGAGTGCGGTGTTCAATCTTTTTCCGTATCGCGAGGATCTGGCGCCAAATCCGCATTCATCAATTCAGCAATTAACTCCGGCTTCTGGAACGGCAGCGCGTGATCTGCGCCCTGTATCAGGTGGCAGGCCCAGTCGTTCCGGCTTGCAGCAATCTCCCGGCAACGGCGGTAGATCTCGGGGTGGGAGCGTCCGCCGATGAAGCTGCTGACATTGGCTTGTGCAGCGATCAGGGCGGTACGATCAAGCTGCTTGGCAGCGCGGGATACGCACTCAATGGCGCCGGCCAGCCCAGCCGGGCGGTGGGATAGACGTTCACGGATGATTTCCTCGTTCTTCGAGCCACGGATGCGCTGGGGAGAGATGGCGTCGAGGAACAGTTCCAGCCCTTCGCCTATGTTTTCCAGATCGCGTAGTCGCTTGGCGGCATGCAGGATCATCTCGCGCGAACGGGTCGATTCTTCATCATTCATTTTGACCAGCAGGGCGGGTTCGAGCAGGTAGGTTTTACCTACCGCTGACGGGCGGGCGGCCTTGAGCAGCATGGCGATCATTCCGCCATAGGAATAGCCGCCCAAGTCGAATTCGCTCCAGGCCAGATGGTCGAGCAGGGCAGCGAGGTCGATCACGACTTCCTCGGCTTCGAAGTCGTGTTCCTTGTGATCGGGGTAGCGGGTCTTGCCGGTACCGCGCAGGTCGGGAACCAGGATTTCATTCCAGTGTTTTAAATACGGCAGAATGCCGCCCCAGGTGATTTGTCCCGCCACGCCGCCGCCGTGAAGCAGCAGCAGGCGGCGCGAGGGTGCGCTGTCGAAGCGGTAGAGGCGGTAGTAGACCTCCTGCGTCGGCAGGGTGAAGGTAGATTTGATGGCGGGTTCAAGCATGGTTTATTTACCGTAAAGGACGCCAGGTAACGCAAAGAAAAAAATTCAGGAAATCCTTTGCGAAACTTTGCGCCCTTAGCGGTTAATCATGTTTTGCTACTGGAATCTTGCCGATTTTCATGCGCCATTCCGCCGGCCCGGTGTTGTGTACCGACGTGCCGTTGGCATCCACCGCCACGATGACCGGCATGTCTTTGACTTCGAATTCGTAGATCGCTTCCATACCCAAGTCGGCGAAGGCCAGCACCCTGGAAGCCTTGATTGCCTTGGCAACCAAGTAGGCAGCACCGCCCACCGCCATCAGGTAAACCGCCTTGTGCTTTCGGATGCTTTCGATCGCCGCCGGGCCGCGCTCGGCTTTGCCGATCATGCCGATCAGGCCGGTTTTATCCAGCATCATATCGGTGAACTTGTCCATGCGTGTCGCCGTGGTAGGGCCGGCCGGCCCGACTACTTCGTCGCGCACCGGGTCGACCGGGCCGACGTAGTAGATGAAGCGATTGTTGAAGTCCACGCCCTCCGGTAGTTTTTCTCCTTTGGCAAACAGGTCGGCGATGCGTTTGTGGGCGGCGTCGCGACCAGTGAGGAGCTTGCCCGACAGGAGCAGGGCTTCGCCCGGTCTCCATCTGGCAAGCTCCTCGCGCGTGACGGTGTCGAGGTTGATGCGGCGTGCATCGGGAGCAGGTTGCCAGTCCACCTTCGGCCATTCGTCGAGATTGGGCGGGGTCAGCACGGCTGGACCGCTGCCGTCGAGGGTGAAATGGATGTGGCGGGTGGCGGCGCAGTTGGGGATCATTCCCACCGGCAAACCGGCGGCATGGGTCGGGTACTCCCTGATCTTGATATCCACTACGGTGGTGAGGCCGCCCAACCCTTGCGCACCGATGCCCAGCGCGTTCACTTTTTCAAATAATTCTAGCCGCAGTTCCTCCACCCGGTTTTGAGGTCCGCGCGCTTGCAGTTCGTGGATGTCGACTGGCTCCATCAAGGCTTCCTTGGCGAGCAGCATGGCTTTTTCCGCGGTGCCGCCGAGGCCGATGCCCAGGATTCCCGGCGGGCACCAGCCCGCGCCCATGGTGGGGACGGTCTTCAGCACCCAATCGACGAGGCTGTCCGACGGGTTGAGAATGACGAATTTGGCTTTGTTCTCCGAGCCGCCGCCCTTGGCCGCGAGGATGATCTCGACTTTGGCGCCGGGAACGATCTCGTAGTGGATCACTGCCGGGGTGTTGTCGCGGGTGTTCTTGCGCGTACCGGCAGGGTCGGCCACCACCGAGGCGCGCAACACGTTGTCGGGGTTCAGGTAGGCGCGGCGCACGCCTTCGTTGACCATGTCGGTGACGCTCATCTGCGATTCCCAGCGCACGTCCATGCCGACCTTGACGAAGGCCACCACGATGCCGGTATCCTGGCAGATCGGTCGGTGTCCCATTGCGCTCATGCGCGAGTTGGTGAGGATCTGGGCGATGGCGTCCCTGGCGGCGGGGGAGGCTTCCCGTTCGTAGGCTTCACCCAGTGCCTTGATGTAGTCGATGGGATGGTAGTAGGAAATATATTGCAGTGCGTCGGCGACGCTGGCGATTAAGTCTTCTTGACGGATGGTAGTCATGGTATTTTTACTCTCCAGATACAGAATTGTACTACCGTTAATTGCATGTTTCATTGGAAGAGCGACTAATCATGAGTATAAACCTCCAGGACTACGATGACGGGATTGCCGCCATAGACGCCGATCACATCCGGCCCGGCCTAGCCGCGATCCACTTGCTGACCGAAGGCAACAAGGCGGCTTTTATCGACACCGGGACGAATTTCTCGGTTCCCGGGGTGCTGGAGGCGATGCAGCAGAAAAATCTGCGCCCGGAAAATATCGCTTATGTGATCGTGACCCACGTCCACCTCGATCATGCGGGCGGTGCGGGCGAGATGATGCGATTGTTTCCCGAGGCGATGCTGGTCGTGCATCCGCGCGGAGCGCGCCACATGATCGATCCGACTAAACTGGTGGCGGGCTCGGTCGCGGTTTACGGCGAGGCGCCGTTCAGGCAGTCCTATGGGGAAATCGTGCCGGTTCCCGCCGAGCGCGTGATTGAGGCGCCGCACGAGTTCACTCTGGATCTGAATGGCCGGAAGCTTTTGTTCCTCGATACGCCGGGTCATGCCCGCCATCATTTCTGCATATTTGATGAGCGTAGCGGGGGTATCTTTACCGGCGATACTTTCGGGATTTCATACCGCGAGTTTGATGTCCAAGGGCGCGAGTTTATATTTCCTACGACTACTCCCGTGCAGTTCGAGCCGGAGGCAGCGCATGATTCTATCGATCTGATCATGTCACACCACCCACGTGCCGCGTACCTGACCCACTATGGTCGCGTGACGCAGTTGACTCATCTGGCGGATGACATTCACCGCAAGCTTGATGATTTCGTGAGCATCGCAGAGGGAGTGCGTGATGCCGGGGCGACGCGCCATCAGCGGTTGGTGGAAGGGCTGCAGAGCTATTTGCTGGAATGCCTCGATGTGCATGGTTGCAGATTAGCCCCGGATGCGGCTTGTGCGTTGCTGGAACACGATATTGAACTCAATGCCCAAGGGTTGGAGGTCTGGATGGCTAAGGCATAAAAGCCACCTTGCTTATCCTTCTCGCGAAATGTTCTATATTAAGAATGGGCATTACCCGTTTTGCCCAGTTTTTCATCCCCCAGACCTTACTTTTCGAGAGGAAGCGCCATGCCCATCGGTGAATTTTGCAACCGCGAGGTAGTGTTCGCCACGAGAAAAACCACCATTCCAGCGGCAGCGCAGCTCATGCGCAAGAACCACGTGGGTGACCTGGTGGTCGTGGATGTCGTCGATGGCAGGCGGGTGCCTGTCGGCATTGTGACCGATCGCGACATTGTCATTGAAATTATCGCGAAATCCCTTGATCTTAATGACTTCACCGTGGGTGACATCATGAGCCCGCAACTGGTCAGCGTTCAGGAAAGTGAAGGTGTGTTCGAGACGATCGAGCTGATGCGCAACAAGGGGATACGCCGTATCCCGGTTGTCGATCGGGAAGGCGGATTGGAGGGCATTGTATCGGCTGACGATATTCTGGATCTTCTGGCCGAGGAAATGACTGAACTGGCCAAGGTTAGCCCGCGTGAACAGTCCAGGGAAGCTCATATCAGACATTAATTTTAAGGAGGTATGACCATGCAACGCCCACTCCAAATAGTCATGCGCGACATGCCCCATTCCGATGCGGTGGAGGCACATATCAGGGAGAAGGTGGAAAAACTGGAATTATTCAATTCCCGCATTGTTGGTTGCAAAATTACGCTCGAATTTGCGGGAAAACATAAACACCAAGGCAAGCTTTTTAATGTGCGCCTGGATATGACTGTCCCTGGCGCAGAGTTGGTGGTCAATCGCGACCTGCATGAAGACCTTTATGTGGCGTTGCGAGATACGTTTGATGCGGCAAGGCGTCAGTTGGAGGATTACGGGCGGCGCCAACGTGGTGATACTAAGATTCATGAATCACCGCGGCATGGACATATTGCCAGGCTATTTCCGGATGAGGGTTTTGGTTTTATCGACACACCGGATGGTGATGAGCTTTATTTCAGCCGGGATAACGTAAGTCATCCGGATTTTGACAGGCTCGAAGTCGGTAACGAAGTGCAGTTTCTGGAGGAAGCTGCTGCCGAGGGATTGCAGGCGAAGCGTGTGAGCGTCGGCAAGCACCATTATCCGGAATGAGGTACAGTCGTTTAGTCGGAAAGGCTTAAGGAGTGCTTCGTGAGGCTCACGGATGCTATCGATATCATCACGATAAATCAGCTGAGTTTCAGCTGATTTTTTCAACTAGGGGATTCCACTAGTCAATCATCGTATTTCCCCCTATCGACTATTCAGGAATTGTCCGCCACACAATTATTCTTCCCCCGATGGGTTTTTTTAAATCTGGCATTAAACTTGAATCACTTATTCGAGGTAATGGGGATGTATGTGGAAGGGGGGGGAATGAATTTCATGATTGTTAGTGATGATGTGTCAACATGCCTTTATTTAGAGATACTTGCCCATCAGGATGGCGTGAGTGCCAGGTATTTCACTGAGCCTTCAGTGGCATTGCAGGCTTATCGGAGCAATCCTGATCATTGGTCTTTGGTGATTGTCGATATGCTATCGCCACTGATCATCGGGTTTGCATTGGTTGACAAGATCAAGGCCGTTAAACCCGATACTCGGCTTGTGATTCTGGCTACACATGCACCGGATGCGATCAAAAAAGTATTCAAGTGTGAATCCCTGTGCGGGTTGTGCCACGACTGTAACGAGATAAGTAACAGCCATTGTTTTTTCCTGCATAAGCCATTTTATCGTGATTTTGATCGAGTCATTGAGATGGCACTGGGAAAAGGCAGGGCCGTATTGGCAGCTTGACCCATCGGTAAGATACTGGCTTTACGTTGGTCATGTATCGTGTCATCACACTGTTAGTGAACTTTCTGCGGGAGTGGCAAACAGTTATACTGTGCAAACACTTAAACAGCGCTTGCACAGGATGAACGCAAAAACCGCTTTGCTCCTTTCTTTCCTGGTTGTTTTTCTTACTGCCTGTGCTTCTGCACCGCTCCGGACAGAAGGTAAAAAACGGCCCCCGGTTTCATCCGACCTGAAGTTCTCCTCCTTTGTAAAAACCGATATCGATACGGTGGCCGAGATTCACCAGCAGGAAAGCTTCAGCCATCTACGCACGCTGATGGAAAAGCTCTATCGGCGTAACCCTCGCGAATGGAAGAAGGGTGGTCAGCTATCGATGGAAAGTGCGATTGTGCGGGCATTTGATGCAGGGCATGACTGGCGCTTTCCGGAATTGAATGGGAAACGTGGAGCCGAGTGCTTCTATCTTGCCTTCCAGGAAAACTATCAGGGGGACCGGGTGCTGGCCTTTATTGCGGGCATGGCAACCATGATCATGGCCTCCTACAATGAAAAGACTGAACTTTATGTCCTCGACGAACTCGATCCGCAGAAACTTTACAATAGTGCGCGTAATGTCGAGATCGCTGTCTGGAAGCTGAGTGGCACGCGTGACAGTCGGGGTGAGTTGTTTCTGCTCAGCAATGCAAACGATGCAAGCAACCGCAATATGAGCTTCGAGCGGGAATTCGGCAAGCTGATCGCGCAGCAGGACACTCTGGCCAGAATCATCGCAGAAAAGACCAACCGCACCATCGTACGTGCTATTCAGAGTGTGGCCAGTGCGGTTTTTCTTCCTATTTAAAGAACGTACAAATAGAAAAAGGGGGCATTGCCCCCTTTTTCTATTTCTTACTTGGGTTTGCTTGCTGGATTACAGCTCGCCAGCGTGCTTGGCCAGGTAATCGGCAACACCTTTGGTATCGGCTTTCATGCCGGCCTTGCCTTTGCTCCAGCCTGCTGGGCAGACTTCGCCATGCTCTTCGGTGAATTGCAGGGCATCGATCATGCGCAGCATTTCGTCGATGTTGCGGCCCAGTGGCAGGTCATTGACCACCTGATGACGGACCACGCCGTTTTTGTCGATCAGGAAAGAGCCACGGTAGGCTACGCCAGCATCGGCTTCCACATCATAAGCTTTGCAGATTTCGTGTTTGATGTCGGCTACCAGAGGGTAAGCAACTTTGCCAATGCCACCGTTGTTGATGGCAGTGTTTTTCCACGCCAAGTGGGTGAAATGGGAGTCGATGGACACACCGATGACTTCGACGCCACGGTTCTTGAATTCGTCCAGGCGATGGTCAAAGGCGATCAGTTCGGATGGGCATACAAATGTGAAGTCCAAGGGGTAAAAGAAGATTACAGCGTACTTGCCCTTGATATGGGACTTCAGATTGAAACCTTCTTCAATGCTGTTGTTACCCATTACGGTGGCGGCAGTAAAATCTGGTGCGGCTTTGCCTACGAGAACGGCCATGCTTAGTCTCCTTGATTTGGGGTGTTTGGTTTAGAATGTGTCTAAATATTGCACTAGTTTTTATTCGTTGTCAAATGAATTGATACGACAGGCTTAACGCGTCAATCGTCGATAAATGTCAGTCACTTTAAGTGGAAGTTCTTTCACGTCAGCAATAACAGTGTAGTTCACTGCGCCGTACATGTGGGGGAGGTAGTCCCGCCCTTCAGTATCGATTGTTATGCAGAACGGATGGATGCCGCTGCGCTTGGCTTCGATCAGTGCCATGCGGGTATCCTCGATGCCGTATTGGCCACGATAGCCGTCATGGTAGTCGTCCGGTTTTCCATCCGAGAGCGTGATCAGGAGCTTGGTGCGTGCGTCGACTTCATTGAGAATGGCGGACAGATGGCGGATTGCGACACCCATGCGGGTGTACTCCTGCGGGGAGATGCCTGCGATGCGCCGTTGCACCATTTCTCCATAGGGCTCATCGAAGCTTTTGACGCGGAATATTTCGCAGCGTTTGCGGGTGATGCCGGAAAAGCCATAGATGGCGTAGCGGTCGCCCAGCAGTTCCAGCGTTTCGCATAGCAGGATCAGGGATTCGCGTTCCGCGTCATTGATCCAGCCCTTGGTCGAACCGCTCATGTCCACCATAAACATGACCGCAATGTTGCGCTCGCTGCGGTGCATGCGCATGAACAGACGTTCACTCATTTCGCTACCGTCGCGGGCATCAGCCAATGCCTCGATCAAGGCATCAATATCCACTTCATCGCCAGACGGTTCGCGCTTCAGTAACCGATTTTCGTCGCGCATTGCCTCGAAGGTGCGGCGCAAGTGTTTGACCAGGCCGCTGTGTTTATCCAGTGTCTGCTGCAAAAATCCATCATTCAGCGGTTTTACCTCCTTCTCGCGCAGCACGCACCAGTTCTTGCGGTAGTGCTGCCGGCCAAAATCCCATTCCGGGTAAAGGCTTGCCCCTTCCTCATGGTAGGTGCCCTGCCATACCGTATCAGGGTCCTGGGTTTTATCCTCAAGCAAGGAGGAATCGTATTCGCCTGGTCCTGCTGGAACCAGGTATTCGGGAGGGATTTCGCCCAGATCGAGAAAAATCGAGGTGAGTAGCTGGTTCACACCTTCAGGTGGTGCAATCGGCGCATCATCCAGAGTGATTTCCATGCGAGGCAAATCACTGCGGTCGTCTGCGGCTATCTGCTTAACGTCGAAACTCGGAGCGTCGGGGCGGGTTTCTATGGTTTGCTTTTCAAGCTCCTGCGCCAGTTTGACCCGCAGCAGCATCTTTTCCCGTTCTATCCGTGCCGCAATACTGGCATCCACGGCGCTTAGTCGTAACTCACCCTGGTAGCAAACGGCATCGGGTGTTGCCCCGGGATAAACCAGATCCAGAAGGCGGAGGCTGTCAGCCACGCTGGCTTCCGGTCGGGCGAGATCAGCTGCATAGTGTTTCCAGCCAGCAGGTAGACTCGCGCCAGTCGCGGTTTTGAGGCGTTGCATCTCCCGGTACAGGCCAGGTAGTTCGCGGCCGATACAGGCCTCCAGGCGCAGGGTTTCCAGGGCGTGGAACTGTTTCAGCGCTTTGTCGCTATCCGGGTAGGGTTTTAGTGCTTCGGTCAGGTTGATGCGGAAGGTGCCGAAACGGGTTTGCGCCCATAGCAGTGCCACCATGGCCTTGCACAGCTTGAAGTTATCCGCCGCCGCCTGCATCTGGGCAACCACGGCGGGCAGAAACAGGGTCTCGCTGTCAGTATAGGTTGCATCGCTTTTTTCCAGCTTGAGATGGCGCCCAGAGAGGCCGCGCACGAAGGTCAGCAGAATACCGCCAACCTCTTCGAATAGTGCGCCTGCGGCATGTTCGTGACTGAGTTGGGCGAAGTTGTCCAGCTCGTTGATTACCTTGAAAGCGAGGCTTGATCCGGCTCGGTCATAGGTGTCCATGGCATGCAATGCCCAGGCTTCGATCATGCGCCGGTCCATGTGAGCGAGCTGGCTGATGGCACGGAGGGCGAATTGGTGCGCGATCTGGATGTTGGTGGTGGCGATGCGCCTTACCCAGCCAAGCAGGAAGTCCTTATCTTCACGAGGTAGGGATGCAATTGAGGCGGCCAGAGCGTCTACCTGAATAAAGGTAAATTCCACCTCCAGCCACTGTTCCAGAGCCTGTCTGATCTGTTCGGCCAATAACGGGTGGTTATCCGCCATGTGCTAGAAAAGCGAAGTAGAAAGTTCTCGAACTGCCGCCAGCATTTCAGCGTCGTCGGTAATTGCCTGGGCAATGGCGCTGCGGCAGGCGGCAATCGGTTCCACGCCGGAAGCGATGAGCTTGCCTGCATGCACCAGAAGGCGGGTACTAGCGCCTTCATCCAGGCCACTGCCTTTGAGATTACGGGTCATGTGAGCGAATTTGACCAGTTTTTCAGCCAGTGCGGTGTCTACGCCGGATTCTTTGGCAACAATCTTGCGTTCCAGGTCTGCACTGGGGTAATCGAATTCCAGGGCAACAAAACGTTGCCGGGTGCTTTGCTTGAGATCCTTGAGTACGCTCTGGTAGCCGGGGTTGTAGGAAATTGCCAGGCAAAAGTCATTGTTGGCCTGCAACAGGGTGCCCAGTTTTTCCATCGGCAGAACGCGGCGGTCATCGGCGAGAGGGTGGATTACTACAATGGCATCCTTCCGCGCTTCCACGATTTCATCCAGATAGCAGATTGCTCCTGCACGCACGGCACGTGCGAGCGGACCATCTACCCATACTGTCTCTCCACCCTTGATCAGAAAGCGTCCGACCAGATCGGAGGCAGTCAGGTCATCATGACAGGAAACCGTGATCAGGGGGCGTTTCAGCCGCCATGCCATGTATTCCATGAAACGGGTCTTGCCGCACCCGGTCGGTCCCTTGAGCAAAACGGGCAACTTATTTTGATAGGCGGCCTCAAAAATGGCGATTTCGTCGCCGGTGGCCTCGTAATAAGGCTCCGATTCGACGAAATATTCTTCACTGGTCAGGGCGCGAGATTGCATGTGATAGCCTCAGTCGCAACCGCACTCAGGGTGGTCGTAAGGTGAGTCTGGAGTAAGTTCTGGTGCCGGTTCGCTGGATATAAGGCCTGCTGCCTCACGTTCCTGTTTTTTTGCCAGGCGTTTGTCAAAGGCGTCTGCTTTCACGGCTATGCTTTCTTCGCTGAACATGACTTGGCGGAGAAAACGGAAGCCGAATTGCATGAGTTCAATTTCGTCCTCGGCAAGCGTTTTTTTAAGGTCGTCAGACAAGTCATACACTTCGTTGAATGAATCGCTGAAGACGAAATCGCGGAAACGATCGAGATCGTAGCAGGCCATGAAAAATAGTTGCAGGCTTCGCTTGGATGGCGCTCCGACGGTCGGGCCGGAAGATTTCTTCTTCAGGATCAGTTGGCGCCAGCCGCGGCCTTGTTCGTCATAGTCTTCCAGGCCCTGCTCGTGGCGGTATTCGTCGATAGTCAGGGAACGATCTTCTTTGTGTCCAAAGCAGTGGGCTTCTTCAACCAAGGCATAGGAATGTGTGTCGGTGCTCTCGTTCTGCTTACGCATCGAGACTAGCGCTACGGGGTAGTAGCGGCAGGCAGTGGGGCGGTCTTCATAGACGCTGCATCCCTCGTCAGTCATGAACTGGCATGCTGTTCCACCATCTACGGGCTTGAATTTGACGCCGGCGATGCTGTCCTTGTCCATTTCGTAGGGTTCGGTGAAGCCCAGCAGGAATTCGCCAGAAGTCAGACCCAGTCGGCGCTTCAGGCGCAGGATGTCGTAGGGGGTGAGGGTGATGTCGATATTCTTGCAGCAGGCGTTGAAGCAGGCGATTTCCTTATGGCAACGAAACTGGATCACCTTCGAGCCATCGTATGAGGTTGGTATAACCGGGCTGGGGACAAAGGGGGATTCATTGATAATATTTTCCATCATTCTTACCTCATTGGTGCTCTGCAAAAAAACTAAAAATTAGACTCTGCCATGTGCGCAGAGTTGCATGAAACTAATTATCTTGCCGTCCATGATACCAAAACGGTTTTAACGGTCTTACAGAATGAAAAACCGGGCGCCGCTAGGCGCCCGGTTTTAGTTTGCTACAACTATTCGTAACTACCTTAGTGAGCGGCAGGCTTGAACAGCTTGGACTTGTCAACGATATCCACGTGGGCGCGCTTGAACACGGTCCACTTCTGGGTGGTCTTGTCGTAGATGGAGTTCACGAAGCACTTCCAGTTTTCCTCATCGACAAAGTTCTTGTCCATGCGGTAGTAGAAGCCAGGGTAGCGGCTTTCTTCGCGGAACTGGATGTGTTTCATGTGGGCTTCAGCCGTCAGGATGCGATGGTAGTTTTCCCATGCACGCAACAGTTCGTGCAGGTCTTTCGCACGCATCTTCATTGCGTCTTCCTTCAGCATGCCCAGCTTCTCTTCAGCAACGGCCAGCATTTTGTCGTTGGTCGTGTAGTAGGTGGCAACGCCAGCAACGTACTCGTCCATGATCTTCTGCAGGCGGAACTGAAGCATTTTCGGCGTGATGTAGTTAGGGTTCACGTCGATAGCTGTTGAGTAATCCTTGTGCTCCAGGAAGTTACGCACAGGCTGGTAGATTTGCGCGACTAGTTCGTCGGCAGAGGTATCCAGTTCTGGTTTCCAGTCCTTGTTGTCGATGCAGTACTTGACCATCGATTTGGCGCACATACGGCCTTCAGCGTG
The DNA here is from genome assembly GCA_018823025.1 of Gammaproteobacteria bacterium. Lineage (GTDB taxonomy): Bacteria > Pseudomonadota > Gammaproteobacteria > Burkholderiales > Sulfuricellaceae > Sulfuricella. Next base: position 908 of record JAHJJI010000070.1, on the reverse strand, counting down.
TGAGCCGGAGGAGAATTTGTGGCCGGATGCGCCCACGCCGTCGCCGGCGGTGAACAGACCTTTTACGGTGGTCATGGAGCGGTAGCCCCAGTTCCAGCCGCTTGGCAAGTGAGCTGGAATCTTGCCAGCGTCTGCGTGATCTTCGGAGGTCGGTGCGCCGACATCTTCAGGACCGGATACCCAGATACCGCAGCAACCGGAGTGGGAGCCGAGCAGGTAGGGTTCGGTAGGCATCAATTCGGAGTTCTTTTTCTCCGGTTCGATGTTCTCACCCACCCAGACGCCGCACTGGCCGATACACATGTCAAGGAAGTCTTCCCAGGCTTCTGCTTCCAGATGCTTCACTTCGCGTGGGGAAAGGGTCTCGCGCAGTTTTGCAAGAGCGGTTACGGTGTCCATGTAAATCGGGCCGCGACCTTCTTTCATCTCATGCAGCATCAGGTGGTTACGCAGGCAGGAGGCAGGAACGGCTGCTTGGCCATAAGGCGGGTAGTCGTTCAGCATCTCTTTGTTACGAACCATGTAGACTTCGCCATTGGCGTTGACGGCTTGGGCCTTGAACAGCAGGAACCAGGCGCCGACCGGGCCGTAACCATCTTTGAAACGGGCAGGCACGAAACGGTTTTCCATCATGGTCAGTTCTGCGCCAGCTTCGGCGGCCATGGAGTAGGTGGAACCAGAGTTCCAGACCGGATACCAAGCACGACCTTGGCCTTCGCCAACGGAACGGGGACGGAACAGGTTCACGCAACCGCCGGCAGCCAGCAGGCAGGCCTTGAACTTGTACACAATGACTTTGTGGTCGCGCGTGGAGAAACCAACCGCACCAGCGATGCGCTTAGGGTCGTTCTTGTCGTTCACCAGCTTGACGATGAAGATACGTTCCTGAATGCGATCCATGCCGAGGG
>JAHJJI010000069.1 GCA_018823025.1 Gammaproteobacteria bacterium | reverse complement strand
CGCTGCGGCAAATCAGGACGACCGGCGCGTTCTTGTCCACCTCGGCGCTGAAGCGCGGCAGGAATTCCGGGTTGGTCCGGCCGGCTGCGTCAAAGAAGGTCAGTTTGCGGCTGCCTTCCACCACGCCGGTCTGGCGCCATTCCTCCGGCAGGCGGATGTCGTACAGGGGCACGCCCTGCGCCAGCAGTTCCTTCAACTTGCCATTATCGACGTTGGTGTAGGGCGGCTCGGCGCAAGCGCCGAGACTCAGTGCAAAAAGTACGATGGCTAAGAGGCGAGCGATCATGGGATCATTCCTTTCATAAGGGGGTTCAATGGGAGGGCTTGTCGCGCGTGGCAATCAAGCTGGCGGCGACGCTCGCCCCGATCAAGACAGCGACAATCGCCAGCGAGGCTGCCACCGGCACGTGATACCAGGGTGCGATCAACATCTTTGCGCCGATGAAGGTGAGCACCATGGCCAGGCCATATTTCAGCAGATGGAAGCGGTCCGCCACGTCGGCGAGCAGGAAATACAGCGCCCGCAAGCCCATGATGGCGAAGATGTTGGAAGTAAAAACGATGAAGGGGTCGGTGGTGATGGCAAAGATGGCCGGGATGGAGTCCACTGCGAACACCACGTCGGAAGTCTCGATCAGGATCAACACCAGAAACAGCGGCGTGAAATAGCGCACGCCATCCTTCATCACGGTGAATTCCTCGCCGTGATGGTTCTCGGAGATGCGCAGATGGCGGCGCGCGAATTTCAGCACCGGGTTCTTGTTCAGATCTGGCTCCTTCTCCGCCATTACCAGCATGCGCATACCGGTCACCACCAGAAAGAAACCGAAGATATAGAGCACCCAACTGAACTCCTGCACCAGCCAGGCACCAGCCAGAATCATGACGGCGCGCAGGACGATGGCGCCCAGCACGCCGTAGATAAGCACCCGGCGCTGAAATTCAGCGGAGACGTGGAAGGACGTGAAGATCAGCAGGAAGATGAACACGTTGTCCACCGACAGCGACTTCTCGATCAGATAGCCGGTGAGGAATTCCAGCGCCTTGCGGTCGGCGATCTCCTGCCCGGCCGTGCCGTTCAGGTACCACCACAGGCCGGCGTTGAATAACAGCGCAAGGCTGACCCAGACCAGCGACCAGGCGGCCGCCTCCCGGACGCTGACCTTGTGCGCCTTTCTGCCGCCGAAGACAAACAGGTCCAGAGCAAGCATGACCAGCACGAAAGCGATGAAGGCGGCCCACATCCAGGGTTCACCGATGGAGATTGCGCTATTCGTATTCATATATACAGGAGAGTGGAATTAGACAGCGTCATGATACGCATCCTGTTTCATCAAGAAAATTCGTATATTATTTACGAAGTGTTCGTTATTTACGAAGGCCATATTGAAGCGCTCCCTGTACTGATGCCGACATTTTCCCCCGGATACGCCCCCATGACCCATTCCGCCTCGCCACACCGTGATGACGGCTGATTCCCGCCGGATGCGCCTGCTGCTGATTGTCCTGCTCACCGGAGTGATCGCGGCGATCATTGCGGTTCTCCCGCCTTTTCCGCAGCCAGCGGCCTATCACGACTTCGCTGACCAGCGCGCCCTCCTGGGCCTGCCCAACTTCCTTAATGTGGCTTCCAACGGCCTGTTCGTGCTGGTGAGCGCGGCCGGCCTGCGCTGGCTGATCGCCACAGGAGGGGATGCGGCCTTCCGGGATCGCCGCGAACGCTGGATTTATCTGATATTTTTTCTCGGCCTGGCGCTGACCGGCATCGCTTCGGCCTGGTACCATCTGAACCCGGACAACGGGCGACTGCTGTGGGATCGACTGGCGATGACCATTGCCCTGATGTCCTGGCTGGCGGCAATTATCGCCGAGCGCATCGGCGTCGCAGCGGGACTGGCGCTCTTACCGGCGCTGCTGGCCGCGGGTGCGGCCTCCGTACTCTACTGGGGTGCCACCGAGGCACTGGGGGCAGGTGATCTGCGTCCTTATGGCATGGTGCATTTCTACCCGGCGCTGCTGATTCCGCTGCTTACCCTGCTGTTTCCGCCCCGCTACACTCGCGGCGGCGATGCGCTGATGGTGCTCGGGTGGTATGCAGCGGCGCTCGGCGCCGAACACCTCGACCGGCATATTTTCGCCCTCGGCGGAATCGTCGGCGGCCATACCGTCAAGCACGTCTTTGCAGCCCTGGCCGCCGGCTGGGTGCTGCACATGCTCAGGCTGCGGCGGCCCTGTGGGCCAAGTCAGACAAGCCCCTAGTCCTGGATCATCTCGTTCCAAATCCTGTTTTTGCCTTTCTGCTTCGATGTTACCATAGCCGTCACACATCCGTTTTCCACATCCCCATGTCCGGAACTTCATTGCTGCTTCTGATCGTCGCAACCGCCTTCATTGGCTGTCTCATTCCCGCACTGCTGGCCCGCTTCGGCAGGAGAATGGCCGCCCTCGGCGCAGCCGGGGTCATGGCGAGCTGCCTGGCATTGCTCGCCCCCCTGGTGCCGACCGTGCTGGCGGGGGAAACGCTGGTAACGGCCTACACCTGGCTGCCCGCCTACGGCCTCGACCTTTCCTTCCGGCTCGACGGGCTGGGGCTGCTTTTCAACCTGCTGATTCTCGGCATCGGCCTGCTGGTGGTTCTCTACGCCTACTACTATCTGCCGGAAAGCGATCACCTGGGGCGTTTCTATTCCTACCTGCTGCTGTTCATGGCGGCCATGCTCGGCGTCGTGCTGTCCGAGAACCTGTTGTTGCTGGTGGTGTTCTGGGAGATCACCAGCATTTCGTCCTTCCTGCTCATCGCCTACAAGCGCGAGTATCGCGACTCGCGCATCGCCGCCCGCATGGCACTGGCAGTCACCGGCGGCGGCGGGTTGGCGCTGCTCGCCGGGGTGTTGCTGCTCGGCCACATCGCCGGCAGCTTCGAACTGACGGCCGTGCTGGCCAAGGGAGAACTGATCCGCGAACACAGCCTGTATGCGCCGATGCTGATTCTGGTTCTGCTCGGCGCTTTTACCAAATCGGCCCAGTTCCCCTTTCATTTCTGGCTCCCCAACGCCATGGCGGCGCCGACGCCGGTATCCGCCTACCTGCATTCGGCAACCATGGTGAAAGCCGGCGTCTTTCTGCTGGCGCGACTGTACCCCGTGCTGGCGGGCAGCGACCTGTGGTTCTGGCTGGTTAGCGGAGTCGGGGCAACCACGCTGGTGTATGCAGCTTACACCGCATTTCACCGCTACGACTTCAAGGGACTGCTGGCCTATTCCACCATCAGCCACCTCGGCCTGATCACGCTGCTGTTCGGACTCGACACGCCGCTATCGGTGGTGGCCGGCGTGTTTCACATCATCAACCATGCCATTTTCAAGGCGTCCCTGTTCATGGCCGCCGGCATCGTCGATCATGAATGCGGCACGCGCGACATGCGGCGGGTGAACGGGCTGTTCAAATTCATGCCGATCACCGCGACGCTGGCCATTGTCGCCGCCGGCTCCATGGCCGGTGTGCCGCTGCTGAACGGCTTCCTCAGCAAGGAGATGTTCTTTACCGAGACGGTCGGCCATCCGGTGTTCGAGGAGATGCGCTGGATTTTGCCGCTATTCGCCACGGTGGCGGGCATTCTCGCCGTGGCCTATTCGTCACGCTTCATCCACGACGTATTCTTCAACGGCGATCCCATCGATCTGCCGCGCCAGCCCCATGAGCCGCCGCGCTGGATGCGCGCGCCGGTGGAGGTGCTGGTAGTGCTGTGCCTGCTGGTCGGCATCTTCCCGCAATGGAGCGTCGCCCCCCTGCTCGCAGCTGCAGCTGGCGCAACGCTGCAAGCGCCTGTGCCAGCCTTCGAGCTGGCGGTGTGGCACGGCTTCAACCTGCCCTTTATCATGAGTCTGGTGGCGCTGGCGGGCGGCATCACCGTCTACGCCCTGCGCAAGCCGCTTTTCGCCCTCCACGATCGACTGCCGTCGATCCATGCCCACATCGCCTTCGAGCGCCTTTATGAAAGCCTGAAGACCCTCGCGTGCCGCATTGTGAACTGGCTGGACACTAAATCACTGCAACGTTACCTGGCGCTATTCATCGCCTTCGTGCTCAGCCTTGGCGGCTGGGCCTGGTTCTCGGGGCCACCGACGCTTGCCGCCACGGCATACCAGCCGGCCGATAGCGCTGCTTTCGCGGCCCTGGCTACCCTGATCGTGGGCGCACTGGGTGCAACCCTGCTGCACCGGCACCGCCTCACCGCCATCGTGTTCACCAGCGTCGTTGGTCTGGTCGTGACGCTCACCTTCGTGCGCTTCTCGGCACCGGATCTGGCACTGACCCAGCTGGCGGTGGAAGTGGTCACCATCGTGCTCCTGTTGCTGGTTCTCCATTACCTTCCCCAAACCTCCCCCGCAGAGGATTCCGGCCTGCGGCTGACGCGCGATGCCGCGCTGGCGGTTGGCGCCGGCGCGGGTCTGGGGGCGGCAGCCTTCGCCATGATGACCTCGCCATTCGAGACGATTTCCGGCTTCTACCTCGGCCAGTCGATGTCTGGGGGTGGCGGAGCCAACGTGGTCAACGTGATCCTGGTGGATTTCCGTGGCTTCGACACCCTGGGCGAAATCACCGTGCTGGCCATGGTGGGCCTGGCCGCCCATGCCCTGCTGAATCGGCTGGTACTCACCGCGCCCGAGCGCGATATCGACGGCCGGCCCTGGGCAACGGAACGTCACCCGCTGTTCCTGTCCATGCTGATGCAGCCGCTGCTGCCCCTGGCACTGGCGGTATCGATCTTCATTCTGCTGCGCGGCCACAACCTTCCAGGGGGTGGTTTCGTCGCCGGTCTGGTCACCGGCGTGGCCCTGGTCCTGCAATACCTGGCCAGCGGCATCGATTTCGCCCAGCCGCGCCTGCCCCGCCACAAAGCGAAACTGCTGGCACTGGGTCTGCTGCTCGCCGGCGGCACGGGTGCAGCAAGCTGGCTGTTCGACCGGCCCTTCCTCACCAGCGCCCACGGCCATTTCACCCTGCCGCTGATTGGAGAGATCGAACTGGCCTCGGCCATGGTATTCGACTTGGGCGTGTACATCGTGGTAGTGACCGTGGTGCTGATGGTGCTGGCACAGTTGGGCCGTCTGTCGCGCCACGGCTGTCCTGAAAAGTTTGGAGAGGCCACCTGATGGAAGCCGTTGTCGCCATTGCCATCGGCGTGCTCGCCGCCTGCGGGGTGTTCCTGATTCTGCGTGCACGCACCTTCCCGGTCGTACTGGGCCTGACCTTGCTGTCCTACGCGGTGAATCTGCTTCTCTTCGCCAGCGGCCGGCTGAAGCTGGATGCACCCCCCCTGATACGGGCCGGCGCCACCTACACCGACCCGCTGCCCCAGGCTCTGGTGCTAACCGCCATTGTGATCGGTTTCGGCATGACCGCCTACCTGCTGATGCTGGCCCTGCGCGCGCTGGCCGAAACCGGCGATGACCATGTGGATGGACGGTTGAAACCATGAACGCTCATGCCGCCCTCCTCCCCATCCTGATTCCCTTTGCTGCTGCGTTGCTGCAACTGGCTGGCGGCGGCCGCGGGCTGCCTTTCCAGCGCCACATCGGGCTGGCCGCGGCACTGCTCGGCATCATCGCAACCGCCTGGCTGGTGCAACTGGCCGATGCTGGCGCCATGCTGGTTTACGCCCTGGGCGACTGGACCGCACCTTTCGGCATCGTGCTGGCGGTAGACCGCCTGGCCGCCGGCATGTCCCTGCTCACCGCGCTGCTGGCAGGCGCATCCCTGCTCTATGCCAGCGGTGGTTTCGACAGCCGGGGCCGCCACTTCCATCCGCTGTTCCAGTTGCAGATCATGGGTATCCAGGGCGCCTTCCTGACCGGCGACCTGTTCAACCTGTTTGTCTT
>JAHJJI010000068.1 GCA_018823025.1 Gammaproteobacteria bacterium | reverse complement strand
TGCCAGTGCGTCGCGCTGGATTTTCCAAAAAAACACAGGATGGGTTTGCCCAATCCCGCAGCCAAGTGCATGGCGCCACCATCGCTACAAATTACTACATCGCATAAAGACAGGCCTGCGATTAGCTGGGGCAACTGTTGAGTCGGAAATGGCAGCACGGGGAGAGTGTCGACCTGGCTGATAATGTGACTTGCGTTGGCATCGTCGCCGGGATGCAGGGGGTTGGTGTCGTCGCCAGGCGACCAGAACAACAGAAAATTGGCTTGGTACTCTGCGTGAAGTTTACGAATCAGTGCCGCAAAGCGATCGGCCGGCCAGCGCTGGCTGGGTTTTCTGGCGCTGATGTGGACTCCAATCGTGAGTTTCGATTCCCATGCTTGGCTTTTTAATAAGTCTCTGGCGTGACATATTTCGGCCGCGTCCGGGAAAACCCGAGTTGCCGGTGGCTCCCCTGTAATCCCGAGGGGTTCGAGCAGTCGAAAAACGGCCTCGGCTTCATGAATTGGATGACGAACGGTATGGGGGATGGCTATGTCGATACGGGAGTTTTGCGTGTTTCCATCTTCAGTATAGCCGATGATGTGCTTGGGCCTAATCCACCCAGCTAGCTGGAGTGAGCGGGGTTGGAATCCTGGGCTAGCCAGAATGGCATAATCAAACTTAATTCGCCTCAACTTGATAATTAAGCTGAGTCGTTGCCAATAGGCCGATAGCTTTCCCTTCCAACCAGCCTGGTGCTTGGCCTTGGCATACCAAAAAACCTGTTCAATTTCCGGGTTGTTCTCCAATACCGCCTTGTTATAGCTATTTACCAAAGCGTAAATTCGCGCATCGGGAAAGTGATCCCTCAGGGCCGTAAATAAGGGGGTTGTGCAAGCAAGGTCACCAATATTGTCACGGCGAATAACCAGAAAAGAAGAGGTCATTTTACCTTGAGCTTTCGATGCGCATTGTGCTTCGCGTCCCATAGCCGAGCAGCATACCCACAAGCGACCAAAAAAGCAGTCCATCGCCGCGCCAGAAAAAGTCATCGGTCATGTTTTTGGTGACGAACGAGGCTATCAGGGCCAGGCCACAAATGCCGACAAGGCGGGTCTCCTCGTGTGGAGATCGGTAGAAACGCCAGAATGTCCGGATCAGGGCGGCGAGCAGTATGAGCAAAGCGACCAAGCCTGGCAGCCCCATTTGTAGAGCGTAATTCAAGAACACGTTGTGGGCATGGGCAAAAAACCCGTCCGGCCACTCTGGCGGTTTTGTATAGACATTATGAGGCAGATCACGCCCGAAACCCACCCCGGCCAGCGGCCGTTCGGCGATATGCTCTGTCCAATACTGCCAGATTTGATAGCGTTCGCTGTGACGGAATGATTCCATAACATGATCGAGCGGGCTGCTCTTCGAGTTAACAGAAGGGGATGCGGCTGATGCGGGGTGATCCTTGGACACGTTGACAAATAAAACGCCGGCTATTGCTAGAACAGTCGCGAGGCTGACCAGCGATCTGAGCGAGATGGACTTGTTGCGGTTAAATGCGAGCAGAGCCAGGAAGGCAAGCAGCGCGACGCCAGCAGCCAGCCAGAACATCCGGTTCTGGGTGGCATAACCGGCAAAAAGAAAAATCGGAAGTAGCAGCCACGCGGGTCTGAATGGGAACCGATGTTGTGCCGGTCGAAGCAGCAGGTAAAGGAGAAACGAAAACGCCAGGCTAAGATAAGTGCTGTAGGTGCCGGGGCCGTGCTGCCAATCCAGGTCATAGGCGGGCCAGATTCCAATTTGCCAGGCTTTGACAGCGGCAATGGCCGCCGTGCCGGCCACACCGGCCATTAATGCCCACAGCAAGATATGCCATTCCCGTTTTCCTGATGTCAGGATGAAAAAGGAAAACAAGGCAATCATGCCATAACCGATTTCGGTTTTGAGTTCGTTGAGGGAAAACATCGGGTCCAGGGACCATGTAAGCGATAGCCCTGCGATGCCAGCCCATAGGGCAAGAGGGAGTTTCAGTGGTAGCGGGGGCGCACCTGACTTAAAGAACATGCGCAGAGCGATGGCAGCAGCCAGAAACAGGCAGAGAAAACGTAGCGCTATGGTGTGATTGAGTGGAAGGATGAGCAGGAACAGAGCGGCGGGTAGCAGCTGCCACCGAATATTTTCCACGCTACTGCCTATTGGGTTTGCCAAGAAATGAGACATTATATTTAAACGCCGCCAGATTTTTTACGTAAATAGAAACAAGCTGTATCGCCATCCCTTAGCGTGTTCAGTAATTCGGCAAACTTCTCGAATTGAAATTTTTCCTTGTCTGAAAAAGGCTTTTTCTCCGGTTTGCGGAATTCATTTTTATGATCCTTGTAGGGAATGCCTCTCAGGTATTGTTCGCTATTCTGGAATTGGCGAATCGTGGAGTCATAAACAACTTCCGTCACTTCGAAGCCGGCCTGCGCAGACAAAATATGCAAGCTTTTGACTGTGTGCAAGTAAATGTGGCGAGGTGCATCCAGAGCCGTCCAGTCAATGCCGTATTTTCTCCATGCATAGCAATCCACGACAGGGACTCTGATTAGTACGCAGCCATCCGGTTGAATCAAGCCATGTAGTTTTTGTAAGGCGCCCAGCTGGTCGGGCATGTGCTCCAGGGAATGGTTGAGCATGATGAAGTCGAATGTTCGATCAAGTTCATTCAGTTCTTTTTTGTAAACCCGAACGCCGTTTTCGTAAGCGATATCTTCTGCGATGAAGGGATCAACGCCGGTCAGGTTAAGAAATCCCTCGCGCTGCAATTTAAGGAGCAGCCCCCCCGCGCCACAACCTACATCCAGTATTTCGGAGTTGAAATTCACTCCCGCGCGCTCCAGCCAGTCGAAGTGCTCCTGTTTGGTGGACAGCGATGCCAGCAATCCACCGACGAAACTGCGTTGGCCCAAAAAATGCCGGCTGCGGATTTTGCGTAGTTGCAGCAACAGTGCGTTGTATTCTTTCCGGGGCGGCTCCTGATAGGAGTAATAGGCATCCTCCGGGTAGTATTTCGACAAATTCTCCGGAATTGACGCGAGCTGCAGACAGCCGCAATGAGCGCATTTGATGTATTCGAATTCATCACGGAAATTGAACCACATTTCCCGCGCCAGGTAGGAAATGTTTCCCTTCGCGTTTTGGCAAATCCTGCAAACGTTCATTGGATAAACTCTCCCGATTTTTTAGGTGCGTGATTCTCCCGCCATTTCCGAATGACATGAAGCAGGTTCTCCGATCGCCGCTCATAGGTGTGGTCGCGCAATACCCGCAGGTGGGCGGCTTCGGCGATGGCGCGAGCTTCACCGGGATGGGCAAGATAATGACGGATCCTGGCAACGCAGTCTTCCAGGTTGTGGAAATCCGCCCATTCCGTGCCAGGTTCAAAATCGTCGCGGGCGTGGTGGCGTTCGTCGCTCAGCAGAAATCCGCCACAGGCCGGTACGCCGTAGCAGCGTTCCGGCAGCCCCCAGCTTCTTTCCCCGCCGTGGTCCGCGGCCGCTCCGGCATTCAGGTTGATGCGGCTGCGCTGGATGATTTCGATCTGTTCGCTTATGGGCACATTCTCAGCATGCCTGAACAGGCAGTTTATCCCGATACTGGATAGGCGACGCCCCAGTTCCGCGAAAAATTCGGCACGCGCACGATGCTCCCGGTAACGTTGCCCATCCAGGTTGCCGACGAAAGAAACGTCGTGGCGGAAGAAATCCGGGTTGTGCATTTCTTCCAGTGTTGTTCCATGCAGATGGTAGTGCCGGATCCAAGCCGCGTTGGCCTGATAGACGGTTTCCGGTGCAAAAGTCAGGGTCGGCTGCAAGGTGTGGGTGGCGTAGATATCGAGCGGGCGCAGCAGGCTGAACAGCCATAGCCGGCGGTGACGGACGCCCAAGTGCCAGGGCGCGTCGCGGTCGATGCCGATCAGGGGGATGCCGTGCCGTTTCAGTTTCGTCTTCAGACGCCATGTCCGCCATGGCTGCCGCACACCTTCGTAAAAATTGATGATGCAGGCATCGGTTTCCTTGAGTTGCGCCTCACTCGGCTCCCATAAATTGTCGAAGAATGTGCAACCACAGGTCTCCAAGCCTTCCTTGAGTGGTGTAAAGCCTTTTCTGAAGTTGAAGATCAGCTGCATGGCGTCACCTCCAGAAGGCGGCTGGCAGCGTTCATCGCCCGTTCCACACGCTGCGAGAATTGCGCGAGGGAAAAGCGTTCGAGGTGCGACGTCGCTCGGCGCGGATCGGGAAATTTTTTGTCCGCAGAACGGAGTTTGCCAAGCAGGCGCGCGAAGTCGCGACCATCATCCTGCCGCGGATCGGTGAAGAAATAGCCAGTTTCTCCTTCAACCACGGTCTCGGTGAAAGGCGGGGCGTTTACTGCCAGCACGGGCGTGCCGCAAGCTTGGGCTTCGATCACGTTGAGACCGAGCGCTTCCTTTTCCGGCAGCCCGGTGAGCAGAAAATCCAGTTGCGGATAAATCACGTTCATGTTGTTCTGGTGTCCCCACCAGCGCACTTGGTTGGCGATGGGTTTGAGGCTATTGCGCAAGTCGCGTACCGAAGCGTAGCCGCCGCTGCCGAAGATCTCCAGCTTGACGTCTGGGAACTGCCGGATGACAGGGGCGAGGATGCCGAACATCAGCGGAAATTGTTTGATCGGCGTTAAGCGTGAGACGATGCCCAGCGTCAGGCCTTTTCTTTTCTTGAAATACTCCGCCGGCTTGAGTGCGAACCAGGCGGGGTATAGATGGCTCAGGAGGCGGTCGCGCACCTTGCGGGTGTCCCACTCGTAAACCGATGCGGCTCGGATCGCCGTTGCTTGTTCCGTCGCCGGGCGGGTCAGATCGGCCACGCCGTAGAGGGGCTCTGCATAATAACTGTCGATACCCGCCGCGCGCAGGCTGTCGATGACATGGCCGGAAACAGCGAAAATAAGGTGGTAGGGCCTGAATGGTTCCGGATTCCGGTTGTACAGCGGCATGTGGGCGAAACCGGCGAGGACGTGCTTGCTGGCGAGCGTGCTGGCCAGTCTGCCGATTGCGGGAGAATGGGTGATGAACAAGGAACGTTCAGCCGGCAGGTGACCATGGATTTCCTCATAGCTACCGACCGGGACGAGAGAAACGCCGTGCATGTCCAGTTTCCGCCAGAAGCCGGCGTTCCTGTGGACAAAAAGCGTAACTTGCCAGCCAAGCTGCTGTAGCGCGTGGCTGAAAAATCGGGTATAGATTTCCCCGCCGCCGAAGCCTTGCTGCAGGTTGATTTGGTAGCAGACCTTGTTCATCTACTCGCGTATTCCCAGTTCTTCGATGGCCTGGCGTACATCAGTCACCTGAATGCCGTCCATGCACGCTCCGACAGCGACGCATTCACGCTGGTTGCGACCACACCGCCTTACCCAGCTGATGGTTCGCCTGAAAAACACGCGTTGATCCCGGCATGGAAAATTAGCTACCGTGACGGCACGGTATGGGCTATTTCGCCAGAACTCGCCTGCGCCGCAGAGGACCGGTGAACCCGGTCCAAACAGCGTCACCGTCGGGGTGCCGACAATGCGGCCGAGGTGGGCCGCGCCCGTGTCAGGACAGACCAGCAGTCTGGCGTGGGCCAACAGGTGCCACAGTTGAGCTAGATCGAGCTGGCCGGCAAACGATAGATGTTTTTTGTCCGGATCGATTTCGTCGACAATGCGTTGTTCGCCCGGGCCGCCGCTCCAGACAATCTGGAGTCCGCATTTTGTCAGGAACTCGGCCAGAGAGCGCCACTTTTCCGGACTCCATAGCTTGAGTACAGTGCTTGCCCCTACGTGCAGGACGCAATAGGGCTGCGTTGGCAAAGCGAAAGGGCGGCAGTCCGGCATTGGCCAATCTGCAGTCTTGTAGGGTGCCGGTGGCGGGCCGTCTACCAGCGCGGCCGCCATTTCTCCCCATGTGGCGGGTGTATCTGGATAGGGGGTGAGCTGATCCATCAGCCAGTTTTTGCTGGCGGGCCGGTCACCCGCGAAGCCTGCTACCCAGCGTGCGCCCAGGGCGCGGGCAAGCCAGCTGTAGCGGTTGTCTCCCGGGACGATGGCAAGATCGAATCCGCGTAGCTGAAACAATGCGCGGAGGCTCCTGTGGTTGCGCGGGTCGTAGGCAAGCGCTTTCACGCCATAGGGCTGTTTCTGGTAGAGGGGCGCGGTAACGGGTGAAGCCGTCAACAGGATTTCCGCGGTGGGGTAGGATGCGCGCAATTTGGCCAGCAACGGGGTTAACAGCAGGGTGTCGCCCAGCATTTGGGGGTGATGGGTGACCAGGATGCGGCATACGTCCCTGGGTCGATGCCGTTGCCCCAATGTGAGCAACGAGTGCCATAGGGCTGCGACAACAATGTGGAGGCGTACTGGGAAGCGGCTGGACATCGCTGTTAAAATTTTACTACCTGCAGTTCGAATCGAAGTGTGCTGGCACGGAAAATGAAGCAGTATTTTTTTTCGAAGGCTTCTGGGCTTAGCGAAAAGATCATACGCCCGATGAGGCCGAGCAGACCGCCGCCGAAAGACAGGTTGCGCTGCACGACTTTCAGGCCGCTGCCGACATAGTGGCGTACCGACATTTTCTCGAAATGGTCGAACGAGAAGTACGAAAGATGATGCAGATGGGTCGGGTCTTTCCACGAAGACAATGACGTGAAGTGGGGAGTGATAATGGTGATTTTTGCGCTGTTTCGTGCCGTACGCACGATTTCTGCCATCAGGGCGGGAATGTCGGGAATATGCTCAATCAGGTTGTCGAGATAGAACTCGTCAACCGAGTTGTCGCGGAACGGCAGAGGTTGAGTCACATCGCACAAAACACCCGCCGCCTCGCAAGGGAAGCGATCGACGCCGATGTATCCTTCAAGGCACTTGTTGCCGCAGCCAAGGTTGATTCTGAGTGGATTATCCGTTGCTGCGGTCATTTTTTCAGAGCTCCCTGAAATACGGTTTCCATTTTGTCCAGCATGGCTTCCATCCCGAACTTTTCGCGGGCAGTAACCAGAGCCGCCTGCGCGAGCTTTTGGCCGAGCGGCTGATCCGCTAGCAGTCGCTCCAGGGCAAGTCGCAACGGGTCCGCCTGGCGTGGCTCGACGATCAGGGCAGTGTGCTCGTGCTGTAATGCATCGAGGATGCTGCCCACCGGCGTGGTGATAATCGGCAGTGCGCACAGCATGGCTTGCAGCAAGGCTTGGGGTACGCCTTCGTTAGCGTAGGAAGGCAGAACAAAAATGTCCATGGCTTGCAGCCAGGGCAGCACATCGCGCTGGTTGCCGGGCATGATGACACGCTCTTGCAGGCCTAGCTCGACCACTTTCTTCTGGAGGGCATCCCGCTGTGGGCCGCCGCCCACGATCAGCAGGCGGGCCGCAGGATTTCCCAGTGCCACGAAGGCATCCAGCAAATAGGCGTGGCCCTTCCAGCTGCGCAGCGTGGCGACGATGCCGATGATGGCACACTCTTCCGGTAGCCCAAGTTGTCGGCGGGCGAGTATTTTGTCGCCGGGCTTAAAGCGGCTTGTATCGATCCCAGTGGGAACGGAAGTGATGGTTTCCGGTTTGTAGCCGTTATCGTCGATAAGCTGTTGCCGTAGTTTTTCGCCGGTCGTGACGATGTGGCAGGTCGCGCTCTGGTAAAGCCAGCGCGTTGCCTGATTGTTCGGGATAGCTGCAGAAATGTGGCGGGTACGCACGATCGGTGCCTGCGCTCCTGGCAGCAAGGAGGCCAGCGCTGCCAGCCAGGTATCTGTCGAGCTGTGGGTATTGAGAATATCGGCGGGATTATTTCGCAGCCAGCGATACAGAGCCAGGACGCCACGCAGGTTCTTCCTGCCGATCGGCAGTGCCACTGCGGGAATGCCGTGGAGTCTGGCTTCCTCGTATATTTTGGCCTCCGCCGGGCATAGCAGCGTAACCTGATGGCCACGCAGCATCATGCCGGCCGCTTCGGTGAGAATGCGGATTTCCTGACCGCCCCAGCCCAGGGATGCCTCGGTATGGACGATATTCAACTTGGAAATGACCATGATTAGACGCCGGCCTGCGGCAGATGCTCCTGCGCAAACTGGATATGATAAAGATGGGCATATATCCCTTTTCTTTCCAGCAGTTCACTATGGCTACCGATTTCGGCGATGCGGCCCTTTTGCAGCACCACGATGCGGTCGGCCCTTTCAATAGTCGAAAGCCGGTGAGCGATGACGATAGTGGTCCGTCCCTGCATCAAGGTTTCCAGTGCAGCCTGGACGTGGCGTTCGGATTCGGTGTCGAGGGCTGAGGTGGCTTCATCCAGGATCAGGATAGGGGCATTTTTCAAAATGGCGCGGGCAATGGCCAGACGCTGGCGTTGGCCGCCCGACAGGCGCACGCCGTTTTCACCGATCAGGGTCTGCAGACCTTCAGGCATGCGGAGGATGAACTCCATCGCATGGGCAGCTTCGGCGGCGGCCACGATTTCCGCCTCGCTAGCGCCGCGCATGACGCCATAGGCGATGTTGGAGGCGACTGTGTCGTTGAACAGAATCACGTCCTGGCTGACCACGGCGATATTGGCGCGCAGATCGGAGAGCTTGATGTGCTCGGCATTCTGGCCATCAATCAGGAGATGGCCAGAAGTGGGGTGGTAAAAGCGCGGGATGAGGTTGACGAGCGAGGTCTTGCCGCTGCCGGAGGGCCCCACCAGGGCAATCGTCTCGCCCGGTTCGATTGCAAGAGAGATGTCATCCAGCGCTGGCGCCTCTTCGGGACGATAGACAAGGCCGAGATTGCGGAATTCGATCCGGCCGCTGGCGCGAGGGAGTGGTTCGGTGCCGCTGTCCGGCTCGGATTCCTGATCGATCAGACCGAACACGCTTTCGGCCGCCGCCAGTCCGCGCTGCAGGCTTTCGTTGACGCCGGTCAGACGTTTTAGTGGCGCCAGCAGCATCAGCATGGCGGTGATGAAGGAAACGAACCCGCCTACCGTGGTCTGGTCAGCGGAGGACTGGTCGATGGCGATATACACGATGATGGCCAATGCCACGGCGGCGAAGAACTGTACCAGGGGTACCGAGGCCGCCGCCGCGATGGTCTGCTTCATGTTGAAGCGGCGCACCAGGTTGTTGGCATCGAAGAAGCGCTTCGCTTCATACTCCTGGCCGCCAAAGACCTTGACCACCTTGTTGCAGCTAATCGTTTCCTCCAGCACCTGGGTGATGTTGCCCATGGAACGCTGGGCTTCCCGGCTCATTGCCCGCAGGCGGCCGCTGAATGCCGTGACGATGAGGGCGACGATGGGGGCGATGACCAGGCTGACCAGAGTCAGCTTCCAGTTGAGATACAGCATCCATCCCAGAAGCCCGACTATGGTCAGGGAATCGCGCACCAGCACGGTGATGGCGCTGGTCGCTGCAGCGGTTACCTGTCCCACGTCGTACACTACTTTTGAGATGAGAGAGCCGGTGCTGCTGTTGTCGTAGTAAGGGATGGGCAAGGCGATGATTTTGCGGAACATCTGGTCGCGCAGATCCATTACCAATTTATTGCCGACCCAGGCGATGGCATAGGATCCCGCATAGGTGAGCAAGCCGCGCAACAGGAACAAGCCGATCAAGGCTGCCGGCACCAGCCAGGTCATTTCAATGTTCCGGTTGACGAAGCCATTGTCGAGCAGGGGCTTCATCAGCGCCGGGAAAAGGGGCTCGGTTGCCGCCAGTGCCACCATACTCACGATGGACAGAGCGAAAGTGCGCCAGTAGGGCAGGACATTTTGGAGTAAGCGCAGGTAGAGTTCCCTGCTGTTCATTTCTGGACGGGGCATAACCTGCGAATTATACGCACTTTTCTACCCCAATCCGAGCGTCATTGAGCAAATCCCGGTAAAGGGTGAATAGCCGGCTGCTCATGGCGGACGGAGAAAGCGTTGCCACAGTGTCTCGCGAGGGAGCGTTGTAGTGGGAGGTTCTCTGTGTGGCAACCTGTTGCATGGCGGCGACAAATCCTGCGACATCCAGTGCGTCACAGACGAAGCCGTTTTCCCCCTCCCGGATCAATTCTGCTGCGCCGCTCTTGGTGCTGGTGATCACAGGTAGGCCGCAGGCAAAGGCTTCCAGCGCAGCATTGGGGAAGGGGTCGTAGAGCGTGGGCAAGACAAAAGCATCGGCTGAGCCATAAAACGGTTTCACGATTTCCTGCCCGCCCAGAAACCGGGTTCTGGCCTCTACACCCAATTTATTTGCCAGGCGGCGAAATTGTTCGAGTTTCTTGTCCTTGCCCACCACCAGCAAATACGTGGATGAAGGAAGTTCGACCAAGGAACGAAGCGCGGTGGCCAGGCCCTTGCGTTCGAAGCCGGAGCCGACGAAAAGAAAGACTGTGGCGTCGGTGGGAATGTTGTTTTGCGCGAGCACCGCAGTGCGGTGGAGTTCCCGCAGCCCGGGGTGAAACGCATCCAGGTCAACACCGCTGTATATGACATGCAGCTTTTCTTCGGGAAATCCGAAATGGCGCTGAATTTCCTCTTTGACCATGCTCGAATTGCAAATCACCGCCTTGAGTTGCGGGCTGGAGAAGAGATGTTTTTCTGCAGAGAGCACGTGGCGGTGAAAGGGGTTGAGGGCGATTCCAAGTCGGCTTAGCGGGCCGAGCACGCGCCGTCGCTGAGCCAGCCACTCGCGGTGAACGCCATCGCCGGCACGGTATATGTCGCAGCAGGAGATACGCTCGTGTGACTGCACCAGGTCGAAATCCTTCTTTGCCAAAGAGCGGCAGACGCAGCGGGCAAAGCTCCAGTCGCGCCACAGGCTGCCGAGGTAAAAGGGGTTGCAGATCAGGGGGGCGAATTCTTCCCCGCCAGGCCAGCGACGGGTGACGATCGTCAGCGATGCGCCCTCGGCTCGCAGGGCGCGAACGGCATTGGCGACGAAGCGCTCCGCCCCGCCGAAGGAGGTATAGCGTTGGCGGATGAGGGCGATGCGCAAGGGTTGGTGATGGGAAATGAGTGATGGGTGATGAGGGTCTTCCTGTTCCCCGTTACTCATCACCCATTACCTCTCGAATGGCGGCAAGAACCTCGTTGACGGAAATCGTGGTCAGGCATTCGCTGAGTTTCCCGCCACCGCAGCCATCGTTGCCGCAAGGGCGGCATGAGTGGCTTGAGGTAATGATTTTGTGCTGGACTTGCCATGGGCCCCATTCCGGGTCTCCGCTGGGGCCGAACAGGACCACCGTGGGTGTTCCCATGGCGGCGGCAATATGCATCGGGGCGGAATCCACGCCGATGAAGGCCTGTGCCTTGGAGGTGAGGGCCGCAAGCTGTTTGAGCGACAGACGTCCGGACAGATCCGTCACGGGAGCGGGCAGGGATGCAGTGATGCGTTTTACCGCGGCCATCTCGTCGTCGCCCGGCCCGGCGGTCAGCACCACGCGATGCCCTTCCTGTTGAAGGGTGCCGATCAGTGCACTCATTTTTTCCTCGGGCCAGCATTTGAATTGCCAGCGCGAAGTCGGATGCAGATGGAGAAACAACTTTTCCTGCAAACCCAGTTGTTCGAGTTCCTGATTGATGAAAGCCTCTGCTTCCTCGCCGGGAACCAGCGTGAGGCGCCGCTCCTGCTCGGCGGGATAGACTCCAATGCGGCGCAGCGCGTCCAGATTGAGTTCCACACGATGGCGCCAGCGGCCGAAGGTAATGGGGAACCGGTGGCTGAAGCTGTTGTGCCAGAAGCGGCCTTTGCCGCGCAGTTTCTCGGCGACGCCATAGCGTGCTCCGAGTAGCCTGGTTAACCAGGCTCCCCGGTTGTGTTCGGTCAGGTGGATGATCAGGTCGTAGCGCCTCGCCCGCAACGCCGACAGCAGTTTCCATTCGGCTTTGGCCTGAGTAAAAATCCCTGCGGATTTCCATTTACGGTCGATGGTGTGCAGCTGGCTGATGGCGGGGTGGAGGCTCAGCATTTCCGCAGTGTCCTGATATACCAGTGCGTCGATTTCCAGGTGCGGCGCGTGGTTCTTCAGCACGCTGAAAACCGGCGAGGTCAGCAGCACGTCGCCGTGGTGGCGTAGTTTGATCACCAGTACGCGGTGCAGTGTGGATAAATCGATGGCATCCTTTAGCATGGGCGAACAATAGCAAAACCCGGACAAAAGAAAAAGGCGGCCGCGCGATGCGGACCGCCTTTATGCGCTGCCAGACCCTTATTTGAAGGTGTAGCCGAGTGTCACTGCCAGGTTGCGCTCCGTCATGGGATAGGCGGTATAGCGGCCCGGTTTAGTCGGGTCTGTACTGCGAGTGCCATAGGTAAAGTATTTTTCGTTCAGCAGGTTGTTGATGCCGGCTGCCATGGTCCAGTCGCCTTCGCGGTGCACCAGCTTCAGGTCGACCACGGTATAGGCCGGAATTTTCTGGCCGAAGCTGTTGGCCTGGTCGTTGTCGAAATGCTGCTCACCGGTATAGCTGACCGTTCCGTTCAGGCGTGTTTTCCCTGACAGGGCCAGGGAGCCGCCCAGGGTTGCGCGGTGCTTGGGCACGTTGGGGATGTTGTTGCCGGAGACGTTAATGCTTGGACTGAAGCTATCGCTATAGGTCCCCTCGCGAAACTTAGCGTCCGTGTAGGAGTAGTTGGCAAACAGGTCGGCGTTACGGGAAATGGCCAGTTTTCCTTCGAGCTCCATACCTTGACGGCGGGTCGGGGAGAGATTCATGTTTTCGAAGGTTATCGCGTTGTAGTGGATCTCATTGTTGAGATCCATGTGATACAGCGTGCCGCGCAGGCTGTAGCCGCCGCCCTGGTGCTCGATGCCGACTTCGCGGTCATGCGAAGTCTGGGGTTCCAGCATGTTCACCGTGTAGGAGTAGCTGTTGTAGACATCGTTGACGGTGGCGATGCGGAAGCTGCGGCCGAGCTTGCCGAACAGGCTTGTCTGGCGGTCGATCTGGTGGCGCAGGCCGAGTTCGAAGGCACGCGGGCTGCGCTGCTGGGATTGGTCGTTGGCCGGGTTGACCAGGTCCTTGACGTGATAGTTTATGGACTGGATGCGTCCGCCGACCAGCAGGGTGGTCGCATCGCCCAGTCGGGTGCTGTCCTGAGCGTAGATGGCCAGACTGCGCTCAGTGCCAGCGGGATGGTTGGCCGGTGTGCTGATGGTGGCAGGGCTGGTGGCGCCGCGCGCATCGTACTGCCACTCCATCAGGTCGAGCCCGGTGACCAAGCTATGCGGCAAGCCAAAGGCATTGCCGTTGATCTTCAGGCGCGGCGTGGCGGATAGCATATCGAGATCGGTTTCCAGGTAGCGGTCGCCCCAGCTGCTCTGGTTGTAAATGGTTTCGGACTTGCTTCGGTAGGTGACTTCGGCGGCGAACTCGCCAAAGTCCAGAAGGCGGTTGATGCCCAGCCCGATGTGGTGGCCGTCGCGGGTAGCGTAGTCGTTGGGCGTGGTGGTGCCACGGCGGTCGGTCTCCAGTTGGTTGACGCCAATGGTCGGGTCGACCAGGCGATTGCCGGGCAGGCGCAGAGTCTGACTGTCCGCGCCGAACTTCAGGCTGAATTCATTTTTGCCGGCATCAAAGCGCAAATCGCCTTCCAGGTTCTTCTGGATATTCTGGTTGTTGAGGCGGTAGCCGTCCGATTCGTACTGGTTCGCGGCAAGTCGCAGGGAGGCAGTTTCACCGCCGATATTGAGCAGCCCTTCCAGGTTGCTGGTGTTGTAACTAGCCGCGGTGGCTTTGACTTCACCGGAAATTCCCTTAGTTGGTGCGCGGGTGATGATGTTGATAGTGCCACCACTGGCGCCGTCACCATAAAGCACTGCGCCGCTGTTGCGCATGATTTCGATGCGCTCGATGGCGCCGACCGGGATGGCCGACCATTTCACCGTGCTTTGGTCGATGTCGTTGAGGCGCTGCCCGTCGAGCAGCACCAAGGTGTTCTGGTTTCCGGTCATGCCGAAGCCGCGCATATCAATGGACCAGTCTGGCGTGCCGGTGGTGTTTCGGCCATGAATGCCGGCTTGTTCCATCAACAGTTCGGGCAGCGAACGCGCCGGGCTGCGGGCAATGTCTTCACGCGTAATCACGGTGACGTTGACCGGTGAAACATCTGGTTTTGACGGGAAGCGTGTTGCCGTAACGACGATTTCGTCCGCCCGGTAAAGCGGAGCTTCTTCTGCAAATACAGTTTGAGTAAGGGCTAGGGCTAAAGCGCCCATCTGGAAGGGGAGACGTGCTGATTTCATGATGACTTTCCGGTTGCGTATGCATCCCCGCATACGTTTAGGGTTTAAAAAATTGCCGGGCCGGTATCCGGGCTTACGAGTTTTGACGCATCGCCTTCCCATGAACATGTTCACAGTGGCGTGGTTGATGCGTCCACACTCGCTTACCGTTGCGGGGGCAGCACAGGGTTTGCGCAATCGCGCACACCTGTTTCCCGTTTAACCCATTTGCAGTGAAAGCAAAGGGCACCTGGCAAAGGAGGCGACTATTTTACCTAAATTTCGGAAATAGTCATATGGAGTGGTGATTAAACGTGCTAATGAACATTCAGAAGTTTTTGTTAGCGGTTGACTTAACAGGATTTTTCAACATATAGTGTGGGCTATGGAAGCGGAACTGAAGGCCCTGGAAGACAAAATTACGCAATTAGTGCAGTTATGTGCGCGCTTGCGCACAGAAAACATCCACCTGCGGCAGCAGTTGGCTACTGCGCAAAATGAAGGTAAGCATCTGACCGAAAAGATTAATGGCGCGCGAGGCCGGCTTGAGTCGCTACTCGATCAGATCCCCGAGGATGATGCATGAGTGCTGACGTCAAAGGCCTGGATGTAACCATTATGGGGCGCGAATTCCGTGTCGCCTGCCCGGAAGATGAGCAACAGGCGCTGCTCGATTCGGTTACCTTTCTTGACAAAAAAATGCGCGAGATCCGCGATGCGGGCAAGGTAATTGGTGTCGAACGCATCGCCATCATGGCGGCGCTGAATATTGCCCACGAATTTCTGGGCACCCGTCTGGCCGGCAGCTTTGACATCGGCGAATACAAGCGTAGAATGAATTCCATGCAGGCGCAGATCGAGCAGGCAATGGCCGATCAGGACGAGTTGTTCTAGCTTCTCGTTTGGCGCACGTTTTTTCGAGTTGCTCCCTGCGGTGTTCGTTAAGACTATATATTCTTTGACCGATTCGCATAGTCTGGTTGCGGCTGTACCGAGTACTGTTGTGCGCGTCCCTTACCGGATGTGCCTGATGTGCTCAGGCTGCGACCACCTTGAACCTTAGGTTCAAGATGCTGGTCTTGACGGCACTCGCGGGGGCTTTATTTCTTCCCATCAGGTTTCTCCTGACAGCATGAACAAGAAGCAGCTGCGTACGGTGTTGCGCCGGGCGCGCCGGGCGCTCTCCGCTCAGCAGCGCAGCCATGCCGCCGACGGATTGCGGCGGGTAGCCTTGGCCCACAACTTGCTGCTCAGCTGCCGGCGTATCGGCTTCTATTCCCCGACCCACGAAGAAATCAACCTGATGCCTTTACTTAACCATGCTCTGTGGCTGGGCAAGGCGTGTTTCCTGCCGATTGTGCCGCAACGCTTCCAGCGGCAGCTCGGCTTCAGTCAGCTGACCTCGCTGCCGCGCTGGTATCTCAACCGATTCGGCATACACGAGCATTGGACGCCACGCCCGGTGCGCGCCTGGCAGCTCGATTTATTGTTTGTTCCTCTGGTCGGTTTCGACGAGGCCTGCCATCGTCTCGGTATGGGCGGCGGTTTCTATGATGCCAGCCTGGCCTACCTGCGCCGCCGCAAGGTGTGGCGCAAGCCGCTGTTGATCGGCGTGGGCTACGAATGCCAGAAGGCTGACGAGATTCCTGCGGACCCCTGGGACATGCACCTGGATGCGGTGATTACCGAGCGAAAAATTTATTGGGCGAAGAAAAAAGGGCAAACATGCGTTACTGGCTGATGAAATCCGAACCTTCCGATTGCAGTATCGACGACCTTGCCAAGTTACCCGGCCAAAGCGTGGCGTGGTACGGTGTGCGCAACTATCAGGCGCGCAATTTCATGCGCGACCAGATGAAGGCCGGCGATAAGGTTTTTTTCTATCACTCCAACTGTGCCGAGCCGGGTATTGCCGGGTTGGCCGAGGTGAGCCGGCTGGCTTACCCGGACCAGACCCAGTTCGACCCGAAGAACAAATACTTCGACCCCAAGGCAACGCCGGAGACCCCGCGCTGGTTCAACGTGGACGTCAAGCTGGTGAAGAAGACCCGGCTGGTCAGCCTGAAAGAGCTGCGTAGCCATCCGGAACTGGAACGGATGCGTACTTTGCAGAAGGGCAACCGTCTGTCGATCACGCCGGTTGATCCAAGCGAGTGGGAATTCATCATCGGGTTGCTCTGACCCCATGGAGTTCTGGCTGCTTTATCTCGCTACCGGCATCTTCGCCGGGTTCCTTGCCGGGTTACTGGGCGTGGGGGGTGGGCTGGTCATCGTACCGGTGTTGGTCTTCATCTTTACCGCACAGCACTTTCCTGCCGAACAGGTCATGCACGTTGCACTCGGCACTTCGCTCGCCAGCATCATGTTTACTTCGGTTTCCAGCCTGCGAGCCCACCATGCCCATGGCGCGGTGAACTGGGTAGTAGTGCGCGGCATCACGCCGGGCATCATCGCCGGCACTCTGGCCGGAACGGTCGTTGTCGCGCAGCTTTCGACGACCTTCCTCAAGGTGTTTTTTGTCGTGTTTCTGTACTATGTCGCCACCCAGATGGTGCTGAACATTAAGCCCAAGCCTTCCCGCGAACTGCCGGGCATGGTGGGTATGTTTGGCGCCGGGGGCGTGATTGGAGGGGTGTCAAGCCTGGTCGGCATCGGTGGTGGCACGCTGTCGGTGCCTTTCATGACCTGGTGCAACATCAGACTGCATCAGGCGATCGGTACTTCTGCGGCAATCGGCTTGCCGATCGCGGCGGCGGGCGCGGTGGGCTATATCGCCAATGGCTGGAGAGTAGAAGCGTTGCCCATCTATAGCCTGGGTTTTGTCTATCTGCCGGCGCTGGCGGGGCTGGTCGTGGCAAGTGTACTGACTGCGCCGTTCGGTGCGCGTCTGGCGCATCGCCTGCCGGTGGCCAGGCTGAAAAAAATCTTTGCCCTGCTGCTGTATGTGCTGGGCACGCGGATGCTGTTGACCCTGTTCTAGAGAGTTTTCAGTTCTTCAAATCTGAGCTGGCCGGATAAAGGGAAACTGCGATCTTTGCCTTTTACCGCATACATGGCCTCGTCAGCGATCTTTATCAGTTCCTCGATATCTTCGCTGTCGTCGGGATAGATGGCCGTGCCGATGCTGACGTCTATGTTGAGCATTGCGCCATTGATGAGGAAGGGCTGAACCAGTCTGTCGCTGATTACCTCGGCTGCCGTTGACGCACCCTGATGCGTGGTGATGGTTTCAAGGATGACGACGAATTCATCCCCGCTCAATCGGGCGACGGTGTCGTCCTCGCGCACACTGCTACCTATTCGTTCTGCGACCATTTTCAGCAACTGATCGCCGATGCCATGGCCGTAGGTATCGTTGACTTGCTTGAATTTGTCCAGATCCAGGAACAGCAGGGCTAGCCGTGTGTCGCATCGGTGTGCTCGGGCCATGGCATGTTTGAGACGATCCATGAACAGGTTGCGGTTGGCCAGTCCGGTCAGGGCATCGTGAGTCGCCAGGTAGGCAAACCGGCTTTCATTCTGGCATCTTTCCAGTTCGCTACGGCGGTGTGCGAGCACAAATCTGAGCAGATAGCCAAGTAACAGCAGGGTAATGGCAAGGATTGCCGTCAGCTGACGAAAATCCAGGGCTGGCCAGCCCAACTGCTGTTCTGCCAGCAGGATGAACGGCTGGGATTGCGCTTCCAGTTTGCGTTCATAATGCAGCTTGGGAAAAAGGGTGGTTTCCAGATCGCTTCGGCTATGGCGCTCGAAGTGGATCAGTTCTCCCTCGGGCTTGTGAGCCGGGAAATCCGCGTGGTATAGGCTGAAGCGCAGTCCGGGAATGCCCGCTTCGAGGGATGGCAGAATGGATTTGGTTTTGATAACCAGCGAGGCGAACAGGCGTTTTTCGTCGCCGGCTCTTGCGCCGGTGGTGCGTAGCGGTGTTACGGGTCGGAACATGGCGTAGGCCCAATCCCCTTGGACCAAACGGAAAGGATGGGTGGCAACGGCATGTCCCTGGCGGGCCGACGCGCTCATGGCCAGGCGCAGGAAGGGTACAGAGTCCATGTCCAGTCCCAGGATGTCTCTGGATCCCTCCGGCATGGGTTCCATGAACACGATGGGGTAATACCAGGGCTTGTCGTCTATGCTTCGCCAAAAGCGGCCGGAATCATAGGAAAAGCTTCGGATCTGAAACTCCGGAAGGCCGGAAGCACGTTTCCTGGCGATAAAGCGCGGCAGATTCTGGCGTGCAACAGTTTCTACCACTTCGATCTGGGTGATATGGGGGTGGCGGACGCGTACCTGTTGCACATAGTGGGAGATTTGCGCAGCGTCATTCAGGGTGCCGGATACCCCCAGAAAAGCGGTTACGCCTTCAAGTACGGCCTCGTTGGTTTGTACGCGGTTGTCAATTTCGGCATAAAGACCATTGGCGTACTCGAGGAATTTGAGCTGGGCACTGCGGAGGTCGTTGGCGATCGAAGATGCCGTAATGAAACTCGCCAGAAAGAACCACGCCCCGAACAGGCTGAAATAGACGCCCATGTTCTTGCGAACCGCGCAACCGCTAAGCGAGAGCTTATCTTCTGCGGTTAAAGGATCTTTCTGGTGTGAAGGCAAGTTGTTTTACCGTGGGATAATGGTCTTGCCGAATGCGTAAGCATGACGAGCAAAAGAGTGGACACATTAAACGGCAAAACGTTGTTTCCGACTATCAGGGAAACCCCTAAACTGTAATCTGCTCAATCTCCCATATTGGTGCCGACATGCCGCGCACTCAGCACCCAGGGATGATCGGGGGGGACGATTTTGACTTTCCCTGCAACTTCTTCCAGTTTCACGGCTTTGGTGCCATCTCCCTTGGCGGCAACCATGACGCCATAGTGACCTTCATGAATCAGGTCAGCGCAAGCTGTGCCCAGGCGGGTAGCAAGCAGACGATCGGCCGCAGAGGGGATGCCGCCGCGTTGCAGGTGCCCGAGGATGGTGATGCGGGATTCGAGCCCGGTCAGCAGTTCGAGTTGCTTGGCGAGTCGCACGGTTTTTTCGGCGTACAGGGCTTCCGGGAGGTTCTCTGCCTCGGCTTTCTTGCCAGTCTTCTGTTTTGGGCTGGCTTTCTTCTTTTGTGCGGTCAGCAAGTCTGCATGTTCCTGCTTTGAAATCGCGCCTTCGGCGACGGCAACGATACTGAACGATTTGCCACGGCGACTGCGCTCGCGGATCGCTTCGGCCACGCTGGCCACATCGTAGGGAATCTCGGGAATCAGGATGACGTCGGCACCGCCGGCGATGCCTGCGCCCAAGGCCAGCCAGCCTGCCCGGTGGCCCATAATTTCCACCACAATGATGCGGTGATGGCTGTGCGCCGTGCTGTGGAGGCGGTCGATCGCGTCGGTCGCGATGCCCAGCGCGGTGTCGAAGCCGAAGGTGATATCGGTCATGGCGACATCGTTATCAATGGTCTTGGGCAGGGTGATGACGTTTAGCCCCTTTTCCTTGAGGCGCAGGGCGTTTTTCATCGTACCGCCACCGCCCAGGCAGACCAGTGCATCGAGATGGTTGTCCTGGTAGTTGCCGACGATGACGTCGGTCATGTCCAGCAGCTTGCCGCCAACCGGCATGCGGTGTGGCTTGTCGCGGCTGGTGCCGAGGATGGTGCCGCCGCGGGTCAGGATGTCGGACAGTTCCCCGCCGTCCAGTCGCATCACGCGGTTTTCCATCAGCCCACGGAAGCCGTCACGGAAGCCGATAATCTGCATGCCGTAATGGTTCAGAGCGGCTTTGCCGACTCCGCGGATTGCCGCGTTCAGGCCGGGGCTGTCGCCGCCGGAAGTGAGAATGCCTATGTATTTGGTCATGATCGGGATGTCCTGTGATTGATAAAGGATATGATCATCCACAATCGGCGTCAGGTCAACGCCCGATTATTATTTGGTCAGCGCCATGAAGAGTTGTGGCAGACGCTCGGGCAGGCGCTGGATGTTGTCGATCACGGTGTACTGTTTTCCGAAAATATCGGTCACATATTCGTCCGCTTTCGGGTCGAGATTGATGCAGTAGGTGTAGATCCCCTTCTGATCCAGTTCGTTGACTGCCTTACGCGCGTCTTCGATCAGCACGCGCTCGTCCTTGGTGTCCACGTCGGAGGGTTGGCCGTCGGTGAGGATCAGCATCAGTTTCTTGTCCGCCTTCTGTGCTTCCAGGTAGTGAGCGGCGTGGCGCATGGCGGCACCCATGCGGGTGGAGTAGCCGGCTTCCATTGCCGCCAGTCGCCCCTTTACTTCGTCGTTCCAGTGCTCGCTGTAGCCCTTGATGTGCAGGTAGCGCACGTCGTGCCGGGTGTTGGAGTGGAAACCGCCGATGGCGAAGGGATCGCCCAGCTTGTCGATCGCCCAGGCGAGCAGCGAGACGGCTTCCTGGCTGAGTTCGAGTATGGTTTGCGCGGTTCCCACCACTTTTTCATTCAGGGATGCGGAGAGGTCAAGCAGCAGCATCACGGCGATGTCGCGCCCGCTGGTCTTGTGGCTCATGTTGATACGCGGGTCGGGGTTGGCGCCGCTCTTGAAGTCGATCAGGGAGCGCAGGGCGATGTCCAGGTCCAGTTCGCTGCCTTCTTCCTGATAGCGGATACGCATTTTTTCCTGCGGCTTGAGCAGGTCCAGCATGCGTTTCAGGCGCTTCGCCAGGGCCGCGTTCTTGGCCAGCAGTTTGTCGATATCGGCGGCCTTGCCCTTGGGGTGCAATGCTTCGTATACGCTCACCCAGTCCGGCCTGAAAGTCTGGCTGAGGTAGTCCCATTCGGGGTAATGACGCGGTGGCAATCCCTTGCGTTCTTCTTCCTCCAACTCGATCTTGCGATGATCATCGAACATCTCTTCATCGTCGCTCTGTTCGTGAAATCGCCACATGTGGCGGTTGTCATCGCGGTAGTCCACCACGGTATTATCGAAATACACCTTGGCGAGCTGGTCGCTCTGGCGTCGGGTTTTGGCGACGTAACTGATGGCGAGATCGGCAATTTCTTCGGTGCCGGATTCTCCCTTGGCCATGATTTCGTGAAAGCGGCCAACAAAAGTATTGAGGTCGGCATCTTGGTAGCCGTGTTGTGGGTCGAGCAGGGCGAGCGATAGCATGGCCAGGCGATGGCGCAGGCAGGAGGTGGTTGTAGGATCGCAGGCGTCTTCGACCGGCTTTGGGTGCAGCGAGGTGAATATGCGGCGCAAGCCGGGGTATTGCTGCATAGCAAGGTGCTCGATGCGGGCATCCTCGAAGAACTCGATGGCCATGCGCTGGAAGGGGCTGAAATTGTCGGCAAAAATCGCGCTGGTCCAGCGCTTGTGCCCCATGATATGGGCCAGTGTGGCGCGATAGCGGTCAATACCTGCAATACCGTTGAAATCGTCGTAAACATCCGGCATGCGGATGCCGAGCTTGTCATAGTAAGGCACGGGCTTGCGCAATTCGTCGAACCCAAGCGAGTATGGCACCAGATAATCATGGTGTTCCCACAGTCCGCGCAGATAGAGATCCAGCTTGCGTTCGACATCCACCATCAGGGTGCCGTGCCGCTCGCGCTGCATGACAGCTTTGCTGTCCGGCGATTGCATGCTGAAGTAATCGATCTGCCGTTCCGGGTGGTCACCATAATTGCGGATGCCATACTCCACCCAGTTTTTTAGTCCTTGCAGGGAAATCTGGCTGAGCAGGTAAGGCGCCTGGGCGTAGAGTTCGGGCAAACCGGGACTGGAAAAGGTGGTATGGATGCCATGAATCGAGCCGGTAGTCCGGTTCATGAAGTCCAGTGCCAGATCTAGATATCTCTGCATTCGCTCCTGCGAATGCAGGCGGCGAGCGGTCGCTGTCAGCGTTTGCAGGAATGGCACGATCGCCTTGCCGTTGGGAGATTTGTACATTTTGTGGATGAATTCCATCACCGCCGGCAGGGCCGATTCACCCAGTCTTTTGGCGGTCGACGGCCATTCCTCCAGGAAAATCAGCACCGGTTCTACGCCGCGCCCCATCCTGCATAGAAAGCCGGCGGCCTCCAGATAAGCGGTGATGCCATCTTCTGACAAAATGGACAGGGCTTCCTCCATGCAGTCATCGAAGACATCCTTGACCTGGGGAAAGCCGCAATTGAGTTGCTCGCGGTAGCCCTTCATCAAGGGATGTTCGTACTCGGCGTTTACTTTAGGCATTTTCGCGGAATCCCAAATAGCGTGTCATTGAGAGCAATGACGACGCATTATCGTCAGGCAAAGGTTGCGTCGATTGCGTGATCCAGCGTATCGCGAATGTCCGCGTCGTCGGTGATTGGGCGCACCAGTGACATGCGGCAGGCATCACGGGGCTCCACGCCGCCCTTGATCAGGATGGCTGCATAGACCAGAAGGCGGGTCGAAATGCCTTCATCCAGGCCATGTCCTTTGAGATTGCGCGCGGTGGCGCCGATTTTTACCAGTTTGGCTGCCAGCGCTTCGTCCGTTCCGGTTTCCTTGGCTACGATGCTGGTTTCCAGCTTGGCATCGGGGTAGTCGAACTCAAACGCGGTGAAGCGCTGTTTGGTCGATTGCTTCAAATCCTTCATCAGGTTCTGGTAGCCCGGATTATAGGAAATCACCATCTGGAAATCGGGGTGCGCTTCGAGGAGCTCGCCTTTTTTATCCAGTGGCAGGGTGCGGCGGTGGTCGGTGAGCGGATGGATCACCACCGTGGTGTCCTGGCGCGCTTCGACGATTTCGTCCAGATAGCAGATCGCGCCGATACGCGCTGCGGTGGTCAATGGGCCATCCAGCCAGCGCGTGCCGTTGGCTTCAAGCACATAGCGTCCGACCAGATCGGAGGCGGTCATGTCTTCGTTACAGGCAACGGTAATCAGCGGTTTGTTGAGTTTCCACGCCATGTATTCGACAAAGCGCGATTTTCCGCAGCCGGTCGGCCCTTTGATCATCACAGGCAGCCGGGCGGTATAGGCCGCTTCGTAGAGTGTCACCTCGTTGGTTTGCTGTTGATAGAACGGTTCTTTGTGAACCTTGTATTGTTCTTTGGCGGTCATCATTTTCTCCTTATCCGTGAGCCAAGAAAGTTTCTTGACCCTGGAAAAAAACGCCCCCAGCAAAGTGGGGGCGCCTTTCATTGCATTGCTTTGAAACCTGGGCTTACTTGTGTACGCCCAGCTTTTCGCGCCAGCCGGGGAACAGCTTGTCGGCGTCGCCCGGGAAGGATTCGAACGCGCGGGCAAATTCCTTGTGATCTTTCGCGAATTCAATCGGGTCGGCGCCAGCTTTCCAGCACTCGTAAGACTGACGCAGGGAGATTGCGCCGGCCGCCGGGCTGTCGATGTGGCCGTAGGAGCCGCCACCAGAGGTGTTGATCACGTTGCCGTGGCCCAGGTTCTCGAAAAAGCCCGGCAAACGCAGGGCGTTCATGCCGCCGGAGATGATCGGGGTGGTGGGCTTCATGCCATGCCACTCCTGATGGTAGTAAGGGCCGTCCGCAGAATCACGCTCGATCATGTAAGCGATGTTGCGGTCATCGGCCGCACCTTCCATCTTGCCGTAGCCCATGGTGCCGACGTGGATGCCGGAAGCACCTTGCAGACGGGACATCTTGGACAGCACGAACGCGGTGTAGCCACGCAAGGCAGAAGGAGAAGTGACTGCGCCGTGACCGGCACGGTGATAGTGCAGGTACTGGCC
>JAHJJI010000067.1 GCA_018823025.1 Gammaproteobacteria bacterium | reverse complement strand
TCCTGATTTGCCGCAGCGGCAACCGTACCGACGCCGTGGCGCGTGAACTGGTGAAGATGGGCTATACGCAGGTTTACAACGTGCGTAACGGCATCAACCGCTGGTTGAGCGATGGTCATCCTGTCGTCAAGGACTGAGCTCAGAATACTGCCATGACCGATACCGCCAAATTTAACCTGCTGCCCCTGGTAATGCTGAGCGCTGAACAATGATGGAACCCGTCCTGCAACCCGCATCTTCAAGCACGCGCGAACGCTTGCGCGCTTTCGTCGAGCACCGCCGCGTGCAGGGCGTTATTGTCGTTCTGATCCTGATCAACGCGGCGTTGCTCGGGCTGGAGACCTGGCCTGCTGCGATGGCGGCTGCGGGAGGGTTGATCCTTGCGCTGGATAAGGCCATCCTGAGTGTATTCGTGATCGAGATCGTCCTGCGTCTTTACGTCCATCGGCGGGCTTTCTGGCGCGACCCGTGGAGCGTGTTCGATTTTGTCGTCGTCTCTATCGCCTTGATGCCGGCTACCGGTCAGCTTGCCGTGCTGCGGGCGTTGCGGGTATTGCGCGTGATGCGGCTGCTGACCATGGTGCCCTCCATGCGGCGGGTAGTCGGCGCGTTGCTGGGGGCAATTCCCGGACTGGCGTCCATCGCCCTGGTGCTGCTGATCGTCTATTACGTGTTCGCGGTGATCGCCACCAATCTGTTCGCCGCCGACTACCCGGAATGGTTCGGTCACCTCGGCCGCTCGCTCTATACGCTGTTCCAGGTCATGACACTGGAGAGCTGGTCGATGGGCATAGCGCGCCCGGTGATGGAAAACTTCCCCTATGCCTGGGCCTTCTTCGTGCCCTTCATCCTGGTGGCGACCTTCACCATGCACAACCTGTTCATCGCCATTATCGTCAACGCCATGCAGAGCTTTACAGAGAATGAGCAACGGGAGACGGTCGCAGCGGTCGATCAGGCCCGCGAGCACATCGAAGAGGATCTGCATGCCGAGGTGCGAGCCATACGCGAAGAAATACGGGAACTGAAGACGCTGCTGTTGCAGGGGGCACCCGCACCGCACGGTAGCTCTTCGAGCCGAACCTGAACGAGATCTCACCCACACTGGAGACCGCCCTTGAACCCTGAACAGCAACACGCCATAGCTATGATGCGCGGGGCATAACGGCCATGCGGATATTTTCCTCGCTCTACCGGCGCGCGATGGTCTGGTCGCGCCACCGGCATGCGCCGTGGTATCTGGGCGGGATGAGTTTCGCGGAATCGTCGTTCTTTCCGATTCCGCCGGATGTGATGCTTGCGCCCATGAGCCTCGCCAACCCGGCGCGAGCCTGGCGATTCGCCCTGATCACCACGCTGGCTTCGGTGGCCGGTGGCCTGTTCGGCTATGCCATCGGGCATTTCGCCTTCGACCTGATCGAGCCGTGGCTACGTACCTCGCACTATTGGGCGGCATATCAAACCTCGGTTGCCTGGTTTGAGAAATGGGGTTTCTGGGCGATCTTCGTCGCCGGTTTTTCGCCGATTCCCTACAAGGTATTCACCATCGCCGCCGGCGCCCTATCGATGGCGCTGCTACCCTTTACCCTGGCCTCGCTGGTCGGGCGCGGGGCGCGTTTCTTTCTGGTCGCCGGCCTGATGGCTTGGGGGGGGGCACGCATGGAGGCGGTGTTGCACCGTTACGTCGATCGCCTGGGCTGGGCGACCGTTGCCCTGGTGGTGATCGGCGCGATTGCTTACCAGTATGCAGGCAGGTCGTGACCGGGTCGGCGCCAGCGAGGGGCGATGGGGATGTAGGTTGGCATATTTATATGTTTATCCTTAAAACCTTTTTTCCACAGATAAAATAATGTGTTGTTGATTATTTTTACCTCACCCAGAAGGTGCTTGGGATGAGCATGGTCACTTATTGATAATCTGCGTATATCTGTGTTAATCCGTGGCTGAACTGTTTTTTTAGGTTTATTCAACTTTTTAACGGATATCTGGAATCTAGAATGGGTGACTGAACAGGCTTTCGCCGTCTATTGATAGTCTATGACAATCAAAGGAATTGGTTTAATCAATTGGGGGGTATTGCCTGCACGCTCTCTATAATGAAAGTCATAAATTGTTTTAAAAAAGCATTTGAACCGCAAAGGACGCAATGGGCGCGAAGGAATTCAAAGACTTGAACAACTTTATCTGTTAACCCGATGAGTGATGTATCAGGACTGATTAACCCTTTGTTTTTCTTCGCTAACTTTCGCCTCCTTTGCGGTGAAATGTGGTTCCTAGGATAAAATTGATGCCCTCGTCGGGATGAAAAGGAAAGATTGCGATAAATGTTCTCCATCTATGGTGTCACCGGCCCGATTTTCCACGGACCTCTGGAGCAGTTGATCCAGGTGCCGGGGGTGATACGTGCCCGGCATGCCCGCGGCCTCGATCGCGAGGACGAGAGGCTGGGTGCGGAGATGCCGCCGGTCGGCCGGGGCCCGGATAAAAACGGCGCAAATTATGAATCTGCCGCCCGTGCCTATCGGGGGATGAGCTATCAAGAGACTGAACGCGGGCCGCTTTATCACGCCTACCAGATCATGAGCAGGGAAGTGACGGCGGTGCAGGCGGAGTCGCGGATCGAGAACGCCTGGCGCACCCTCGTGACAGGGCGAATTCGCCAGGCCCCGGTGCTGGATAGTGCGCATCGTCTGGTGGGCATCGTCTCCGAGCGCGATCTGCTCACCGTGCTCAACGTGGAAGGTGGCGCGGTGCGCGATGTACTGGCTCGCACCGTGGCCGAGGTGATGGTCAGCCCCGTGGTGAGTGCCGACCCGGTCGCCGATATCCGCCGTGTGGCACGTGTGCTGCTGGATACCGGCTTTACCGGCGTGCCGGTGGTGAACGAGACGGGAGAGATGGTGGGCTTCCTCTCGCGCGGCGATATCCTGCGCGCGGTCATTGCCGACCCGCCCCTGAGTTTGTGGGCGTGACGCCAGTCGCCTGGCCCACGCCGGTGCGGACAAAGCTCTTTTTCAATTCGACGACGCAGCGGATTTTGCGGCTGGCAGCATTGAAAAGGAAAACCTGAAAAAGGAAACTGAATCATGACCACAATAAAGCGGATCGCAGCGGGCACCGACCTGTCCTGTTACGCGGGTCGTGCCGAAGCCCGCGCGGCGATGCTGGCGCGCGAGATGGGCGGCGCGGAGCTGGACCTGGTGCATGTCATCGGCAGCCTGGCGCTGGAATCGCTGCGCCATCTGCTCACCCAGTCCCCCGAGCAAACCGAGCGGCGGCTGATTGATACAGTCAAGGAACAACTGACAAAACGGGCGTGCGAGCTTGCTGATAAGCACCATATTCCGGTCATGCCGGTCATCGAAATCGGCCACGCCCATGAAGAGATCGTGCGCCACGCCGAAACAATCGGCGCCGGCCTGGTAGTGCTGGGCGCCCACGGCGGCAGCTTCGTGCGCAAGCTGTTTCTCGGCTCCACCGCCGAGAGGTCGCTACGCAAGCTGTCCCGCCCGGTACTGATCGTCAGGCGCGAGCCGCGCGGCCCGTACCGCAACGTACTGGTGCCGGTGGATTTTTCCGAACCCTCCCAAGGCGCTGCACAGATGGCCTTGCGCATCGCCCCCCAAGCCGATATCACCCTGCTGCACGCGTTCGAAGTGCCGTTCGAAGGCAATCTGCATTTTGCCGGCGTGAGCGATGAAAACATCCGGTCCTACCGTACCGAGACACGCGAACAGGCGAACAGTGCCATGCGGCAATTTGTTTCTGAACTGGAATCTGATGATGACCGGGTCTCTCACATTATCGAGTTCGGCAATGCGCCTGGCGTGATCAGGGAGAAGGCGGAAACCCTCGCCCCCGACCTGATCGTCATGGGCAAGCACGGCCAGTCGGAATGGGAAGACATGCTGTTTGGCAGCGTCACCAAGCATGTGCTGAGCGAAGCCGGCTGCGACGTGCTGGTGGTCAGTCTGTAAAAATAGCCGGAGAAAGCATTGAGAGGGTGCCAGTAGCGCAGGAGGTCAAGGCTGTCCGTGTTTTGCTTAAAATGAATTGAAGGGAGAAGTAGCGGAAACCCCGGTTCAGGCCGCCGAGCGGGAAAAGTGCGACATGATCATCATGGGCACGCGTGGGATGTGAACGGTTGCGAACCTGGTGCTCGGCCAGGGGGCGACCAAAATTATCCATTTAACGAAGACTCCCATGAAATTGGTGAAATGACGGCGAAATCCCGAGGCACGTGGAGAATCGGAGGTGCGGCCTGATGAACGAACATGACAACGAAAGCTGTGCTCACATTAAGTACTGTCCATACCGGGCGGAGCTGGCCCCACGCTTCATCAGCGCCCTGGCGCAGAAGACTTACGCCATGGTGCTTGCCGGCGGACGCGGCAGCCGGCTGCAGCAGATGACCGACTGGCGCGCCAAGCCGGCCGTTCCGTTCGGCGGCAAGCTGCGCATCATCGATTTTCCGCTCAGCAACTGCATCAATTCAGGTATTCGGCGCATCGGGGTGGCGACCCAGTACATGGCGCACAGCTTGATTCACCACATCCAGCGGGGCTGGAGCTTTCTCGACGACCAGTTCAACGAGTTCATCGATGTCCTGCCGGCCCAGCAGCGCGTCAAGGAGGGGTGGTATGAGGGCACGGCAAACGCCGTCTTTCAGAATCTGGACATTTTGCGCAGTTGCGCGCCGGAATATGTGCTGATCCTCTGCGGCGACCATGTCTACAAGATGGATTACAGTCGCATACTTGCCGACCATGTCGCGAAAGCTGCGGATGTGACCGTCGCCTGCATCGAGGTGCCGCGCGCGGAGGGGCGGGAGTTCGGTATCATAGGCGTGGACGAGGAAGGGCGGGTGACCTACTTTCACGAAAAGCCGGAACACCCGTCAGCGATGCCCGGCAGACCGGACAGCGCGCTGGCGAGCATGGGCATTTACGTATTCGGCGCGCGCTTCCTCTACGAGCAACTCATCCGCGATCACGACGATCCGGAGTCAGGCCACGATTTCGGCAGGGACCTCATTCCCTACCTCGTAACGCACAACCGCGTTTTTGCCCATCGCTTCGCCGACAGCTGCGTCAACATGGTGGGCGATGTGCCGTACTGGCGCGATGTCGGCACGGTGGACGCCTATTGGGAAGCCAACATGGATCTGGTGCAGGTGACACCCGAGCTTAATCTGTACGATGATGCTTGGCCGATCTGGACCCATCAGAAGCAGTTGCCGCCGGCGAAGTTTATTTTCAACAATGACCGCAGGCGCGGTCATGCAATGGATTCGCTGGTTTCCAGCGGTTGCATTATCAGCGGCGCGACCATCGAACGCTCGCTGTTGTTCCTGAAAGTGCACGTGGGTGATTACAGCCTGATACAGGACTCGGTCATCCTGCCCAACGTCGAGGTCGGTCGCCATGTGACACTGAAGCGCGTGGTAGTGGACAAATACTGCAAGATTCCCGACGGTTTTTCGGCCGGACTCGTTCCGGAGCGTGACAAACAGTGTTTCCATGTTACCGAGCGCGGTATCACGCTGATCACGCCGGATATGCTCGGGCAGACCGTCCACAGGGTGCGATGAAGAGCCCGCATGCCCCCCTTTTTTATCGAGTTCTCCGGCCTGTCCGTACCGCTTGAAAGGGGGCTCTGCAGTCTGAAAAGCGGCCTGTTCGACGGGTGTGGCACTGGTCGATCAGCTGCGGTCATTCTCGCACTGGCAATCTGTTACTATCCGGTCGTGGCGCGAAGCGCCACGGCTACGCAAAACACTAAGACCAATGATGAAAAATCCTGACCTCAGCCAGAAAATGGAACCTTGGGCCATAGCTACCGATGTGGCGCTGGAGCGCTTTGATTCCACCCTCCAGGGCTTGAGCGAAGCCGAGGCGCGGCAGCGACTGGAACGCCACGGCCCCAACCGTCTGCGGGAAAAACCGCCGCGTCCGGCCTGGATGAAGTTCGTCGACCAGTTCAAGAATCTGCTGGTGATCGTGCTTATCGGCGCAGCTGCCCTGGCGGGCGCTATCGGCGACCTCAAGGACGCAGTGGTGATTCTGGTCGTGGTGGTATTCAATGCCTGCCTCGGCTTTTACCAGGAGCACCGCGCGGAGGCCACGCTGGCGGCGCTCAAGAAAATGCTGGCGCAGCATGCGCGGGTGCGGCGCGGCGGCGAGGTGCAGGAAATCGCCGCCGAAAATCTTGTCCCCGGCGACATCGTGCTGCTGGAGGCGG
This sequence comes from Gammaproteobacteria bacterium, assembly GCA_018823025.1. Lineage (GTDB taxonomy): Bacteria > Pseudomonadota > Gammaproteobacteria > Burkholderiales > Sulfuricellaceae > Sulfuricella. The sequence goes on along the minus strand of JAHJJI010000067.1, from coordinate 1,138 downwards.
GCGACCGGATTCCCGCCGACGCCCGCGTGCTGGCGGCGCACAACGCCGAGGTTGCGGAAGCGGCCCTGACCGGCGAATCCCACGCCGTGGGCAAGCACGCCGACTCGCTCCCCCCCGGCGAGCATCCCCTGGCCGAGCGCTTCAACATGGTGTTCATGAATACCGTGGTGACCCGCGGCCGGATCGAGGCACTGGTCGCCGCCACCGGCATGGAAACCGAGATGGGGCGCATCACCGGCCTGCTGGATACGGCGCAGGAAAATCCCACCCCGCTGCAAATCCAGCTCGATGGACTGGGGAAACGCCTTGCCATCATTGCCGGCGTGGTGGTGACCCTGATTTTCGTGCTCGGCATCCTGCGCGGCGATCCGCTGGTGCAGACCATCATGACTTCCATCGCCCTGGCCGTGGCGGCAATCCCCGAGGGGTTGCCGGCAGTGGTGACGGTGACGCTGGCCATCGGCATGCACCGCATGGCGAAGAATCGCGCCATCGTCAAGAAACTCTCGGCGGTGGAAACTCTGGGATCGACCTCGGTAATCTGTTCCGATAAGACCGGCACCCTGACGCTCAACCAGATGACCGCGCGCAACTTGTTCTACCGCAGTCAGCGTTTTACCGTCTCTGGCGAAGGCTATGCCGGCGAGGGTGGGATCGCCGCCGAAGAGGGCGGCTCGTTGCCAGATTTTCTGCCGCTGCTGGCGCCCGCCGCTTTGTGCGTGGATAGCCGCATCCGTGACGGCGAACTGATTGGCGACCCCACCGAGGGTGCGCTGCTGGCGCTCGCCATGAAAGGGGGCATAGTGCCGGACAGTCTGGCCGAGAGCCGCCCGCGCATCGCCGAAATCCCTTTCGATTCGGCGCACAAGTTCATGGCCACCTTCCACCGCGACGGCGAATGGGTGCGCATGCTCCTCAAGGGCGCGCCCGATGTGCTGCTGGCTCGCGCAAGTCGCCATCTCGATGCAACCGCCGAGGCGACACTTGACGACACCGCCCGCGCCGCTTTCGAGGCTGAGAACGCCCGTTTTGCCGGCCAGGCCATGCGCGTGCTGGCGGTGGCCAGTCGCGACATTCCGGCTCAGCAATTCGATCCCGCCGGCGACCTGATGGCCTGGGCGCAGGAACTCACCCTGGT
>JAHJJI010000066.1 GCA_018823025.1 Gammaproteobacteria bacterium | reverse complement strand
GATCTGCCCGTCAGTGGTCAGCAGGCCATGCCTGATCAGCCATGCGAAGGCATCTTCCGCATCTTGCCGGAACCAGTTGGCGGCGGAGCCAAGGCGGAAGGTATAGCCCCAGGTGTTTTCGAATATTTTGGATTACCTTACAAGCTGACTCATGACCGACCTGCTAACCGCCCATCGCCCCCTCAATCGCCGCGACTACCGTACCCTCGCCCTCGCGGCGCTGGGCGGTGCGCTGGAATTCTATGATTTCGTGATTTTCATATTTTTCACGATGATCATCGGGCAGTTGTTTTTCCCGCCCGATATGCCGGACTGGCTGCGCCAGGTACAGACCTTCGGCATTTTTGCCGCCGGTTACATGGCGCGTCCGCTCGGCGGCATCGTGATGGCGCATTTCGGCGACCTGCTTGGGCGGAAGAAGATGTTTGCGCTCAGTATTTTCCTTATGGCGGTGCCGACCCTGGCTATCGGTTTGCTGCCGACCTACCAGACCTTGGGAATCTGGGCGCCCATGTTGTTGCTGGCTTTGCGGATCGTACAGGGGGCGGCCATCGGAGGCGAAGTGCCGGGTGCCTGGGTTTTCGTCGCCGAGCATGTGCCGACACGGCATATCGGCTTTGCCTGTGGCACGCTAACCGCTGGATTAACAGGCGGCATCCTGCTGGGTTCGCTGGTCGCCACCGCGATGAATATTCAATTTTCGCCGCAGGAAATGCTGGACTACGGTTGGCGGATTCCGTTCATCATCGGCGGAGTTTTCGGCCTGGTCGCGGTGTGGCTGCGCCAGTGGCTGCACGAAACCCCTGTGTTCAAAGAAATGCAGGCCAATCAGGCGCTGGCTGCGGAGCGTCCACTCAAAACCGTGCTGCGTGAGCATCGTGGCGCGGTCGTGCTGTCGATGATCCTGACCTGGCTGCTTTCCGCCGCCGTCGTGGTGATGATCCTGATGACGCCGACGCTGGTGCAGAAACTGTATGGCATTTCCGCCACCACCGCCTTGCGGGCCAATACGCTGGCGACGCTGTTCCTGTCCTTCGGTTGCGTGTTGGCAGGTTTCATCGTCGATCGCTTTGGTGCCGGAAAAACATTGGTGATCGGATGCGCGCTAATGGCCACGACTTCCTGGCTGCTCTATAGCGGGCTGAAAATCGACCCGACGCGGATAAATATGCTGTATGCGCTGGCTGGGTTGAGCGTGGGTGTGATCGGCGCGGTCCCTTTTGTGATGGTTCATGCTTTCCCGGCGGCGGTGCGTTTCTCCGGGCTGTCGTTTTCCTACAATCTGGCCTACGCGATCTTCGGCGGCATGACGCCCATTGTGGTCAGCTTGTTGTTGCCCCTCGATCCGATGGCCCCCGCGCATTATGTGATGGCGCTCAGCGTGGTGGGGGGGGTGACTGGGTTGTATCTGTGGCGTAGAGAAAAACGCCGGAATTTTTAATGGTAGAGACGCAAAATTTTGCGTCCCTGCGCCCGATGCTACTCAGCAGCAGCATCGTCCATAGGCAGGAGCAGGACAGGAAATGGAACGGTATCCGATGCTGCTGCTGATGGCATGGATTTCCCTTATTTAGAATAAGGGTTTACCCGATACTGATAAATTTCAGCTTCTGCTAAAGTCTACAGACACTGGGTTTGAGAGAGTTTAGAGAATCATGGCGGATGCAGTCCCGTGGAAAAAAGAATACAGCGTCAACGATCCGGAACTCGATGAGCAACATAAGCTCCTGATCCAGATGATTAATGACCTGCATGGGGTCATCATCAAGAAACACGACCCGGGCATGGTATGTGAAGTGCTGGCGAGGTTGATCCACTACACCCGCACGCATTTTGAGGAGGAAGAAGCCTTGATGCGGAACTCCGATTTCCCTGGGTACGAGGCGCACAAGGCGAGGCACGAGCAGTTTATCAATGAAGTGGAAGCGCTTAAGCGGCGCGCTAAAATGAGCCACGGCAGCGAGCAGCTGGTTGGCATGGAAATGCTGTTCAAGCTGAAGGACTGGCTGGTCGATCACATCGTCGTCATGGACATGGATTATTCACGTCATGTGCAGAGTCGGAGTGTGGTTCGGGGTACGGTCAAGAGTTGGTTCGGAAAATTCGGGTAGTACGCTGGATATCGCACTAGATAGACATCTCAGCGCACTACACTGCCGAAAAACAACCGTTCTGGGGCATGGGCTACCCTGTTCGCCGCAGTCCTGACTTGCTGGCGGAACGTCTGCTGTGCCTGCTCGGGCTGGTTCTGACCGACTTTGCCGCCCCTTCTTCAACCCCTTTTAGTTGCCAATAATCCTCAAACAGGGGGTTGTGGCATGGTCATAAGCGGGCTATTCAAAGTCGTCCGCGGTGCTGACGTCGAGTTTCTCGCGGTAGAACTGCTCCATTTCTTCCTCGAAGAAGAACTTTTCTTCGCCGAAAGCGGGCTTCAGGTCATCCAGCCAGGTGGCTTTGTCGTCGTAGGCAGCAAAGAAGGGTCGCTGAACCCAGTCCGGGTCGCGTCCCTGCAGGAAGCGCAACGTGAAAACTTTCTCCCCTTTCGCTTCGGACACGCCAAGCAGCTGGACCTTGCCCGGGTTGGCGGACATGCTGGGGCCACGCACCGTGCGGCACAGCCCGCTGACCTGTTGGTAGGCCTCGCGAAAAATCTGCCAGGCCCGTTCCAGCGGCACCGAGAAATAATGCTGCGCGCCGGTATCCCGTGCCACGAACATGTAATACGGAATGCAGCCCAGATCGACCTGCGCGTTCCACATTCTGGCCCATGTCGCGGGGTCGTCGTTGATGTGGCGCAGCACGGGCGACTGGGTGCGAATCTCAGCCCCGGTTTCCCGAATGCGGCGGATGGCTTGATGAACCACCTCGGGTTCCAGCTCGCGCGGATGGTTGAAGTGGGCCATGAACGCCAAGTGCAGGCCTGAGACGCTTACTTTGCGGAACAGGTCGAGCAGGTCTTCGGTATCGTCATCGCTGACGAATTTGTAAGGCCAGTAGGCGAGCGCCTTGGTGCCGATGCGGATGCGGCGCAGATTTGGCAGGTTCGCCTGGATCAGCGGCTCCAGGTAGGAGGCCAGGTTTTTTGCCGACATGATCATCGGGTCGCCGCCGGTGAACAACACATCCGTCACTTCGGGATGTTCACGGAGGTAGGCGATCAGCAGGTCGATTTCCCGGCTGGCGAACTTGAAATCCGACATGCCGACGAACTGCGGCCAGCGGAAACAGAAGGTGCAGTAGGCGTGACAGGTCTGGCCCTGGCTGGGAAAAAACAATACTGTCTGCCGGTACTTGTGCTGCATGCCGTGCAGCCGCTCTCCGTTCAGCACTGGCACATTATGGTCGATCTGCCCTGCCGGGTGGGGGTTGAGCTGCATGCGGATGCGGTTGGCTGCCTCGCGGATGATCGTCTTGTCCGCTCCTTGTTTCAGTAGCGCGGCGATTTCGTCGTAGTGTTCCGGCAGCAGCATATCGCGTTGGGGGAAGGTGAGCACAAAGATCGGGTCGTTGGGAATGTTGTCCCAGTCGATCAGCTGCTCGACGACAAAGTTGTTGGCCTTGAAGGGAAGGACGTTTCCAACCACCTCGATGTCGAATTTTTGTTGTTCCGACAGGCGTGCCATTTGCGGAATATCGCGGAAATTGTTCAGCAGATAGGATTTGTATTGCGGTTTCTGAAGCTTGGGGGCTGGAACATTTACATTGGGCGCCTGCATGGTTTTGTCTCCTGTTGCCTGATGCGCAGAGTGGCGGCACCTGTAAAAAACATGTTTTGCACAAAACAATATTGTAGAATAATACCATGCTAGGCGAGCCGATGCCGCGTATCGACTGTAAGCCATTGTTTTTTTGTAGAACAGTTTGCGTGTGTCTGCCCCGTGTGGTGGACTTCATTATCTATACTCGGAGCTGATCATGACGAGACGCAAAACCGCTTTGCCTGATGTCCACCTCAACCTGAACGTACGCGGACTGAAACAGTCCGCGACCCTGTCCATCAATGAGCGCAGTGCTCAACTGCAGCAGGGGGGGCGTCAGGTATTCCGCCTCGGGCTGGGTCAGTCGCCCTTTCCGGTGCCACAACCGGTGGTGGACGAGCTCAAGGCCAATGCCCACCAGAAAGACTATCAGCCGGTGCGGGGGCTATATGTGTTGCGTGAAGCGGTGGCGGCCTACCACCGGCGCATGCACGGCATCGACCGTTCCGCGGCGGATGTCCTGATCGGTCCCGGCTCCAAAGAGCTGATGTTTATCCTGCAGCTGGTTTACTACGGCGACCTGGTAATACCCACACCCAGCTGGGTGTCTTATGCGCCCCAGGCACAGATCGTCGGGCGCCAGATCCGCTGGGTGCCAACCAGCCTGGAGAACGATTGGCGGCTGATGCCGGAGGAACTGGACCGGATCTGCCGGGAGGACTCGAGCCGGCCACGCATCGTGATTCTCAATTATCCGTCCAACCCTACCGGCGACAGCTATACCCTGGACGAGCTCAAGGCGCTGGCAAAGGTGGCAAGACAATACAAGGTGATCCTGCTCTCCGACGAGATCTATGGCGAGCTCCATCATCGCGGCCAGCATGTCTCCATCGCCCGCTTCTACCCGGAGGGCACGATCATCAGCGGCGGCCTGAGCAAATGGTGCGGCGCCGGCGGCTGGCGGCTCGGCACTTTCACCTTTCCGCATTCCCTGCGCTGGCTGCTGGACGCCATGGCGGTGGTGGCGAGCGAAACCTTTACTTCAACCAGCGCCCCGATCCAGTACGCGGCAGTGCGCGCCTTTCAGGGCGGCATGGAGATGGAGCAGTACCTTAATCAGTCGCGCCGGGTTCTGCGTCATCTCGGGCGGCATATCTGGAAACGGCTCAAGGGGGTGGGGGCGATCGTCTCCGAGCCGGTCGGCGGCTTTTACCTGTTTCCGGATTTTGGCCCCCTGCGCGAGGTGTTGGCAGCGCGGGGGATCGGCGACAGCATCACGCTGTGTGAAAGACTGCTGGAGGAAACCGGGGTGGCGACCTTGCCGGGTGTCGAGTTTGGTCGGCCGCGAGAAGAATTGACCCTGCGCCTGGCTTATGTTGACTTCGACGGCGCCAGGACGCTGGTTGCGGCGCAACAGATACCGCCGGACAAGGAGCTAGACCAGGATTTTCTGGAGCATTACTGCCCCAATGTCGTTAATGCGATCAGCGCGATGTGTCTATGGTTAAAAGAATCGGCCAAAGAGGTCTGAAATTTGGCGCAAAAGGCAGTCAGCAATCGGAAAGGCGTTCCTTGGCCCAGGACAGCAGACTGGGCAGGCGCGGTGGTGCAGTTATCCAGCCGAGGCAGGCGCCAATCGCGTTCGCAAGCATGTCAGCGACATCGAATGAGCGGTAGCCGGTCGCGCTCTGCGCATATTCCAGGGCGATGCCCAGCGCCACCATGCTGATAAACAGCCGGACTCGCTGGTGTGCGCCGGTGTAAATCTGGGCAAACCACAGGGTAGTGAGGCCGTAGGCAGCAAGATGGCCGATCTTGTCGCCCTGTTCCACTCCGATATCTGGCGGCGCCGGCATCAGCGAAAAATAGATGATCGTCAACACCAGCAGCCAACCCGCCACTTTCCAGAAGACGGCAAGCTTGGCGGGGCTCAAGCGCACACATCTCGATAAGCCCGTTCGCTGGCATAAGCCAGAACCGGAAACACCATCACGAACAGTGGCATGAACAGCAGGATGGTGCCGGCAATGCTGACCGACAATATGATTCCCCAGGCGATCATTACGCCAAAATTTCCGAAAACCGCGCGTACACTGGTTCCTACAGCATTTGCCAGTCCTATGTGGCGGCTGACGATCAAAGGGACAGAAAATGCGGAAATGGCAAAAATCATGAAGGCCAGCACTGATCCGGTGAGCGAGCAGAACAGGATGAAAGACAGCAGCTTGCTGCCTTCCCCAAACCCGGCTATTAATTCCAGCGATCCAAGCAGGGGCGCGGTTCCGAAATACAGGCTGTAAACGATGGCGGCATCGGTCAGCCAGACGAGGAACAGGAAGGCGCAGATTGCTGAAACGATCCACAGCGCAGCCGGGCTGTGCCGGAAGCCGCGGAAAAAATCGATAAAGCGCACCGGTTTTTGCTGTGTGCGCAGGGCTGCGACATGAAAGAACCCAGCCAGGAATGCCGGACCGACCAGCATGAAGCCGCCCGCCAAAGGAAAGGTCATGGGGGCGATGTCCAATTTTACCGCACCGATCAGCAGGATGGCGCCGATCACTGCAAAGATGGCCGCGTAGGCCATGCTGGCATTTTGAGTCTGGCGGAACATCCGCCAGCCGTGGCCGATCCAGCTTCGGATATGGAAAAATTTAACTTTGCGATAATTAAGCGCTTGTTCCACGACTTAATCTCCTTTTCGGTATGCCCACCGCAGCATGATTACGCCCGCTACGATCATCGGCAGGGAAAGCCACTGACCCATGCTCAGGTTGAGCGCCAGCAGCCCAAGAAAACTGTCCGGCTCGCGCGTGTACTCGACCAGGAAGCGGAAACTGCCATAGCCGATCAGGAACAGGCCGGATACTGCGCCGGTCGGACGTGGCTTGCTTGAGAATAGCCAGAGCAGGGCGAACAGCGCCAAGCCTTCGAGCGCAAACTGGTAAAGTTGCGACGGATGGCGCGCCACGCTGTCAATCTGTGGAAACACCACGGCCCAGGGCATATCGCTCGGTCGGCCCCACAGTTCGCCGTTGATGAAATTGCCGATGCGCCCTGCCCCCAAGCCGAGTGGCACCAGCGGGGCGATGAAGTCGGTGATGGCGAGCCAGCTTTTTCCGGTCTTGCGGGCGAACAGCCACATTGCCACGAGCACGCCGAGAAAGCCGCCGTGGAAGGCCATGCCGCCCTGCCAGACGGAAAAAATTTCGAGTGGATGGGCAAGGAAATGGGCCGGCTGGTAAAACAGTACGTAACCCAGCCTGCCGCCCAGCACCACGCCCAGCACGCCGTAGAACAGCAGGTCGTCGAGTTGCCTGACATCCCAGCCCGGTTGCGGGCCGGCCTTGACACGCTGTCGTCCGAGCAGGAGAAACAGGGCGAAGGCCAGCAAATACATCAGGCCGTACCAGCGGATGGCGAGCGGGCCGAGGTGGAGGGCGACGGCATCGAATTGCGGATGGATCAGCATTGAGGCGGCAAGGAATTCGGTTAAAATGCAGATTATACGTTAATCTATTGTTTTCCCCGATTTCGCAAGGACCGAACATGCCCGCCTACCGTTCCAAGACCTCCACCCACGGCCGCAACATGGCTGGCGCGCGCGCCCTGTGGCGCGCCACAGGCATGACCGACGGCGATTTCGGCAAGCCCATCATCGCCATCGCCAATTCCTTCACCCAGTTCGTGCCCGGTCATGTTCACCTCAAGGATATGGGGCAACTGGTGGCGCGCGAGATCGAGGCAGCCGGCGGCGTAGCCAAGGAATTAAATACCATCGCGGTGGACGACGGCATCGCCATGGGCCACGCCGGCATGCTCTACAGTTTGCCCTCGCGCGAACTCATCGCCGACAGCGTCGAATACATGGTCAACGCCCACTGCGCCGATGCCCTGATCTGCATTTCCAACTGCGACAAGATCACCCCGGGGATGCTGATGGCATCCCTGCGCCTCAACATCCCGACGATCTTCGTTTCCGGCGGGCCGATGGAGGCGGGCAAGGCGGTCATCCAGGGCAAGGTAATGCATCTCGATCTGGTGGATGCCATGGTGGCGGCGGTGGATCCCCAGTACACCGATGCCGAAACCCTGACCATGGAACGCTCCGCCTGCCCCACCTGCGGTTCCTGTTCCGGCATGTTCACCGCCAATTCGATGAACTGCCTGGTCGAGGCGCTCGGACTGGGCTTGCCGGGCAACGGTTCGCTGTTGGCCACCCATGCAGACAGGAAGCGTCTTTTCCTGGAGGCCGGTCGGCTGATTGTGGCGCTCGCCAAGAGCCACTACGAGCGCGATGACATGACTGTGCTGCCGCGGTCGATTGCCAGTTTCAAAGCTTTCGAGAATGCCGTCGCGCTGGATATCGCCATGGGCGGTTCCACCAACACCGTCCTGCACCTGTTGGCGGCGGCCCATGAAGCGGGCGTGGATTTCACCATGAAGGATATCGACCGCATGTCGCGCAAGGTGCCCCATCTATGCAAAGTGGCGCCCAGCATCCAGACTTACCACATGGAAGACGTGCACCGCGCCGGCGGGATCATGGGCATCCTGGGCGAGCTCAACCGTGCCGGGCTGCTGCATAGCGATCTGCCAACCATTCACAGCCCGACCATGGGGCAGGCGCTGGAGCACTGGGACGTAACGCTTACCCACGACGAAAAAGTAAAAACCTTTTATCGCGCCGCGCCCGGCGGCGTGCCGAGCCAGACCGCTTTCAGCCAGGACAAGCGTTATCCGGATCTCGATATCGACCGCGTCGGCGGCTGCATCCGCGACAAGGCCCATGCCTATTCCCAGGACGGCGGCCTGGCCGTGCTCTATGGCAATATCGCCGTGGACGGCTGCATCGTCAAAACCGCCGGGGTGGATATGAGCATGTTCGAGGCAGAAGAACTGCGTTATACCACCAGCGTGCCCACCTCGCTGTTACGGATTTTTTCCGGTCCGGCGCGGATTTTCGAGAGCCAGGACGCCGCTGTGGAGGCCATACTTGCCGACAAGATCGTCGCCGGCGACGTCGTGGTGATCCGCTACGAGGGGCCCAAGGGTGGCCCCGGCATGCAGGAAATGCTTTACCCCACCAGCTATCTGAAGTCGAAGGGGCTGGGCAAAGCCTGCGCCCTGCTCACCGATGGGCGCTTCTCCGGCGGCACCTCGGGCCTGTCTATCGGCCACGCTTCGCCGGAAGCGGCAGAAGGTGGTGCAATCGGCCTGATCGAGGAAGGCGACACCATCGAGATCGACATTCCCAATCGCACGATCAACCTCAAGCTGGCCGATGCTGAACTCGCCAAGCGCCGCCAGGCAATGGAGGCCAAGGGCACCAAGGCATGGCGGCCGGAAAGCCGCAACCGTATCGTCTCGGCGGCATTGCGGGCCTACGCGGCGATGACCACTAGCGCCGCGAAGGGGGCCGTGCGGGATGTTAGCCAAGTGGAGCGGAGGGGATGATCGTGATGGTCATCTCGCCCGATTCAGGGTCGCATCCCCGCTATACGCGGGGCCCCTGCTCCGCCTTTACGTGCGTACCACCAGCGCGTCCAAAGGCGCTGTGCGTGATGTGTCGCAGGTAGAACGCCGCTAGTGACCGATAAGGGCGCCCCCAAATTGACCGACCACAAGCTCGGCTTGCGCGAGTTGGTCGATGCGTTGATCGCCGAGGGCTTGATTGAAGAAGCAGATGCTTCCAATCTGTTGTTGCCGGCACGAAGCGCTCGGGGTGAAGTTCACCCCCTGGTGCAAATTGCCGAGCAGAAATGGAAATCGGCCAAGCCCCCGCACAAGCTGCTTAACCTCGAGGTCTTGACCGAGTGGCTGGCGGACTGGGTCAAGCTGCCCTATTACCACATCGACCCGCTGAAGATAAATGTGACCGCCGTCACCAACATCATGTCGGATACGTATGCGGCGCGCTTTCGCATTCTGCCGGTCGAAGTCACCGCGCGAGAGGTGGTGGTCGCCACGGCCGAGCCTTTCCTGAACGAATGGGAAAAGGAGTTGATGCCGATTTTGCGCCTCGACATCAAACGTGTCGTCGCCAACCCCCTGGATATCCAGCGTTATCTCGTCGAGTTCTATAATCTGGCGCGTTCGGTCAAGAAAGCCACGCAATCGCAGAGTTCGGCTTTCGGCGGGGGGCTTTCCAACTTCGAGCAGCTGGTGGACATGGGGCGCACCGGCAACCTTGATGCCAATGACCAGCATGTCGTCCATATCGTCGACTGGCTGTTGCAATACGCCTTCGATCAGCGCGCTTCCGACATCCATCTCGAGCCGCGGCGTGACTTCGGCGACGTGCGTTTCCGCATTGACGGCGTAATGCACCACGTTTACCAGATTCCGCTCGCGGTGTTGGGTGCGGTGACCAGCCGCCTCAAGGGCCTCGGGCGGATGGACATCGTCGAGAAACGGCGTCCCCTGGATGGCCGCATCAAGACCCGCTCTCCCGACGGTAACGAAATCGAGCTACGTCTCTCCACCATGCCGACCGCCTTCGGCGAGAAGATGGTAATGCGCATCTTCAATCCCGACGTGATCACGCAGAGCTTCAAGGAAATGGGCTTCTCCGATGAGGACGTGGCGCGCTGGACCCAGATGACCAGCCAATCCAACGGCATCATTCTGGTTACCGGGCCGACTGGCTCGGGCAAGACCACCACGCTGTACTCGGCACTGCGCCAGCTCGCCGTGCCGGAAGTGAACGTCTGCACCATCGAAGACCCGATCGAGATGATTGCACCTCAACTCAACCAGATGCAGGTGCAACACAATATCGGCCTGGATTTTGCCAGCGGTGTGCGCACACTGATGCGGCAGGACCCGGATATCATCATGGTGGGTGAGATCCGTGACCTGGAAACTGCGGAAATGGCAATCCAGGCGGCGCTGACCGGTCACCTGGTACTCTCTACCCTGCACACTAACGATGCGCCCTCGGCGATTTCCCGCCTGCTCGATCTGGGTGTCCCGCCCTACTTGCTCAACGCGACCCTGCTCGGGGTGATG
>JAHJJI010000065.1 GCA_018823025.1 Gammaproteobacteria bacterium | reverse complement strand
ATCGACTGGGTGTCGTTGATCGCGACGCTGGAGATGCCTTCGGCCGTGGAGACGTCCTTGGTGTTCTTCAGGGACAGCGCCTTGGTCGGGCAGCGGCTGATCACGTCGTTGACCAGTTCGTCCATGCCATGCTTGGCGAACCACTTCTTGCCCAGTACGTCGTCAGTCTGGATGCTGTCGCGCCAGGTGCCGATGGTGGCCATGTCGGAACGCTGAATCGAGTTGACGCAGTCGTTCGGGCAGCCGGAGAATTTGAACTTGAACTTGTACGGCAGGGCCGGACGGTGCATGTCGTCGAGGAAGTTGTTGACCACGGTGCGCAGCGCCTTGGCTTCGTCATAGCAGGACTGTTCGCAGCGAGCTGCACCGACGCAGGACATGGAGGTGCGCACAGCAGGACCGGCACCCCCCATGTCGAAGCCCATTTCGTTCAGTTCGTCGAAAGCCGGCTGTACGTTTGCCGTGGTCGCGCCCTGGAACATGATATCGCCAGACTGGCCGTGGAAGGCAATCAGGCCTGAACCATGCCGCTCCCACACATCGGCCATCTTGCGCAGCAGGTCGGAGGTGTAGTGCATGCCGGCAGGTGGCTGGATGCGCAGGGTGTGGAACTCGGCCGCATCAGGATAGACATGTTTCTCGTTCTCGTCCTTGAGTTCGGAAAAACGCGGGATTACGCCGCCGCCATAGCCGAACACGCCAACGGTACCGCCCTTCCAGTAACCTTTTCGGGTCGCGTAGGATGTTTCCAGCTGACCCATCAGGTCAACCATCATGTCGTTGTCATTAGCCAGACGCTTGAGGCCGGTCACAAAGCTGGGCCATGGGCCGCTTTCCAGCTCGTCAAGCATAGGCGTATCGTGTTGTTTCTTAGCCATAGTTTTTTAATCTCCAAAAAAATTGAAACGGACGCAAGTTCCAGTCCTGCACGGCAAAGTTGCCAGCATCCTGAATTAATAAATTCTCGAAAAGCCGGCGGCCAATACCCCGCCCGCTCCGCACGCTCCTTTATGATTTGCTTCATTCCACAAAAAACTAAAGGAACCGCGTCACCAACCTAAATACTACCGCCAATAAAGAATGACTTTCTATCGTCCTTCACGGGTGGCGCATACTACCCATTCGGGTTATGCGCCACCCCCCTGCTTGGGATATAACCCTGGCCGCCTCTTGATTCCCGACCACCCTATCCCCATATAATACGACAACGATATGTATACGGTCCAATTTCATACGCAGGATCTTGAAGCCGCTGTTTCCACACCGAGACTCAGCAGTTTGCTAAATATTTGCAGCTAGGTCAAGTGGCGGATTGCTTTGCAACTTTGTGTCTATAATTTGAACAGTGTCTATATTACTTGGCGTCTAAATTTAAGGGTGGACTCACTCAATGGCAATGGAAGAAGCTACAAAAATCGACAAATTTACTGCCACGCCCTTTCGGCAGGATATTGAATTACACCACGTTGACCACGAAGCGGGCTTCTCTACGTTGCGCATAAGGATCCGCGAACAAAAGCGTTTCACTATCTTTGATATCGACGAGCATACTGCCGAACATTGGGGGCGCGCCATGCTGGAATGGGCAGAAACCCGCAAGAATGAAGGAGCACTAAAATAGGCTGGCCAATTGAAAGCGGCATGGTCAACCCAGATTTTGACAATGCCGCGGTAACCGAAGTTCACTTTGAACTACAAGGTACTTTGCTGCCCCGGGATCACGGCTATCCGTTATTCCTCGAACTATCACGCCTGCTGCCCTGGCTACCTGACGAGGCACTGGCCGCAGTTCATCACATCCATGCCGCGGAAACCGGCAAGGATGACCTGCTTATATTGAACCGACGGGCCAAGCTTGTGATACGCGTCCCCATACATCGAGAGGCTGACCTGGCGATTCTCTCCGGCCAGACTGTCACGATTGGCGGCTTCAAACTGACCATTGGCAAGGGCAAGACCAAGCCACTGACACGCCACTCCCCACTGTATGCTCACTGTGTCACCACCGGCAGCATGGATGAGGAAGCTTTTGCCAGCGACATCAATCGCATTTTGGATGAACTAAAGATCACCTGCCGCTTCATCTGCGGACGGCGCCAAACCATCACCACCGCCGACGGCGTGGCCTATGGTTATAGTCTGCTGCTGCACGAGTTACCGATTGATCAATCCATCCTGGTGCAACAGCGAGGCATGGGCGGCAATCGAAAAATCGGCTGCGGCATCTTCATCCCGCACAAATCCACCAACGCTCTGGTGTAGAATACCATTACATTTTTTATCACCCGCAAACTTTCAAAGGAGGAATCACTATGGCATACGAAGTAAACGGCGTTGAGCTTGAAACCGACGAGGAAGGCTACCTGCTTGAGCCGAACTACAGTGACGAGATTGTCCCCATGATCGCCGAAGCAGAAGGCCTCGCAATGAACGACGAGCGCTGGGCGGTCGTCAACTACATGCGCGAGCAATACAAAGAACATGGCCACACGCCAACATTCCGTAACATGCTGAAAGACTGGGAAAAGATTCGCCCCGGCACCGACAGTAAATACCTGTACACACAGTTTCCAGAAATGCCGGCCAAACAGGCTGCCAAGGTAGCTGGTCTGCCCAAGCCTTATGGCAAAGGCGGATACTAACGTCTGGTAATGGGCGATGGGATATCCCCATCGCCCTGCTCCACTTCTTCCGCATCACCCATACCGATCACCCAACACCCCATGAAGTTCACCACTCTGGTTTCCATCGAGGAACTGGCTCAGCACCTTGACGACCCTAGCTGGATCATCTTTGATTGCCGCTTCACGCTCACAGATCCGGAAGCGGGTCAGCGTGCCTACCTGCACGGCCACATACCGGGTGCACGCTACGCCCATCTGGATGATGACCTCTCATCCCCGATTACACCCACCAGCGGGCGCCACCCGCTACCCATTCCGCAGCTTCTGAGCGAAAAACTGGGACTATGGGGCGTGGACAGTGCCAAACAAGTCATCGTCTACGATGACAGTTTCGGCTCTATGGCAGTGAGAATGTGGTGGCTGTTGCGCTGGCTAGGCCATGACGCCGTAGCCCTGCTCAACGGCGGTCTACCCATGTGGATGCGCCAAAAGTTGCCTGTCACCTCTGATCCGTCCAAAATCCTTCCGTCCCAATTCATTCCCCATCTGCAAAGCTCGATGCAGGCAGACGCTACCGAAGTGGATCAGGCTCGGCAGGATTACAATAGAGTGATTATCGATGCCCGGCCTGAAGATCGCTTCAACGGAGAACGCGAACCGCTGGACAAGGTGGCTGGACATATCCCCGGCTCCATCAACTGGTGCTTCGAAGAAAATATCGACTTCGACAGCACCTATCTGCCCGCCGAAGAATTACGCGAAGCTTACCTCAACCTGCTACACGACATTCCCCCGCAACAGGTCATCCATGTTTGCGGTTCCGGCGTAACCGCCTGCCACAATATTTTGGCCATGGAAATTGCCGGATTACCCAGTGGCAAACTATATCCCGGCTCATGGAGCGAGTGGATCACCGACTCATCCCGTCCGATCGAAGTCGGCCCTGCAGGAGAATAACATGAGCAAAATACGGATAAAAACCAACTGGTTCAAGAAAGATGGGCAACCGAAGGATCCTGCGGAAACTGCTTCTGTTCTGGCCATGATACTGTGGCGCCTGGCAGACAAATTCACCATAAACCTGTCAAAAGCAGATTACGACATCATCACGCCCGAACGCGGCTTTGTCCTGATGGCCGAGTTCCTCGCTTTCGAAGTACAGTACGCCGACCGCCTTGCTTACAATCGCATCGATGACGCAACACGCACTGGCTTCATCCAGGCGCTGGCCAAGCGATTATCCGAAATGATGGAGGAAAACATTCTCGCAATCGCGCCGAATAACGACGAAGATTACAATTACAAAGCCGGCTTCATCGACCTACTCAACCGTCGCCTAGTGGATTACGCCACCTTCGACCTGATTGACGAGAAACCCGGATTCGCTACATTGCGCTACCTTGGCAACTGCATCCGCGAAGTCATGGACAAGCGTGACCAGCCGTGGATCATCGACCAGATCATGGACATCGAATCACCGGAAGCGGTCGAGACCATCAAAAAAACGATGCAGGGCCTGCTGGAAACCGAAGAAGAGTAATCCCCTTCTACCCCAAGTAAAAACATCTCCTACCCTATCTGGGATGAGGCGTCATTTATTATGACTGACTCAGCTCGGATCCTGGTACTCCCCCTCCAGCAGCTTGGCTTGTGCTGCAGCCAGACGCGCGATCGGCACGCGCGGACCTGAACAGGACACGTAGCTGAGGCCGATGTGGTGACAGAAGTGGATTGATCCGGGATGTCCGCCATGCTCGCCGCAGATTCCCACCTTGAGATCAGGGTTGGTCTGACGCCCCCTCTCAACCCCCATCTTCATCAGCTGCCCCACGCCTTTAATGTCCAGCACTTCGAATGGGTTGTCCTGCAGGATACCCGTCTCGTTATAAGCTGGCAGGAATTTGTTTTCGGCATCCTCGCGACTGAAGGAAAAAACGGCCTGGGTCAAGTCGTTGGTGCCAAACGAGAAGAATTCCGCTGTTTCCGCCATGCGCCCTGCGCGCACACAGGCGCGCACCACTTCGAGCATGCTGCCAAACTTGAATTTCACGTTGATGCCATGGGTCAGTTCAACCACCTTGTGGATCCGCTGAACGTAACTGTGGATGCGCTTCAGCTCTTCCACCGTGGCAACCTGCGGCACCATAATTTCAGGATATATCTCGACCCCTTCCTTGGCGCATAGGGCGGCGGCTTCGAGGATCGCCTGGATCTGCATCGTATAGATTTCTGGGTAGGTGATCCCCAGTCTCACGCCACGGTGCCCCAGCATTGGATTGACTTCCGCCAGGGCGCGCACTTTCTTCAGGATCGTTTCCTTCTTGCTGATCACATCCTCTTCCAAGTGCGATTCCTTGAAGGTATGCAATCCGCCCATCAGCTTCAGAAGCCCGTCAGAGTATTGCTGATAGAGTTTCGGATTAAGCAACTTGAGGGTGTCCGGTAGCTCCTCCAGGCCCTTGATAGTGTCGCGCAGCTGGTGCAGGTGAGCGATTTCCAGCTCAAGCTGCGCTGCGGTGGGGAGGAACTCATGCATCGGCGGATCGAGCAGTCGCACCGTCACCGGCAACCCCCTCATCGCCTTGAAGATGCCCTTGAAGTCGGAACGCTGGATCGGCAGCAGGCGGTCAAGCGCAGCCTGGCGCTGCTCTGGAGTTTCCGCCAGGATCATTTCCTGCACGATAGGCAGGCGGTCGGTGCCGTTGAACATCCGCTCGGTTCGGCACAAGCCAATGCCCATGGCACCAAAACCGCGCGCCTTGGCGGCCGCCTCCGGCGTGTCGGCATTCGCCAGCACCTTGAGACGCGCCACTTCGTCCGCCCAAGCAAGCAGGGTAGCCATTTCCCCGGAGAACTCGGCCTCTACGGTCGGCACTTCGCCCACATAGACATGGCCGGTGCTGCCATTGATGGTGATCACATCACCTTCATGCAAAGTGGTATCGCCGATGATCGCGCTGCGCGTGACATCGTTGATCACGATCTGCTCGCAACCGGACACACAAGGCTTGCCCATGCCGCGCGCCACCACCGCCGCATGCGAGGTCTTGCCGCCACGACTGGTGAGAATACCCTGCGCCTGAAAAAAACCATGGATATCTTCCGGCTTGGTTTCTTCGCGTACCAGAATAATTTTTTCACCCAGCCTGCCACGCGCCTCGGCGGTGTCGGCGTCGAAGACGATCTTGCCGGAAGCCGCGCCAGGCGATGCCGGCAACCCCTGCGCCAGCGGCTTGCCGCGAAAATCAGGCGATAGTTGCGGCACCAGCAGTTGCTCCAGGATCAAGGGCTCGAACCGCAGCAGCGCACGTTCCTTCGTTATCAGGCTTTCCTGGAACATTTCCACTGAAGTGCGCACCATGGCGCGGGCGTTCATTTTGCCGTTGCGGGTTGCAGGCAGTAGAGCGACCCTTTTTCGATGGTGAATTCGAAATCCTGCACTTCATGGTAGTGCGACTCCAACCGATTGCGCAGTTCCATCAGCTGGTCGTAAATGTCCGGCATTTCATCGGCCATCTCGGCAATCGCCTTGGGGGTGCGTATGCCCGCCACCACATCCTCGCCTTGCGCGTTGGTGAGGTATTCGCCGTAAATCAGGTTCTCGCCGGTGCCGGGGTTGCGGGTAAAGCCCACACCCGTGCCGGAATCATTACCCATGTTACCGAACACCATGGTGCAGACGTTGACCGCGGTGCCATTGGCCTGTTCCCTGGTGATCCTGAACTGCTTGCGGTAGTCCACCGCGCGCTTGCCCGACCAGGAGCGAAACACCGCACCCACCGAAATCTCAAGTTGCTCGAAAGGATTCTGGGGGAAAGGCTTGCCGCTGTGGCGCTCGACGATGGAAAGAAACTCTCTAGCCAGTTCCTTGAGGTGCGCGGCAGTCAGGTCCACGTCCAGCGGTGCGCCATATTTTCTCTTGATCGCCACCATCCGCTCGTCGAAATGCTCGTCACCGATACCCAGTGCAATCTTGCCGAACAACTGGATGAAGCGGCGGTAGGCGTCGTAGGCAAAGCGCTCGTTGCCTGTCTGCTTGATCAGGCCAGGCAGCGACATTTCGTTGAGGCCGAGATTGAGGATGGTATCCATCATCCCCGGCATCGACATCGCCGAGCCGGAACGCACGGACACCAGAAGGGGGTTTTCACCGCTGCCAAAGCCCTTGCCGGTCTTCTTTTCCAACGCCAGCATGTGGACCCTGATGCCATCCATCAGTCCGTCGGGCAACTGATTCTTCTCCAGGTAAGCCAGACAGGCCTCGGTTGTGATGGTAAAACCCGGCGGCACATTCAGCCCGATCTGCGTCATCTCACACAGATTGGCGCCCTTGCCGCCCAGCAGAATTTTGTTTTTTCCGTCGCCTTCTTCAAATGCGTAGATATATTTTTTTCCGCTCATGGCCGACGCCCCTTAAATTTTTATGGGAATATTGACGAAATAAATGATATCACGGGCACAATGAAAAATGCGTTATGGAAAATAACCTTAACAAATTCGTATCAATAATATGATCTAAATAAAACAAGATCCCGCGATCATGAATAAGATTTTTATTATATTATTCAATAAATAATAAGCATACAGGGAAGCACGCATACATCAATATTTATCTAACTCATTTATATAACATATCTTTCTGTTAACTGACGTGTCGGATGCTACTCCAAGGCAATTCCCTTCCGGAACGTACTGTGCCTCATAAATAAAATAGACCTCGTGCCAATTGCCGCAGGTGCAGAAACGGGAACGCCTCTGTATTTATAGTGCAGCCTGGATAAATATTTATTGTTACGGAGTTTCAGCTTGATTGTTGCCGCACAACTATCATAAGCTCAGCCGTATCCTATAATCAGGCATGAGAAATTCGCCTTCGCTAGCCCGCACCGTCAAGGGAAACCAAACATCGCCGCCAGGAGGCAGTCATGTCTTTTAAACGCTTACAGATGGTTCTATTTACCCTGGGGCTTGGCTCTATCTCAGTAGCGGCGGGGCCAATCTCCGATCGCTGCGCCAATCTTGTTCCCGCCGCCGACCTCTCAGCTTGCAACCTCTCCGGCCGTGCCCTTACCGGAATCGATCTTTCAGGTGCTAAACTTGAAAATGCCAATCTTCGCGGAACCCGACTTGACGGTGCCGATCTGCGCGGCGCCAATCTGAAATGGGCAAACCTCAGTCGTGCCAGACTGCGCAATGCGGATCTCAGGGAAGCGGATCTATTCCATGCCACTTTTGATGAGGCGGATATGAGTGGCGCACGCGTCGGCAAAGCCTACCTGTTCGGCGCCAACCTGATTAACACCCGTGCAATCGGCGCAGACTTCTCCGGCGCCTATCTCAAAGACGTACTCATGGAAGGAATCGACCTGTCAGGCGGATCCCTGGCGGATACCTACATACTTCGTGGCGTAATGACCGGGGGACGGTTCGTGAACACCAACTTCTCCCGCGCTGACATGACCGGGGCAGGAGCAGAAGATTGTGACTTTACCAATGCCGACTTCTCAGGAACCCGCCTCCTGGGCGCATCGTTGCGCGGCAGCCTGTTCAAGAACTCCAAGATGAAGGACGCCGACTTCTCCAACGCAGATCTGTTCAATACCGTCTTCGATGGCGTCGACAACCTGCCTCCGTCTTTAACGGAGGCAGTTGCCAGCCGACTCGGTTTCAAGCCGGAATGACTGAAAATTAGTTCGAAACCTTGGATGTCTGCAGCGCCTCGATCTTCAGGTTGACCGGCTTGCCCTTGCGCGCGCGCTTGGCCACCTCGAACTGTGGTGCCTCCTCGATCGTACGGCCCCTCCTGACGCCCTTCAGCATTAGTGTATCCTCAAAAACACCAACGAGCTTCAGGCTATCGCCCTTCTCCAGACCCATCAGAATCACTCCGCGGCCCTTCGGCATTTGCTTGACCTCGCCCAGAGGGAACACCAGCAGCTTATCACTGCTCGACACGCAAGCTACGCAACGTGGGGCACCTTTTTGCATCCTGACCGGAGGCAATACCTGCTCTCCTTCCTCCAGCGTCATCAGCAGCTTGCCGCCCTTTTGGCGCGAAGCCATGTCGGCGATCGTGGCGATAAAACCATATCCGCCTGAATTCGACAGCAGCACCCGGTCTTCCTGTTGCCCGGTCATCATGCTGACGATCTTCGTACCAGGCTGCAGGCCCACCACAGAACCCGCGGGCACGCCGTCGCCTTTGCCTCCGGGAATCTGCGAAGCCGTGATGGTATAGGCGCGTCCGTCAGAGCCGAGCAGGAGCACCGCATCGGGAGAGCGGCACTCGATCGCGACAAACAGCTTGTCTCCCTCCTTGAAGGAAAGCGTGGCCAGGTCGATGCCGTGCCCCTGGCGCTGGCGCAGCCAGCCCTTCTCGGACAGGATCACAGTTACCGGCTCGTCCAGCACGGCGGCTTCGGACAGCGAAGCGCGCCTTTCCGGCTGGATCAGCGTGCGCCGGTCGTCGCCGAATTTCTTGGTATCTTCACGAATCTCCCGGGCAACCAGGGATTTCATCCGGGCAGGACTGGCCAGCAAGGATTCCAGCTTGGTACGTTCCTTCATCAGCTCGGCAATTTCCTGCTCGATCTTGATACCTTCCAGGCGCGACAACTGGCGCAGGCGGATTTCCAGAATGTCGTCGGCCTGCCGCTCGGACAATGAATATCTGGTGATCAAGGCGGGCTTCGGCTCGTCGGACTCACGAATCAGCCGGATCACCTCGTCGATGTTCAGGAACACGATGTGCCGCCCTTCCAGAATATGGACGCGATCGTTGACCTTGCCGAGGCGGTGGCCAAGACGCTTTTCCACCGTCGCAATCCTGAACTGGCACCATTCCGAGAAGATCGTAAACAGCGATTTCTGCATCGGATTGCCATCCAGCCCCACCTGGACGAGGTTGAACGAGACCGTGGTTTCCAGACTGGTGTAGGCAAGCAGGGTGCGGGCAAATTCGTCGCGGTCGATGCGCGAGCTTTTCGGCCCGAACACGATGCGCACCGACTGCTCCTTGTCCGATTCGTCACGTGCCGTATCGAGCAGCGAGAGCAGCAAAGTCTTGGTCTGCATCTGCCCCTGGTCGACGGCCTTCTTGCCGAGCTTGGGCTGCGGGTTGGTCAGCGTTTCGATTTCCGACAGCACTTTCGCCGCCGAAGCACCGGGCGGCAGCTCCGTGATCACCAACTGCCACTGTCCGCGTGCCATCTCCTCGAACACGTAGCGCGCGCGCACCGCGATCGAGCCGCGGCCGCTAGTGTAGGCATTGCGGATTTCCTGCGGGCCGGAAAGGATCTGGCCGCCACCGGGAAAATCCGGGCCAGGGATCATGTCCAGCATCTGCGCCTCGCTGAAAGAAGGCGACTCGATCATCGTCGCCGCCACCTCGCACACCTCGCGCAGGTTATGCGGCGGCACCTCGGTGGCGATTCCGACACCGATGCCGGATGCGCCATTGAGCAGCAGGAAAGGCAGGCGCGCCGGCAACACCACGGGTTCCTCGAAAGAGCCATCGTAGTTCTGGCGGAAGGCGACCGTACCGTGATCCAGTTCGCCCAGCAAAAGCTGCGCGATCGGTGTCAGCCGCACCTCGGTATAACGCATCGCTGCGGCCGAATCGCCGTCCAGGCTGCCGAAGTTGCCCTGCCCGTCGATCAGCGGGTAGCGCAGCGAGAAATCCTGCGCCATGCGCACCGCAGCCTCGTACACCGCGCTGTCGCCGTGCGGGTGGTATTTACCGATCACGTCACCGACGATGCGCGCCGATTTTTTGTGCGGTTTGTCCCACTCGTTGCCCATCTCTCGCATGGCATAGAGAATGCGTCGCTGCACCGGTTTCTGGCCGTCGCGAACATCGGGAATGGCGCGCGACTTGGACACCGCCATCGCATAGGCGAGATAGGCCGCCTTGGCATAGTCCGCCAGATCGTCCTGTGGTGGTTCGGCAGCAGGCGGTTCGACGGGAAACTCCGGCGGTACAGGGGGAGACCCGTCGTGCGCCATATCTTCATCCGGCAATACTTCCAGTTGTTCGAAAAGATCTGGGGTGTTGATATCGATTACGTCTTTCATCTTACTCATCCGCCTCCACCAGATGTCCCGCTTCTTCCATCCATGCCCGCCTTGAAGCGGCCTCGGATTTCGCCATCAGCTTGTTGAATACTTCCCGGACGTAGCCGGTGAAATCGTCCGTGCGCAAAGTCAGCAAGCGACGCGCATCGGGGTTGAGGGTGGTCTCCCACAACTGCACCGGGTTCATTTCGCCCAGACCCTTGAAGCGCGAGACTTGCCACGCGCCCTCACGCACCTTGTCGGCGCGCAGGCGGTCGAGCGTGCCTTCCAGTTCGCCATCGTCGAGGCAGTAAAACTTGCGCGCCGGCTTGTTCTTACCCTGCGCCGGCACGTCCACCCGGTACAGCGGCGGTTGCGCAACGCACACCCGTCCGGCGCGGATCAAGGCAGGAAAGTGGCGGTAAAACAGGGTCAGCAACAGCACCTGGATATGACTTCCGTCCACGTCCGCGTCGGCCAGAATAATGACGCGGGCGTAGCGCAGGTTGGACATGTCCGGCGTGTCATCCGGCGCGTGCGGGTCAACGCCGAGCGCCACGGCGATGTTGTGGATTTCATTGTTAGCGTAGATGCGGTCGGCTTCGTGCTCCCAGGTGTTGAGCACCTTGCCGCGCAGAGGCAGGATGGCCTGGGTGTCCTTATTGCGACCCTGCTTGGCGGAGCCGCCGGCGGAATCGCCCTCGACCAGAAACAACTCACGCTCTTCCAGGTTGTCGGACTGGCAGTCGGCCAGCTTGCCCGGCAACACGGCGACACCGGACGACTTGCGCTTCTCGATCTTCTGCCCGGCACGCTGGCGTGTCTGCGCTGCCCGGATCGAAAATTCAGCGATCTTTTTCGCCTGTTCCTGGTGTTCGTTGAGCCACAACTCGAGCGGGTCGCGCACCATGGCCGTCACCAGGCGCAGCGCATCCCGCGACGACAGCCGTTCCTTGGTTTGCCCCTGGAATTGCGGATCCAGCATCTTGGTCGAAAGCACGAACGAGATGCGGCTGAACACATCGTCGGCGGTAAGTTTGACGCCCTTCGGCAGCAGGCTGTGATGATCGATATAGATCTTCACCGCGTTGAAGATGCCGTCGCGCAGTCCCGCTTCATGGGTGCCACCGGAGGGCGTATGAATCAGGTTAACGTAAGACTCGCGCACAATCGGCCCGTCCTCGGTCCAGGCCACCACCCACTCCGCCCCCTCGCCTTCGGCGAAGGTGTCGTGTGAAGCCGGCGCATACTTGGAGAATTTCCAGAACAACCCGTCAATCAGGTATTCAGCCAGTTGCGACCTGAGGTAATCGGAAAGCCCATCCTGGTAAACCCACTCCTTTTCTTCCTTGATCAGTCCGTTCTTGTCCTCGATCTCCAGCCTGACTCGCACGCCGGGAAGCAGCACCGCCTTGGCCTTCAGCACCCGCTCGAGTTGCTGTGGCGGAATCTCGGCGCTGTCGAAATACTGCGCATCCGGCCACACCCTAACAGACGTGCCGGAGGCGCGCTTGGGCGCACTGCATACCAGCGCCAGCGGTTCGACCACGTCGCCGCCGGTAAACGCCATGCGGTGAACGCCACCCTCGCGGGTGACTGTCACTTCCAGCCGGAGCGAAAGCGCGTTGGTGACGGAAACACCGACACCGTGCAGCCCGCCGGAAAACTGGTAAGCCCCGCCGGCTTTCTTGTCGAACTTGCCACCCGCGTGCAGCCGGGTAAAGACCACCTCGACAGTAGGCACCCCCTCTTCGGGGTGAATGCCGACCGGGATGCCACGGCCATCATCCGTGACCGAAACCGAACCATCGCCATGCAGGCGCACCGTAACAACCTTGGCGAAACCAGCCAGTGCCTCGTCGGCCGAGTTATCCACCACCTCGGTAATGATATGCAGCGGATTGTCGGTGCGCGTATACATCCCCGGCCGCTGTTTTACCGGCTCCAACCCGCGCAGGACGCGGATGGAAGAATCTGAATAGGTCTTGCTCATAATTCCTGTGTGTCCCTAAACCGGCAGAGCCGGAACCCAATAAAGTGATGCGCGATGCGACATGGAATGAGTAACAGCGTGGCGCACCAGGTTTTTCCCATCATCCATTACTCTTTAACCCATCCCGATGCCTTGATGGTTCAAAGCCTGAAGCGGGCAACCTCATCTTGCAGAGCATGGGTCATAGCCTGGATGCCTCGGCATGCCTCGGCAGTTTGCCCTATCGTCGCGCTGCTTTCGGAAGCCATCTGGGCGATATGCTCGATCCGGGTAGCGACCGTGCCGGTTATTTCGCTTTCTTCGCGGGTGGCGTGAGCAATCTGCTGGATCATTTCCACCACGCATTTTACGCTGGCAGTGATCTGGTTGATTGCCTCGTCGGCCTGATGAGCCATCGCAACACCTTCCTCGGCCTGCTCCCCGCCTTTCCCCATGGTGGTGACCGCACTCGAGATTTCCGACTGAATGGCGCCGATCATGGTCGATATCTCGGACGTGGCGTTGGTGGTTCGTTCGGCCAGCTTGCGCACTTCATCCGCCACGACCGCAAATCCGCGCCCCTGCTCACCCGCCCGCGCCGCTTCGATGGCGGCGTTCAGCGCGAGCAGGTTGGTCTGGTCGGCAATATCCTTGATCACCCCGACGATCTTCCCTATCTGGTCGGAGCGGTGGCCGAGGGATTCGATCATTGCCTCCGATTCGTTCACCGTCCGGGATATCGCCTGGATGCCATTCACGGCGGCATTCACGACATCGTGTCCCTTGTCTGCCATGGCGCTGGCCTCATGCGCCGCTTCTGAAATCGACTGCGCCTTCTCCGCGACTTCCTTGACCATCGTGTTCAAGCCCTCGATGGCAGTGGCCGCATTTGTCGCCTGCTCCCTTTGGCTATTGGCGAGGGCAGCGATTTGCTCCGCGGCGTTGGACTGCGTTTCGGCGGCGCAGGTGACCTGGTTGGCAGAATTGCGGATCGTACCAATGATTGAAGAAAAATCCGCAGCCATCTGGTTGAATGCCTGGGCCACCTCGCCCAACTCGTCCTGACTCACCAGGTTGGCGCGTGCGGTCAGGTCACCGGCAGACAGTCTTTTCGCCGAATCCGCCAGGGTGGAAACCCCACGGTTCACCGAGCGAGTGATTACCAGGCCAATCAAAATAGTCAGCGCGAGCCCCACGACGATGCTTGCAATAGACGCTATCCGAATGGTTTTTCCGACGGCCAGGGCGCGCTCGTATTCGTTTTTGGCGGCGTCTACCTGATGCTGGATCAGCGCATCGATACCATCCGATGCCTTCGCATAGGCCGGGTCCATGACCTCCTTGCGCAGCTTGTCGGCTTCGGTAAATTTCTCCGCTTGCAACAGGTCAATGGTGGGCATGACGCCATTCATCCCGAAATTCAGCCGTTCCTTGATGAAGGCGGCCAGCAGTTTTTTCTCTTCTTCGGACATCTGGCGCGCATTGTAAGGTTTCAGAATATTTTCTATCAAGAAAATATTCCTGCTCACCTTGTCGGCATGCGCCATAACTTCGAATCCGTCCGTCTCCTGCCGGGCGGAAAGCAGCTCGATGCGTATCTGCATCTGATTGATGCGGATCTCGTTGAGCTGGTTGATCGCCACCAGGCGATCGTTATAGACGCTCAGCAGGGCGTTGTTGGAATTGTTGATTCCCAGCAATCCCGTCAGCCCGATTCCACCGAGAAGAACCGAGACGAAAATGATCAGAACGGTCAGTTTGGTTCGGATTTTCATGTTGTTCAAAAAATTCACGGCGCCCCTCCTCAGGGTGTTTCACTATCCTTGGCGGAAAATATTCTGGATATTGTATAAATTAACGTTGCGGCATCCGGCATTGAACCGGATGGTAACCCCTGTCGGCCCAGCTTGCCAGTCTTGCAGCAGGATTACCCCATTTCCTTTGCGCCAGGGCTACAATGAATCTTTTTGTATTGAATGGCCACAGTGGACATGCCCAGCCCGCCCTATCAGGATCTCACCCCGGACCGCATCCTGAATGCGGTGGAAAGCCTGGGCCTGCGCTGCGATGGTCGCCTGCTCGCGCTCAACAGCTACGAAAACCGGGTCTACCAGGTCGGCATCGAGGAAAGCGCGCAGGTCATCGCCAAATTCTACCGCCCACTGCGCTGGACGGATGAAGCCATCCTCGAAGAACACCGCTTTACGCTGGAGCTCGCCGAACGGGAGATCCCCGTTGTAGCGCCCCTGGTCGATGAAACGGGGCGTACCCTGCATGAATTCGAGGGTTTCCGCTTCACGATTTCCCCGCGCCAGCCGGGGCGGGCACCGGAACTGGACGACCCCGACACCCTGGAATGGATGGGCCGATTCATTGGCCGCATTCATGCGGTTGGCGCAATCGAACCCTTTGCCCACCGCCCCACGATCAGCATAGCGACTTTCGGCGAAGAGCCTTACCGCTACATCATCGATAACGGCTTCATCCCGCCCGACCTTGAAGCCGCCTACATCTCCACGGTCGAAGATGCCCTGCAACGGGTAAAAATAGCCTTCGCGCGCGCCGAACCCGTCAAATCTATCCGTCTCCACGGCGACTGCCACCCCGGCAACGTGCTGTGGTCCGACACCGGCCCGCACTTCGTCGATTTTGACGACTGTCGCATGGGCCCGGCCATGCAAGACATCTGGATGCTCCTTTCCGGCGACCGCGCCGAGATGACCCGTCAGCTGTCCGATTTCATGGAAGGCTACAAGGAATTCCACGATTTCAACCCGCGCGAACTGCTGCTGATTGAGGCGCTTCGCACCCTGCGCCTGATCCACTATTCCGGCTGGCTGGCCCAGCGCTGGAGCGACCCGGCTTTCCCCGCCAGTTTCCCCTGGTTCAACACCCAGCGCTACTGGCAAGACCAGATCCTCGCCCTCCGCGAACAGGCCGCATTGATGGATGAACCGCCGTTGTTTCTGGGCTAAAATCAAAAATAACCCCATCCAAAAAGGAAAAACTGATGGATATCGAACTCACCCTGTATGAAGCGCGCATCATCGGCTCGCTGATCGAAAAGGAAATCACCACCCCCGATCAATACCCGCTCTCGCTCAACGCGCTGACCAATGCGTGCAACCAGAAAAGCAATCGGGAACCGGTCCTGGAACTGGATGAGGCTACGGTTCAGGAAACGCTGGATGCGCTGGTCAAAAGGTCGATGGTCAGCGACCAATCTGGC
Source organism: Gammaproteobacteria bacterium (assembly GCA_018823025.1). Classification (GTDB taxonomy): domain Bacteria; phylum Pseudomonadota; class Gammaproteobacteria; order Burkholderiales; family Sulfuricellaceae; genus Sulfuricella. The sequence goes on along the minus strand of JAHJJI010000065.1, from coordinate 23,929 downwards.
TTCGGCAGCCGCACCACTAAATACAAGCATCGCTTCTGCAATACCGAATTCGGCATTCTGAAATTTTCGGAGCAGGAACTCGGCATCATTTGCGCGCTGTTGCTGCGCGGCCCGCAGACTCCGGGAGAACTGCGTACCCACACCAACCGCCTGTGCAAATTCGGTGACATGCAGGAAGTCGAATCCGCGCTGGATCGTCTGATGGAACAGAGCGACGGACCTTTTGTCGCCAAACTGCCGCGCGAGCCGGGGAAAAGGGAGTCCCGCTACATGCATCTATTCAGCGGCGACGCACCAGCAGTGGAGTTCTCTGGGAGCACTCTCATCGCCCCTGAACTGACTGGCTCTGAGCGGGAAAGACTGGATATGCTGGAGCTGCGCGTCGACGAGCTGGAACAGGAAATTGTGCTGCTCAAACACGCACTCGAACAGCTAGGGCCGAAGCCAACCACCGGTTACATGGAAGCTTGATGGTGGAATTATTCAAGGAGGGCAGACAATGGCATGGGATGACAGCGGATACCGCAAGCCGGGCACAGACGAGCTGAAAAAACGTCTGGACCCAGAGCAATATCAGGTCACGCAGGAAAACGGTACGGAATGGGCATTCCGCAACGCCTATTGGGACAATAAAAAGGAAGGCATTTACGTCGATGTCGTGTCAGGTGAACCGCTGTTCAGTTCCCTCGACAAATTCGATTCGGGCACAGGCTGGCCCAGCTTCACCCAACCGCTGGAACCGGCCCATGTGGCCCTGCGCGAAGACCGCTCGCACCTCATGGCACGCACCGAGGTTCGCAGCAAACTCGGCGACTCGCATCTGGGCCACCTCTTCGATGACGGCCCCGCTCCCACCGGCCAACGCTACTGCATGAACTCGGCATCGCTGAGGTTCATCCCTATGGAAGACCTGGAAAAAGAAGGTTACGGCGAATACCGCAAGCTATTCGACAAGAAATAAGTCTTAAACCTGAAAACGGTATTTCACCGCAAAGGACGCAAAGGGACGCGAAGGAATTCCAGGGGCTAAACAATTTAATCTGTTTACCAGATAGGTGGTGCATTACAGTCATTAACCCATTGTTTTACCTTGCGAACCTTTGCGTCCTTTGCGGTTAGAAATGATCAAGGCACGACGGTATCTATTACGATCGCCACGCCTTGCTGCCCAAGCTTGATCGGGCCGACTTTCCCCTGCAAGTCTCCGCTTTGCGCCATGGGCTGACCCGATTTCGACACCCGCGCACTGATCATCACTTCAGCGTGATTCGACAGCTTGTCGCTCGGCGACATGGACACGGAATCATCCAGCGTAAAATGGTAAGGGAGCTGCTTGGAGTCGAGCTTCAAGCTGGCTATAGGCATTTTCGGGCCTTGCGGCGCCTGAGCAAAAATGAACACCTTGTCAGTGGGGCTCATCTTGGCGATGAGATCTTTGCTCACCGTCACCATGCCGGAAATAGCAGCCGCGCCCTGCTGCGGTTGTTCGGTTTTTTCACCTGTGCCGCCTTTCTCGCTCATCTGGCTCAAGTTATCCAGACCACCGATGCTGCCCGCAAGCTTGTCAGCCTCTTCAATTGCCGCCGTAATGTCCTTGACGATATCCGCCTCCGGCGGGATAAGCTTGAGTAACCGACGCCAATACGCTGCAGCCTGAGCAAAATCTTTGTTCTGATAGGCTGCGGATGCGGCAAGATTCAACGTCTTCTCTTCATTCGGATTTAGCTTGAGCGCCTTATTGATAAGCTCCAGCGGTTTCCCCTGCAAACTCCGCCCCTGTGCCATGGCGAGCACATCGGCGTAGTCCGCCAGCAGGCGGGCATCTTCAGGGAACAGCGCAACCGCTTTCTCGAATGCCCGTGCTGACTCGTCGAATTTTTCAATCGAGGCATAACTGCGTGCCAGCATGTACCAGCCGGCAGCATCATCCGGCTTTTCCTGCAGCTTGGCTTCCAGGGCTGCGATCATGGGGGCCGCGTCGTGCTGGCCTTGCGCCACCGCCGCAGGAGCTTCAGCACGCGACATAAGCAGTGCTTCCGGATTACCCAGACCCACATACAATGCAATCGCCAGCACCGGAATCGCTACTGCCAGCACCACACCAGGCCAGCGACTTGGCTGGGCGGCTGCGACAGGAACAGATTCCATCGGCACATCCTCACTCAGGCGTTTTTCGAGTTCCCGCCGGGCATCCTCGTATTGTGCCGCGTCCAGTTCGCCGCTATCGAGATCCGCCTTTAATTCAGCCAGCTGATCGTAATAGATGGCGACATTAGCCTCTTTCCTGTCCACCTGGCCCAGCCTGACATCGCGCCGCAGCAATGGCGGCAAAACGAAGGCCAGGGCCACTGCGATAAAGAGGAGAAAAAGTGCCCAGAACAGCGAAATCGTCCAGAAATTGCTCATGATTTATTTCCGTTGTTACCCAGAAGATCCGCCACGCGTTTCTTCTCTTCTTCGGATAAGGGTTCATCGACAGGGCGGTTGCCACGTCGCTTGATATAGGCATAGAGGCCGCCCACCGAGCCGATCAGCAGCGCGAACGGGCCGAACCACAACAGCCAAGTCAGCGGTTTGACCGGCGGCTTGTAAAGTACGAAATCGCCGTAGCGCTGGGTTAGGTAGTCGATGACCTGATCGTCGCTCTTGCCGGCGCTCATCTGTTCGCGGATTTCCTGGCGCAAATCCTGCGCCAACTCGGCATGTGAACCTGCCAACGATTCATTCTGGCACACCAGGCAGCGCAAATCCTCGGAGAGCTTGATCATGCGCTGCTCCAGCACGGGATCTTCTGCCACCGGCTGGGCTTCTCCAGCCATGGCGGCAAGGGGAAGCCACAGGGCAAACACCATCATCCACGGTCTCATTGCTGCAACTCCTTCACCAGGGGAAGAATTTTCTTGTCCAGGCTCTCGCGGGTCAGCGGGCCGGTGTGCTTGTAGCGGATGATGCCGCTTTTGTCGATGACATAGGTTTCTGGAACGCCATACACCCCATAGTTGATACCTGCCCGGCCATCGAGATCGACCACGGTCTCCACATAAGGATTCCCGTACCGATTCAGCACTGCCTGTGCATCGCCCGGCTGGTCCTTGTAGTCCATGCCATAGATCGACACGACACCCTGCCTCGACAAATCGAGCAACAGTTCATGCTCCTGACGGCAGGAAGCGCACCATGAGGCCCACACATTGAACAGCCAGACTTTGCCGCGCAGGTCCGCCGGGCTCAGCTGTTTGGCTGGGTCGGACAGCAGAGCAAGCTTGAAATCGGGTGCCGGCTTGCCGATCAGCGGCGAAGGCACTTCGCGCGGATTGAGCTGAAGGCCGACGGCGAGAAAACCCACTAGCACAATAAAAATGCCCAGGGGAATCAGGAAACGCTTCATGCTTCAGCACTCCCTTTCTTGCGCGAGGTGCGATAGCGCCGGTCGGTGATTGCCAGCAAACCGCCCAGGGCCATCAGCACGGCGCCGATCCAGATCCATACCACGAACGGCTTGTGGAACAGCCGCACACTCCAGGCGCCGCCGTCCAGAGATTCACCCAGTGCGGTATACAGGTCTCGCGTAAGCCCATAATCGATCGCCGATTCGGTGAAAGGCATGCCGGATGCAGTGTAAATCCGTTTTTCCGGGTGCAGGGTGGAGACTGGCTTGCCGTTCCGGCTCACCTCCAAAGTGCCGCGCGCGCCCTTGTAATTCGGGCCCTCCATATCCTTCACCCCATCGAAGCGGAAAGTATAGTCCTGCACGGTCACGGTATCGCCCACTTCCATGCGCACATTGCGCTCGGTCTGGTAGTTCGACACCATGGTGACGCCGATTACGGTGACCGCCACGCCAAGGTGCGCGAGATTCATGCCGTAGAAATTCGCCGACCAGCCCGCACTCGTCCGCATGCGGCCACGTACGCCGATAGCAACGGTAACGACGATCCACAGGGACAGCAAATAGCCCAGGGAAACCATCGGTTTCCACTCCCCCAGCGTAAACGGCAGTAGTAGTGCCACCAGCACGCTGGCGCCGAAACCCCATTTCAGCCGTGCGGCCAATTCAGGCACATTCACCTGTTTCCACCGCGCCAGCGGGCCGATGCCGCTGAGGAATATCAACGGTGTCACGAGAGGGACGAAAACGGAATTGAAATAGGGGGGGCCAACCGAGATCTTGCCCAGCCCTAGCGCATCGAGAAACAGCGGATATAGCGTACCCAGCAGCACCGCCCCGGTCGCCGTCAGAAGCAGGATGTTATTGACCATCAGGAAAGATTCGCGCGACACCAGCGCGAAGCGCCCGCCCAAACCAACCTGAGAGGCGCGCAGGGCAAACAGCAGCAGCGAACCGCCGATCACCACCAGGAGAAATATAAGAATGAACAGGCCGCGCGTTGGGTCGGTGGCGAAGGAGTGTACCGAGGACAGCACGCCGGAACGCACCAGGAAGGTGCCGAGCAGGCTCAGGGAGAATGCGCCGATGGCGAGAAACACCGTCCACGCCTTGAAGGTGCCGCGCTTTTCCGTCACCGCCAAAGAATGGATCAGCGCCGTGCCCACCAGCCATGGCATCAGCGAGGCGTTCTCCACCGGGTCCCAGAACCACCATCCGCCCCAGCCCAGCTCGTAATAGGCCCACCAGCTGCCCATCATGATGCCCAGGGTCAGGAACGACCACGCCGCCGTGGTCCAGGGGCGCGACCAGCGCGCCCAACTGGCATCCAGCTTGCCGGAAAGCAGCGCCGCAATCGCAAAAGCGAAAGCCACGGAAAATCCGACATAGCCCATGTACAGAATCGGCGGATGCACAACCATGCCTGGATCCTGCAACAAGGGGTTGAGATCGGAACCGTCCATGGCCATCTCCATGCGCAGGAAAGGGTTGGAAGTAGCCAGCATAAACAGCAGGAAACCGAAACTGACCAGGCCCATCACGCCCACCACTCGCGCCATCATATCCTCAGGCAGATGCCGGCTGAACAGGGTCACCGCCATCGTCCACAAGGCAAGAATGAATGTCCACAGTAGCATCGAGCCTTCATGCGATCCCCAGGTAGCCGTGAAGCGGTAAATTTCAGGGAGGCGGGAATGGGAATTCCGGGTGACGTTGATGACCGAAAAATCGAGGGTCAGAAACGAATAGGCCAGACATCCAAAAGCGAAAGCGACGAAGAGAAACTGGGCACGAGCTGCCGGTTTGGCAACCGCCATCCACGCCGGATAGTTGCGCGCGGCGCCCACCAGCGGCAAGATGCCTTGGACCAGCGCCAGCAGCAGCGCCAGAATTAACGCAAAATGACCGAGTTCTGGAATCATTATTTACCTTACTTGCCGTGAAACTGGATTATTGAGGAGCGACTAGCGTTTTCTGGGCTTTTTGCGCCTGTTCCAGCGCGCTGGCCGCTTCGGGCGGCATATAGTTTTCGTCGTGCTTGGCCAGCACCTGCTGAGCGACAAACACGCCGCTGTCGTTCAGACGGCCTTCCGCCACCACACCTTTGCCTTCTTTGAACAAGTCAGGCAACAGTCCAGTGTAAGTAACCGGAAGAGTTTGCGCCGTATCGGTGATGCGAAAATGCGCCGTCAAACCGTCTTTCTCGCGGCGCAGGCTGCCATCCTCGACCAACCCGCCGATGCGGAAGGAACGGTCACGCGGCGCCTCGCCGTTCACCACCTGGGTCGGACTGAAGAAAAACACCAGATTGCTGCGGAACGCGTTGAGCACCAGCGCTGCCACCGCACCCAGGGCGATCACCGCGACGGCGACCAATAACAGTTTCTTATGCCGTGATTTCATCGCTAATTTCATCCTTTTCGACCTTGCCATATTTCACAGTACGTTTTGCCAGCGTCAACGCCTTTTGCCGGTGTGCCCTCAACAGCAGGATCTCGCCGACAATCAGGATCGCAGTCACCGCATAGGATCCCCACACGTAAAGGGCGTAGCCTCCCATGTAAAAAAATTCCGACCAGCTATTCCAGTTCACGCTTCGGCCTCCACCATTTGCGCCACCCACTGGCTATTTTTTTCGCGCTCCAGGATGATGCTGCGCGCCCGGGACAACGCCGCTGCGATGGCGTACATCCACGCGGCCAGCGCCATCACCAGCATCCCCACGAGCATGATGGTAGCCATGCTTGGCGCTTTCGTCATGCTCACCGAAGCCCCCTGATGCAGGGTATTCCACCACCTGACGGAAAAATAGATGATCGGCACGTTGACCACACCCACCAAGGCAATCAGCGCACCGGCACGGTCGGCACGACGAGGATCGTCGATCGCCGCCTGCAATGCCATGAAGCCGAGATACAGGAAGAACAGGATCAGCTCTGAAGTCAGGCGCGCATCCCACACCCACCATGCACCCCAGGTCGGCTTGCCCCACAGCGCTCCCGTCCACAACGACACGAAAGTCAGCATGGCGCCGGTGGGCGCCAGGGCGCTCGCCATCATGAACGACAGGCGCGTGTTGAAAGCCAGTCCGAGCGCCGCCCAGAAAGCCATCACCACGTAGATTAACATGGACATCCAGGAAGCGGGCACGTGGATGAAGATGATGCGGTAGGCATCGCTCTGCTGAAAATCGGTGGGCGCGAGAAACAGCCCGATATACAGGCCAGCCACGCAAAACAGGGCTGCGGCACCGTAAAACCAGGGGATCATCTTCCCGGCAAGGCCGTAGAAAGTCGCCGGAGAGGAATATTTATACCAGTTTATGCTGCTCATCATTCAATCGAGATCCGTAACGCCGCCGACACCGCCCACGGCGTCAGCATGAAAGATAAAATCAAAATACTGCCCAGCAACGACAGGTGAGCTTCCGAGCCCAGGCCTGACATCGCACCATCCACTGCGCCGGCGCCAAATATCAGCACCGGAATGTAAAGCGGCAACACCAGCAGCGACACCAGCACACCGCCGCCGCGCAACCCCAGAGTCAGTGCGGCGCCTATCGCACCGATCAGCGACAGCACTGGCGTCCCGAGCAGCAGCGACAACACCAGCACGCCCAGCGCCTCGTTCGACAGGCCGAACTGAACACCCAGCACCGGCGCCACGAGGATTAACGGCACCCCGCTCACCAGCCAGTGCGCCAGTATTTTACCGGTAATCCAGACCACCGGGGGCGTCGGCGTCAAAACAAGCTGTTCCAGCGTGCCATCGGCGTAATCGCTGGCGAACATCCGACCGAGAGACAGCATCGCCGCAAGCAGGGCAGCGACCCACACCACGCCGCCACCCATCAGGCGCAGCAGCTTGGGGTCGGGCCCCACGCCAAGCGGAAACAGGCTGGCGACGATGACGAAAAAAAACAGCACGGTAAGCACATCCCCGCGCCGCCTCATGGCCAGCATCAACTCGCGCCGCAGCAGTACGAAAACAATTTGCAGCGTACTCATGGCGTCAATGGCAAGGTTTTGGGCACGATGCCCGTAATCATGACCGGCTGATGCGTGGTCATCAAAGCCATGCCTCCCTGGCGCAAATGCTCGCCGATCAAATTCTGCACCAGTTGCAAGGCGGCCTGATCGAGAGCCGTCAACGGCTCATCGAGTATCCACAGTTTGGCCTTGACCAGCATCAGACGGGCCAGCGCAACTCGCCGACGCTGCCCTTGAGACAGCGATTTCGTCGGCAGGTTCAAACAATGACCCAAACCAAGGTGCCCGAGCGCACCTTTCACTTCCTCGCCATCCACCGGAATTCCCGCCAGACGGCAGGAAAAGTCGAGATTCTCGGAGGCGCTCAGATCCCCCTTGACCGCAGGTGCATGCCCGAAATAGGCCATCTCGGCGTGATAGGTCTCGCGCGCAGCGCCGATCTCTTCGCCACGCCACAGAATTTCACCGAACTCCGGCGCCAGCAGGCCGCACAACATACGCAGCAGGCTGGTTTTGCCACTGCCATTAGCGCCTTGCACCAACAGCAATTCGCCTTCGTTGAGTGTGAAGTTGAGGTGGGTGAACAGCGTACGCTCGCCTCGTACACAAGCGAGGTCTTTCCCTTCCAGCATCAATAATTACCCAAATAATTTGTAACGGCGGTTTTTCTGCAACCAATCCGGGAAGGTCGAATTGTACTGGAAAAATGCAACACCTTGACATCGTCTGAAGCATGCTCGGGTATTTAAATTTTTGTCATCAAGGCGAGTTAAGAGAAGCCCCCCCGAAATCAGAACCAGCCAAGAAGGCGGAGAATCCACCTGTCTTTGACGGCCCTGCTGGGTAAAGATTTAGCCCCCCAATGGCGGGGTTTACTCTCCTTTACATTACGCAAGAGCAAATCCCGCACTGCGGCGCCGTTAACCTCCACCAAAGAAGCCGATGATGACCAGAGCCAGCAAGGTCAGGCCGATAACGATAAGCGTCAGGCCCAGGATTTTGGAGCCCAAGGTCATGGGCCGTGACGGTGCATCCACCAGATACTTGTCCAGTTCGCCCGCATCCACCAGGCGCTGATACTGGACCGGATGCTCGCGGCGGAACTCTTCCAGCGACTGGGTGCCGGTGAACATCACGATGTCCGGCGGCGGCAGCTTGTCCGGCCGGAAGTGGTTGTTGAAGAAGTGCACCGTGAAGAGGAACACCGCCGCCAGGAAAGCTTCCTCGCCATGCACGATGGTGGCGACGTTGAGAATCCAGCCCGGCAGGTAGATTGCGGTCACAGTCGGGAAGGCCAGCAGCAGGCCACTGCCGCCGATGATGGAAACACCCCAGAACACCGCCCAGTAATCGAACTTCTCGAAGTAGGTCCAGCGGTCGAAGCGCGGCTTCTCCCCCTTGCCGACAAACCACTTGAACATGCCCACCATGTCGCCGAGGTCCTTCCAGTTGGGTACCAGCGAATCCGGGCCGAACCAGCGGAAGTTCCTGTCGCGCAGCAACTTCTGCATCACATAGATGAAGTGGATGAAGAAGATGCCGACGAACAGCGCGGCCGCCACCCGATGGATCAGGGCGAGGCCACTGGCGCCGCCAAGTGCCTGGGCAACAAGCGGCGCCCAGCTGGAATGGGAGAACAGCGCAGCGGTACCGGTCAGCACCAGCGCCATGGTGATCAGGGCGAAAGCCAGGTGGGCGATGCGCCAGCCGACCGGGAAGCGCTGGAAGAACTTCTTCCCGTCCTGCGGCAGCCCCTCGGTACGCACGTGCGGTGCGGTCTTGTGCGCCTTGCGATCCTGCCATTCACGGTAATACCACAAGCCGGAATGCAGCCAGAAGAAGGCGAATACGCCGATCAGCAAGGCAATCATGAATTTGGTGGCGATCCACACCTGCGGATACTTCGCGAAATCGTGGCTATTGGCATGCGGGCCGAAGGTGGCGAAGCCAGCGGTGGCCAGCGGCCGTTTCTTGCCGTCATGGCACTCCTTGCAGGTCTTCAGGCGGTTGTCGGGGTGCACCTTCGAGTCGGGATCCTTCGCCGGCAGTATCCCGTGGCTGCCGTGGCAGTTGTAGCACTTGGCCGTGTCGGTATAGCCCAGCTTCGTAACTTGGCCGTGATAGGTGTCGCGGTAGGTTTTGAGGTTTGCCTTGTGGCAGCTGCCGCATTCCTCGTTGTTGAGCAGCTTGAACGAATCCAGCGAGGTATTGGTAATCTCGTGAGTGGTGTGGCAACTGGTGCAGACGGGCGACTTGGCATTGTTCTTGTCGGTAACTTCCTTCCCATGCACGGACTCTGCGTAGGTTTCGAGCTGCTCGTCGTGGCATTTCTCGCCGCAAAGGGCGGGTATCTCTTTGCGCCACGCATCGTATTGCGGGCTCTTCTTGTCTGCCGGCACGTTGAAGCCGTGCGTATCGTGGCACTGGGTGCAAGAAGCCTTGGGCTGCGTCGGATTGTCCGTATCCGGACGAGCATGGAAGGATTTCTTGTAGGCTTCGATATTCTTGGCCACGGTTTCCAGCCGAGGCTTGGCGCCAGTCGTGCCGGCCTGCTTCGCCTTGTCCCACAGGGCCTGGTGGCACTGCGCGCAATTGAGCGCCTTGGTGGCGCCCTTCTGGTGCGGGCTGACATTATCGGTGATGTCGGTGTGGCAGGCGACGCATTCCATCCTGGCATGGACGCTCTTGCCGTATTTGTCCGGGTCGATGTCATGCAGCGGACGGTCTTCCCCATCGGCCCCAGGCACTTCGAGTTTGCCCTTCTTGCCGTCGTGGCAGGTCTGGCAGGTCGCGTTATCGCGCTTGCCTGAGCTTGCCTGAACAGAGGAAGCCACAGGAGCAGCGCTCGCTGGGCTGGCTGCCACAACGGCCAGTACGCAGAAGCATGCAGCAGCAATTAGTCGGGCAGGGAGTGTCGGCATCAGGGCCAACCATGAATTGTTTGGAGCTTTTATCGTGTGCATAGGAGTTATGTACCGAACGAAGAAAATGGGCGGCCTAGGCCGCCCTGAACTAACTAAATATCGCCACTTCCGTTCCCAATCATTGGAACTTGTAGATGTAACGGACGCTAAGGAAAGTGGAGGTCTGCTTCGGCTTAGAGAGGACCTGAGTTCCGTCCGTGCTTGTACCATAGGTGAAGGGCGTGCCGTCAGCGAACAGCCACGACCAGTCGTCGGTCTTCCAGCGCTCGTGAATCATGTCGATACGCACATCCGAAGTCTTGTCGATGGAATACTCGCCAAACAGCTTGAGGGCCATAATCTGGTTCGTAATGTTCGGCAAGGGATTGTTTCCAACAGGGTATGCTGGTGTGGCGCCCGCAATGTAGGTGATATCGGAGGGATAATCAGCTCTGGTTTCGGTCCATTGCAGATCGGCTCCGATGCGGGTCTTGGCGCTGGCTTGGCCGCGAAGACCGAGGCCGATCGATTCGCCCACCTCCTTGAGGTGAGACACCCTGTCGGCTTCATGGACCCCGGTGCCATTTGTCCAGCGACCGTTGTACTGATTGGCCGTGGTTTTGTCATGCGAATAAAACGCCGTTAGCTTCCAGTCGTCGTTGAGTGTGTAGGCAGCATCCACCGAAACCATGCTGGCATCACCATCGCGCAAGCCGTATTCCCGCGTCGCGTCATGTCCGTAGTCGTCCTTGGACGTCTCGTAGTTGAACTGCAAGGACAAGGTGTCTACGGGCGTCCAGTCGGCCGTCATACGCCACTTGTCGCGTTTGCGATCAGCGATGTGGATGGGGTTGATCTCGTCGGACTCGCTGGCCTCAGTCTGGCTAAGCGTAGATCCATCGCGTTTGCTGTGCAAATAAGCCAAGGATCCGTTCACCGTGTCGGTTAACGATCGGCGCAACTGCAGGCGGTAGGTGGTTTCGTCGATCTTCGCCCGGAACGGCACATAGCGCTCGGTATCGACACCGGCGACGACATTGCCGACTGGCACCGTACGATCCTGGCTGGACTGGTCAATACCCGCGATTAGACTGTAGTTATCGGGCAGTCGATAGGTTCCTTCGAGCTTGCCGACCAACGACTTGTAATCATAGGGAGTATTATGCACGATCGTCGAACCCGTGACATACAGAGCCTCGGGCGTCTTGTCGTTCTCATTCCGGTAGCGCAAGTTCGCGACAACGGAAAGATTGTGTGTCGGCCGCGAGGTCAGACCCAATTGAATGAGGTTGGTGTCTATCCTGCCGTTCAGGTTGGTGGGCGCGGAGGCCAGGGCCAGACCAGCAATGTCGGCGGTAGGCAAGTGCTCGTTCTGTGTTGCGCGAGTGTGCTGGATCTTGAAGGTGCCCCGCGTCGCCGGCGTGAAGCTGTAACCCCCGTCGAGGAACAACTGATGCGCTTGATTGTCAAGTGGCAGGGTCAAATAGTAGAGGCCTGCACCAGTGGAAAGCTGCGTTTTCACAAGGGAATTGGCGTTGTCGTACCAGCTGCCGTAATAACCGCCGCTTAGCTGCAAACGCTCGCCGATGTGGTTCAATTTGATTTCTAGCTGTCGCGTCGTCGCGTTGATAGGTTCGACAGAGAACTCGGCTGCACCACCCCGCCCCCACTGCCGCGTACCTTCCTTATCCTCGTTCTTAAAGTTGATGTTGAGGGTCAGGCCCGGCATGATGTGCTTGACCAAATCCAGATCGGACTGCTTGCGCTTGACGCCCAGCGTGGTCTCCGATCGAGCCGGATTTGCAGTTGCAGGGGTGGTCAGGTTAGTACTCCCGATGCCCTGAGTAGCGGTATTGAAAGTGTAAGGATTGTCACGCGAAATCACATCGTAGCGGAGCCGTACACCAAAATTGCCCTGGCGCTCATAACCCGCTCCGAGCCCGAAGGCGTCAGTACCAAGGTTGCTGGCGTTGAAGGTCGTCCAGGTGCCGGTGGCGTCGTCGCGTTTGACGATATCAGCGTCCAGTAGGCCGTAAAGACCATTCTCCCGCATGCCGTCATAGATACCCTGCTGCGGACGGTCGCCAGACCAATTCCCGATACCGACCGACACCGAGCTTTCAGGCTTGATCAACTGAGTCATTTCGGCTTCGTCCGCGAATGCTGGACCATAGGCCACCAGCAGGGCGGCGGAAATCGTTGTCAGCGTGAAAATCTGTTTTGTGTTCTTCATGATTAATCTCCCCGAAACGGCTTAGCGACGGAAGCGACCAACAGTCGCGCTATTTTGACTGCTATTGCTGCCGTGAATGTTGACGTGACAGTTCAAGCAACCCCTGCCGATCGCACCGAGCATTGACGTGCTTGTCGTGCGCGCTGACGGCTGGCCCGGAGTCTGGCCTGGATGGCTCGGGTGGCTATGGCATTCCTGGCACAGGAAGGGTGCGCGCGATTTGAGCAGGTTGGCCACGGTAGTGCCGTGCGGCTGGTGACAGATGGCGCAGTCCTCGCTTACCGGCTGGTGGTTATGCACAAAGGGGCCGCGCTTCTCCATGTGGCAGGTATAGCATGTCTCGTTGGTGGTGGCCTTCAACAGTTGCTTCGGATTGTCGCCGTGCACGTTGTGGCAGGAAGAGCAGGACATCTTGCCTTCGGGTACCGGATGATGAGAAACCCGATTCATCTGCGCACGCTGCTCCTTGTGGCAGGTGTAGCAAGTTTCGGTCTGAGTAACCTTGTCGCGCACCTTGTCCCGTTTGGCATGGATATTATGGCAAGAAGTGCAAGCCACATCCCGTGTCGCATGGGTACTGGACTGCCAGGCGATCCGGTTCCCGCCCTGATGGCACGCAAGGCAGGCTTGATTGCGCTCTGCGACTGGCGTAGTGGTTTTTTTGCTAAACACGCGATCGGACTTGGGCGGCTTGTCCTTGCCTGCGTAATTTACGTGCTTTTCACTCTCACCGTGACAATCGGTACAGGTGGGAGTGCGACCGTCTGCGACAGCGCCGTGCTTGGTCTTGCCGATGGCGAGTACCGACGGGTGCAGGTCGAGCATGGAGGGCACGGGGTCATCGGCTTCATCATGGCAACCCGTACATTTCGCATCCCCCTTGAGGATGAGATCCTTTTTTACCTCAACCGGTTTCGGCGCATCCGCCGCCATCAAGGGGGCCGCAGCTCCCATGGAGCCCACGAATGCACACACTGCCAGCACTTGTCTCACGTATTTCATATTACCTCCCCCTTGCCTTCTCAATATTTATGCCAAACCTTACGGAACAGCACCAATCTATAAACTTGCTTCGCTTCAGAGCGTGAGTATCCACTTGATGAGCGCTTTGAATTCCTTCTCATCCTTGGCATCGATGATCTTGTGTTCCTCTTCCTTCCCGTCCTCGAGCTTGACCTTCTGCCCCAGCGTGATGTTCTTGTACATCTTGACCTCGCCCTCGGCCTCCTTGCCCTTGTACTTGGCGGCAATCTTCTTGTAGGAGGGGCCCTTCTTGGTCTTATCGAAGGCGTGGCACTTGAGGCAGTCGTTTTTTTTCAGGAGCTTCTTGAACTCGGCGGCACCCTCATCGTCGTCTGCGACGGCGTTAGCCGAGAAAGCCAATACAATGGCGGCGGATAGAATGCAAAGCAGATTTTTAGTACGGGCTTGGTGGCTCACAATTACCTCCAAAAACTTTCAGATATGAATGTCTTATTTAACAGGATGCCGATGTCTCGCTATCAAGCAATATACATTCCATAGTGTTGCCAATAGCCACCTGCCAGGCTCCCATCTCAGAATCGCGTCGGTGCCATCGCAAAACAAAACCCATGAAAACCATGGTGGTGCGTACCCAGTTCATTCCATGCGACTTTTTTCAGATCTATCATTCGAAGCGATCCACGCGTTGGATTAGGCACTCTAAAGACAGTATCTGAAACTCGTTGAGCATTATCATGTTACCTTCCGGTAACATTAAGGCGCTTGCCAATACCAATAGCCCAGACGATCGCAACCGCGATATCGGGATAAGAATTCGATTTAATCCTTATAAATTCGGGAATAACTATCCGGCTATCAGCGCTTATATCTGGGCTGTAGCCAGTGATCGGCGGTAAACAGCAACCGAAGAAGCCTCAGTGCCGCACATCAGCCGAAGGCCATACGGCATGAGACTTGCGTGAAGCTGATGGGCGTGGCGCTTCGTTAGATGGTTATCTATTATTGTCTACGCTACACGCCGGATGGAAGTGCGCTATTTCTATGTATCACAATGAATTAACAGCATATTATCTTCTATAGCGGATAAGCGACGCATAAGAAGAACTTTTATCTAAGATATTCAGAAAAAATTTCAAAACAAAAATGTTTCCATTCGGTAACAAAATTGAAAGCAGCCTTATTTATAGGTTACCATCGAGTAACACTGAAAACTATTTTATTAACCATTTCATTATGTTACGAAAATACCTATGGCTAACTGTCCTGCTTGCATCCAGTGCAGTTTGGGCAAATGAGAACACCCAACCCATTCGGTTTGGTCTCACACCGGCCATCATTCACAATCAGTACGAATTACTGGCTGACTGGCGCGAATACCTCCAGAAAAAGCTCAGACGCCCGGTGGAATTCGTTTCACGGGACAGTTATCGCGAGACCATCGATTTAATAAGGCAGCAGAAAATTGATTTCGCCTGGGTCTCCACTTATCCCTATGTCTATCTCGAGGACAAGCGCCTTGCCCGATTACTTGTCACCCCGCTCTATCAAGGTCGCCCTTATTACTCCTTCTATCTGATTGTGCCCAGCACTGACCTTGAAACAAAATCGCTGCTGCAACTGAAAGGAAAGATTTTTGCCTATGCGGACCCCTATTCGACTTCAGGCTACCTCGCCCCTCGATACCAGTTGCAACAGGCGGGGGAAAACCCGAACCGCTTCTTTCGCAAGACGTTCTTTACCTGGGGCCATCAAAGAATTGTCGATGCCGTCGCTCAAGGTCTGGCTGACGCCGGCTCGCTGGACAGTTTCGTGTGGGACACGTTATCGGTCATTCAGCCCGATCTAACCCATCAAACACGGATTGTCGCAAAATCACCGGAGTACGGATTTCCGCCTGTCGTCGCCCGCCGTTCTGTAAGCAGGGCTGATTCTGCTGCCATGCAACAAGCCCTGCTGGGCATGGCAAACGACCCGGAGGGGGCCCAACTGCTCAAGCGGCTTAACCTGAGCGGTTTCGCCCCGGGCGATGCAAAGCTCTACGACGGTATACGCAAAATGATGCGCACCATGGCCGATCAATGAAATTCATTCTGGACCTCAGCTACAGATACAAACTTCCTCTATGGGGAGGGATGCTCATCATCATCACCGCGCTGGCCGTGTCGGGTACGCTTATCAGTCACGCCTACGATGAACTCAAAGAGGATTTACTCCACGATTCAGAAACCATGGGGTATTCGCTTAAAACAAATCTTTTCCCCGCGATGCTGCACGACGACGTATGGCGGGCGTATGAGATCATCTCCGTACCCATCAACAGGCCAATAGAAGGTTCAAATCCAGTCAAAGCGGAACACATTCTGGTTATCGACAATGAGCTGCGCGTTTTTGTCGCTGCTCACCCGAAATCCGCCCCCATGCTCACCGAGATGCGTCACTTAAATCCGGAGTTTGCCGTGCTCGCCGACCGGATCATGCAAATGGATGGGCGCAGTTCGCAGGAGATAAATCTGCCCGAATCGAAATATTATTATTACGTTACCCCCATTTCCAGCGAGAACTTACATCTCGGAACCTTGATTATCGCCCACCCAAAAAACATCTTCTTGCCGCGCTTTGTCCAACTTGCCAGGCACGGTTTGGAAGTGGGGGCAATAATTCTCGCCATCCTGCTCCCTTTCAACTGGTACTGGGGTCGGCGCATGGCTTTACCCCTGGTGCAAATTACCGAGCGCATGGGAGATATCAGCAAGAAATGGCCATCAGAGCTGAATTCCGATCTCTTTGTCTATCGCGATGAAATCGGTCAGCTTTTCGTGGCCTATACCCAGATGCTTAGAGATCTCAAGGACAAGGAAGAATTTGAAAAGCAAATGGTGCAGTCGGAGCGACTGGCGGCGCTGGGGCAACTAGCAGCAGGTATTGCTCACGAAATCAACAATCCTCTGAGCGGCATGCTCACGGCCATCGACACGCTGAAATCATATAGCGATTTAGACCCGCGCACGATGAAAACCATAGACCTGATCGAGCGTGGACTAACCCAAATCAAAGAAACTGTGGGAGCCCTGCTGGTGGAAGCCAAGATAAAAAGCCGCCACCTTGCGCCACAGGACATTGAGGACGTGTTGACTCTGGTCACCCCCATGGCCCGCAAGAAAGCTTTGCACATCGGCTGGCACAATAGCCTGGATGAAGCTGTCCCTCTCCCTGCGACACTGGTGCGCCAGATTCTGATCAACTTGCTGCTTAATGCCGTTCAGGCGACAGAGCAGCAAGGCGAGGTCACCTTCGATATCGGCATCGCAGACAGTCAACTGCAGTTTTCCGTGGCCAACGACGGCAGGATGCTGTCGGATGAACAGATCGCTCACCTGTTTGAACCCTTTTCCCCCATGAGCGAAGGCTCGCACGGCCTGGGCCTATGGGTCACCTATCAGATCGTGCATCAACTCGGCGGGCGCGTCAGCGTCAAGAGAGAGCCGAATGACCTGATGCACTTCACTGTCAGCATTCCCCTTGGAGGTGTGGCGTGAAAGCTAAGCCTTATCGTATCTGCCTGATTGAAGACGACCTGATCATGGGCGAAGCGCTCTCAGATCGCCTGGGCCTGGAGGACTTCGAATGCGATTGGTTCAAGACCGGGCAAGACGCAATACAGGCTCTGGGTCGCAAGCGCTACGACGCTGTTATCAGCGACATCCAGCTCCCCGACATCAATGGCGAAGACCTGTTTGTGCAATTGAAAGAGACGGCAACGAAGCTACCTCCATTCGTTTTTACTACCGGCTACGGCACCATCGACCGGGCTGTGCGGCTCCTGAAACTTGGCGCCCATGACTATCTCACCAAGCCACTGGACATCCGCGCACTCCTGGACACTGTAAAATTCCTGTGCATTCAATCGAGACCAGCAGTAGCGGGTGATAACAACCTGGGCATCTCGAGTGCAATGCGCACGATCGAATCGCTGCTACCCCGGGTTGCCGCGAACTCGACCTCCGTATTGATTACCGGCGAATCCGGCGTCGGCAAGGAATGGGTGGCGCGAGCACTTCACCATCAGCACGATCCTGCCGACAAGACGCCTTTTATCGCAGTCAATTGCGGCGCACTGACAAAAACTCTGCTGGAGGCCGAGTTGTTCGGGCATGTCAGGGGCGCCTTCACAGGGGCCGTTCGTGAAAAAAAGGGGGTTTTTGAGCTGGCCAACGGCGGAACACTGTTTCTTGATGAGATCGGCGAAATGTCGCCGACGATGCAAGTCAAGCTTCTGCGTGCCATTCAGGAACGCCAGATAGTAAGGGTTGGCGGGGAGACGCTGATCCCTGTAAGCATCAGGCTGATTTGTGCCACGCACCAGGATCTCAAGAAAATGGTGGAAGTCGGCAAGTTCAGAGAAGATCTTTATTATCGAATCCACGTCATCCATCTGCACATCCCCCCTTTGCGCGAACGCAAGGAAGACATCCTGTGGCTGGCTGGACGGCTGCTCAAAACCTGTGCAGCGGGAAATTGTGGCGCTCGCACGCTACTCCGATCAGCTGAAAAAGCCTTGCTGGATTACCCTTGGCCGGGCAACGTCCGTGAGCTCAAACATTGCCTTGAGCGCTCATGCATCCTCTCCCAAAAAAAGGGGCTCACGGCGGAGCTGCTCTTCGACGCCCTGCCGTCAGCCCCGCCAGAACAATTTCAGGGGGCCGAATCACTGAACGAATTTCTTCATGCCTGCGAAAGAAAATACATCGAGGACAGGCTAAGCGCCAACGGTGGGCGTATCGCTGAAACGGCTGCAGCACTCGGTATCAGCCGGAAAAACCTGTGGGAAAAAATGAAGAAACTCGAAATTCATAACGAGGCAGCTCAATAAGCCCCCATAGCAAGTAGAACCACACCCGCAGCGATTAATCACTTGGGCGGGTGAGAAAATTCCCGGTTATTTTCTGTTAACTTCATGTTTACCCATTCGATGGTAGCGGTTTTCCGTGGAAAGACATGGTGCGTGCCGACACCCTATAATCAATATTAAGTTTTGTTAATTCAGTGGCATAATAAATCAATTAGAATTAAAAACCTGCAAAAAGCCAAACTGGGCTTGAAGTCTGCCTTCCCGAAATTCCGGGGTGCATAGTTGAGCACTGTTCATGCAACCTTGCCGATTGACGAACTGAATATGGACTTGACCGCGGTATACAGCAAAACAGCCAAGGGTGTGCAGGCCATCACCCAGAAAGGCAAACGCTTGCCCGCCAAGCTCGCGCGAGCACTCAGCCTGGTGGACGGCAGGGCAACGGTCGAAGAAATTATGGAAAAAGCCGGTGAGTCGCCCACCTCCACGCTTCCTCAGATCCTGGCCGATCTGGCTAAAGACGGCTACCTCAAGGCGGTTGCAAGAGAACCCTTTACCCAGTTTTCAAGCATTCCCGATAACTCAGCCTCGATGGTCGTTTCAGAAACCGTCGACGAAACCTTTTTCAAGGTACTGGCCGAAACCGAAGCTCGCAAAAAACTCATGAAAGAAGCTGCGGAAAACCCGCAGGAAGCGCGGCAAAAAGCCCATGAAAAATCAGCGGCCATGGCGGAAGAGGAGGCAATGCGCCGGAAAATCGAGGCGCGGGAAGCTGCCGAAACAGAAGAGCGTTCACGGCGGGAAGGAGTGCAACGAAAAATAGCAGAAGCCATGGCGCTGGAAGAAGCTTCGCTTAAGGCTCGCAAGAAAGCCGAGTTCCAGGCACTCCGGGAAAAATCGGAAAAAGACAAGGCCGAAGCCGAGGAGCGAGCTCGCCGGGAAGCCCAGGAGCAGGCGGCCAAAGAAGCTGAAATCAGAGCGGCTGTAGCGCGCAAGGCGCGGGAAGAAGCCGAAGACCGCGCGCAACGTGAAGCGGAGAAAAAAAGAATTGCCGAGGCCAAGGCCCGCGGAGAAGCAGAACGCAAGGCTCGCGAGGAAGAGGAAGCCAGGATACTCCAGAGGAAAATCGAGAAAGACAATGCCGAAGCCGAGGAACGAGCTCGCCGGGAAGCCCAGGAAAGGGCGGCTAATGAAGCTGAAATCAGAGCAGCTGCAGAGCGCAAGGCGCGAGAAGAAGCAGAACGCAAGGCTAGAGAGGCAGAAGAGGCCAAGGCTCTCCAGGAAAAAATAGAGAAGGATAGGACCGAAGCCGAAGAACAGGCTCGCAGGGAAAAGGCCGAAAAAGAAAAAGCCGAGTTCGAAGAACGATTACGCCAGGAGGCCCAGGAGAAGTCCGCCAAAGAAGCCAGCATCAGAGAGGCGGCAGAGCGCAAGGCGCAGGAAGATGCCGCAGAAATTGCGCGGGCAAAAGAAGAAGCTGAGCGCAAAGAAACGCGTGAGCGGGAGGAAGCCGAGGCCAGAGCCAAGGCGGAGGCTGAGGAAGAAGCAAGGGCCGAAGCTCGGAGACAGCTCAGGCTGGAAGCCCGCGCTCGGGAAGAAGCAGAGGCCAAAGCGAAAGCAGAAGCCGAAGTACGGGCCATCATGGAAGCAGAAGAAAAAGCTCGGGCCGAAGAGGAGGCACGGATAAAAGCCGAAGCTGAGGCCAAGGCACAGGAGGAAGCCGAGCACAAGGCTCGTGAGGAAGCTGAAGCCAGGGAAAAGCGAGAAGCCGAAGCTCGTGCCATCGTAGAAGCAGAAGAAAGCGCTCGGGCCGAAGAGGAAGCACGGATACAAGCCGAGGCTGAGGCCAGAGAGCAGGAAGAAGCCGAACGCAGGGCTCGCGAGGATGAAGAAGCCAGAAAAAAGCGGGAAGCCGAAGTACGGGCCATCGTGGAAGCAGAAGAAAAAGCTCGGGCCGAAGAGGAAGCACGGATACAAGCCGAAGCTGAAGCCAGGGCACAGGAGGAAGCCGAGCGCAAGGCTCGCGAGGATGAAGAAGCCAGGGCGATAGCCGAAGCCGAAGAACGGACACGCCGGGAAGCCGAGGAAAAAATTCGCGCACAGGAAGAGGCGCTGGAAAAAGCCCGTGCAGAGGCGGAGCGGAAAGCGCGGGAAGAGGCCGAGCAGGAAGAGCGAGAACGGGCAGAAATAGAAGCCAGGGCCAGAGCGCTGGCTGATGCACGCGCCGGGGAAGCTGAAAAAGCCCGCCAAAAGGCGCAGGCAAAACCCAGGAAGTTCAAACACCCCATCAAATTGGGCAAGGCCGCCGCAATTTCGTTGGCAACGCTGATTTTATTGCCAATCGTGCTGCTGCAAGTCATGAGCCTGAATATCTTCATCCCCCCCATTGAAAAACTGGCCTCGAACAGGATGGGCGAGCCCGTCTCCATCAGCTCCATGCGCGCCTCCCTGTGGCCAGCGCCCCATCTGCAGCTTGAAGGTATCACCATCGGAAAATTGCGTGACATCAAGATCCCCACGGTCCGGGTCATGCCCGAACTGGCCGCTTTTTTCGGCGAAACCAAAACGATCAAAACCATCCAGGTAGAATCAGTCTCGATCGATCAGGACGCCTTGGCTCGGGTGATCGCCTGGGTTGGGCCAGGCGACAGCGCCGAAAAAACCCAGGTCCGCCGGATCGTCATCAAAACCGCAACCATCGAAGTAAAAGGCATACCGCTACCCCCATTTGAGGTGGAGGTCGCGCTGGCGGAGACAGGCAAATTCGAACGGGCAAAAATCAGAAGTACGGACAAGAAAATCGAAGTGGCTATCACCCCAGGAAACGAGGGATTCGAAGTCAATCTCGCCGCCAATGACTGGCAGCCCCCACTCTGGCCGAATCTGACCTTCAGCGAACTGCACGCCAAAGCCATGGCAACCTCGGGAAACATGCGGATCAGCGAGATCGAGGGCCGACTCTACGGCGGCAAAGCTAAAGGCAACGCAACCATCAAATGGGGTGACTTGTGGAGCGCGGAAGGGGATCTCTACATTGAAAACATTTTGCTGGCGGGAGCGATGCCGGCACTGACGAAAGATATGGAACTGACCGGCAAGCTCGATGCAAAAACCGTTTATTCGATGCAGTCCAGAGACCTGGGCACCCTCTTCGACAACCCCAGAATCAAGGCCAGCTTTAACGTCCGTGATGGCTCCATTAACAACATCGACCTGGCACGCGCGATCCAGCCGAGAGCCACAGAAACCACCGGCGGAAAAACCCTGTTCGCCAGCCTCTCTGGAAGCATGACGGTGGATATGCAGCGCTATCAATACCGGCAGATGAAGCTCGCAGCAGGCCTGCTCACCGCCAGCGGCGAAGCCGACATCATGCCGGACAAGAAACTGACAGGAAAAACCAGCGTAGACATGAAATTGCCATCATCCACAATTCGCGCACGCCTGACCCTGTCTGGCGACTTGAAACAACCGGTATTACGTCAGTTAAGATAAGTCGTTCGAACCTCATGGAGCGCCACACAATGTTGGAATGCTGGGCTTGAGCCTTTATTTCCAAGACGGAACAACCCGCCAGCGAGAGAGGAAAAGCGATGCCCCATCTAACGCCGGAATCCCTTCTAGCCCTGCTAGCTGAAGTCGAGACGGAAGACCCTATCGAGTTTGCCGACCTTCCCTACGATGAAGCGGATCTGAGAAACCTGGCCTGCCTGCATGTGGCTGAGTTTCTGCAATCCGGGGAATACGCTGACATGAGCGTCGAAGATCGGGAAAAAGTGATGGCGGCCACGATGGCAAAATTGATTCTGGAAAATCTGGTACTGAATGCCCGATTGCTGATACCCAAGGAGTAGAAGCAAAAGGCTCCCCAACGGTTCCAATACAGCCGATGAAAAACCACATAATTACCAGTGCGATGCGATACAATTCGGGGAGATTAATAACCCGCCTGATTAAATCATGAACACCCCTCCCGCAGCCTCCAATACCCGTGCTTCGAGCTGCGACGTACTGGTAATCGGTGGCGGACCCGCAGGCTCGACAGCTGCCGCGTTGCTGGCCGAGCGTGGCTACCGCGTGACTCTGCTGGAAAAAGCGCACCATCCACGCTTTCACATCGGCGAATCGCTGCTCCCAGCCAATCTGCCGCTGCTCGAAAAGCTGGGCGTTGCTGAAGCCGTCAAGGCCATCGGCATGGAAAAATGGGGCGCAGAATTCGTCTCGCCCTGGCATGATCACACACAGTCGTTCGAATTTGCCGATGCCATGGACAAATCCATGCCCATGGCCTATCAGGTGCGCCGCTCCGAGTTTGATGAAATCCTGATCCGCAACGCCAGCCGTAAAAATGCCCGTGTCGTGGAAGGTTGCCAGGTACAGGACGTTGATTTTTTACCCGCCAATGCCGGCGCACTGGTGCAGGCCCGCCACGAGGACGGCAGCATAGAAACGGTACAGACCCGTTTTGTACTGGATGCTTCAGGCCGCGACACCTTTCTCGGCAATCGCTTCAAAGCCAAGCAGCGCAACAAGAAACACAACAGCACGGCTGTCTACGCCCACTTTTCTGGGGTTGAGCGCAACCCGGGCAAGGCCGCAGGCAATATCACCATATTCTGGTTCGAGCATGGCTGGTTCTGGTTGATTCCGCTGGCCGACGGCACGACCAGCGTCGGGGCCGTGACCTGGCCGTATTACCTGAAAACGCGCAACAAAAAATCTCTTGAACAGTTTTTTCAGGAAACCATCGCGATGTGCGCGCCATTGAGCGCGCGCTTGCAACACGCACAACTGACCTCGCCGGTTGAGGCCACCGGCAATTTTTCCTACATGTGCGACCATAGCCACGGCAACAATTATCTGCTGCTGGGCGATGCCTACGGTTTCATTGACCCGGTGTTTTCTTCCGGCGTGATGCTGGCCATGAACAGCGCGTTTGTCGGAGCAGATACCGTGGACACCTGCCTGAGCCATCCGCAACGGGCGGCCGCGGCACTGAAAAAATTCGACGCTGCGATGCGGATTGGTCCGAAGGAATTTTCCTGGTTTATCTATCGGGTGACCAACCCCACCATGCGCAATATGTTCATGGAGCCGCGCAACATTTTTCGCGTTAAAGAAGCCCTGCTATCGGTGCTGGCTGGCGATGTGTTCGGAAAAACCCCGATTCAGGGCCCTTTGCGGATTTTCAAAGGGCTGTATTACGCGGCATCATTACTCAATTTCAAGCGCACATTGAAAGCATGGCAGATGCGTAAACACAACATCCGGATTGTGGATGAAACCGGCTCAGCGATGAACTGATGCACGACACGGTATCCCCCTCGTATTGCGCAAACATGTCCATTGCTGCATTCCTGGAACAACCGGCAGAGCAGAAAAACAGCATGCTGGGCGCCCTGTGTTTTTCTGCTGATGCGGTCGAGAGCCCGTGGCAAGCCGACATGGAAGTTCCCTGCATGCACGTTCCCATGCAGAGACTGGATGGCGGCGATTCCCTCTGCGAGATCTGGCATGGCAGCGGACATCTGACGCAGGGTCAGCGTGGGGCCATTCGTTATCGCCATGACGATGATGTGTTGT
>JAHJJI010000064.1 GCA_018823025.1 Gammaproteobacteria bacterium | reverse complement strand
GCGACCGCCACTGCCATAGTCACGTGAAAGCGTGACGACTGGCCGCTCCGCACCTTGTCCGCCGTGCATTTCAGCCGCATGCGCCTTGAGGATGGCTTCCACCAGCTTTGTTGCGTCCATGGTCATGGGCAGGACTCCTGAATTATCTGATTGAAGCGTATAGAAAATGGTCTGAATTAACAAGGTTCAGGCATGTGGTTTGGTTCGTTTCGGAAATTTTCGGCTAAATAAGAATTCGGATGTTCATATCCCGAAATAAATGGTATTGTTAGTATCAAATATAAGCATGTTAATATATTTTAATAATTAAACTGGCTGATACCATGTTGGACTCAAAATTTCTGTTGGGGGTTAATTAGATGAAAACAAAGCAAATGTTATTTTCCGGAATCCTGGCGGCGTGCGCGTTTCCTCAGCTGGCTTACGCTACCAACGGCATGAACATGGAAGGCTACGGCGCTACGGCCTTGGGTATGGGCGGCGCTTCGATGGCCTACGACAACGGCACCGCCGCGATGATGAACAACCCGGCGACGCTGGCGATGATGAATGAGGGGACTAACCTCGATCTGGCGCTCGGCTTTCTCTCGCCGCAGGTGAAATCATCCGCCGGGGGCACGACATCCAGTTCAAGCGCCGATTTTTTCGGCGGCCCGGCAATCGGCTGGGTCCGGAAACAGAACGGGCTACTGTTCGGCATCGGCATGTACGGCCAGGGCGGCATGGGCACCGAATACGGCAGTGACTCGGTTCTCGCCAATCCAAGTGCTCAGGCAGTTTCCCCGGGACTGGTCAATCGTTCCGAAGTCAGCGTCGGGCGGGTGATATTTCCGGTTGCTTATAACGTCAGTCCGGATCTGAATGTTGGCGGTTCCGTAGATTACGTCTGGGCCGGTATGGATATGCAGATGGCGGTTCGCGGCACGGATTTCCTCCAGATGGCGGGGGGGACTTCGCCAATGGCGCTAGCGTCAGGTGCAATGATAGGCAGTTTTATGACTAATGTGGTGCCAATGCTTGACCCTGCCAATCGAGTCAACTGGGGCTATTTCGATTTCTCCAACAAGAATGATTTTACCGGCCAAGCCGTCGGCACGGGCTATGCCGGCAAAATAGGCTTCACATACAAGCTGGACAGCAAGACCACCATCGGCGCCACCTACCACTCCAAGACCCGTTTGAGCGATCTGGAAGCCAAGGACGCATCGGTTAGCTTTAACGTGAATGCTGATTCTGGCATGCTGGCGGGAGGCGCGGCGAGCGGTACATATGTGGAAGCAACAATTCCAGTAGCTGGAAAAATGACGGTAAAGGATTTTCAGTGGCCGGAAACTTACGGTATTGGAATTGCCTACGAGGCGAGTGAGAAGTGGATGCTGGCAGCCGACTACAAGCGTATCAACTGGGCCGCTGTCATGAAGGACTTCAAGATGGAGTTTACCCCGGCCGGCAATACCGGCTTGGCTGCCGGATTTAACGGGCTGCCCATGAACGTGGTGTTCTACCAGGACTGGAAAGACCAGCATGTTCTGATGCTCGGCGCGGCCTACCGCATGACCGACGCGCTGACTTTGCGTGGTGGCCTCAACATGGCCAACAATACGGTGCCGGATACCTATCTCAATGCGTTGTTCCCCGCGATTATCAAGAATCACATCACCGCCGGCTTCGGCTATGCCATCAACAAGAAGTCGCATCTCGACCTGGCCTTCAGCTATGCCCCCAAAGTGACGGCGACCTCGGGCGTGACTGGTATCACCACCAGCCACGAGCAGTACAACGGGCAACTGGTCTACAGTTATCACTTCTAAACACTGGGGCGGCAGCAGATCCGCTGGCCGCCTCAATGTCGAATGTTTTTCTCCAGGAAGCGATCCCGAAGTCTGGCAAAAGTCTTCGGGGCGCTCTGGCTGAACGATTAGGGGCCACCTTTCAGGGTGTGGTTTCCCGGCAAATCAGCCCACAATCACCACATACCACAGCAACAAATTGACGATCAGGGGTAGGGCTGCCACCGCCTGCCAGAAGCGCGCTGGCCGCTGGCGGCTGAGCCGGTTCGGTTCGCCACGTTCGAGGGAAAGCCGGCGTTCCTCGGCGGTTTCATAGCCGATCCCAGCGATCGCGCGCAGGCTTTCTGAATTCCCTCTTGCGAATGCACCATCTTTTTTGGTGCGGCGCTCCATTTTGGTGCGTTAATCAAGGTGATGCACCAAAACAAATTGAATATAAGTATGACTATCAATTGCTTGTAATGATGGCACACGACTTGCTTTAGCTCCGCCCATATTCGTTTATGGCCACTTTGCTGGAGCACATTATGTCCGATCGTTTCAATCTTCTCGATTTCTCCAAGGCGAACATCCGCACCCTGCACCTGACATGGCTAGCTTTCTTCGTCAGCTTCATGGTCTGGTTTGCACATGCGCCATTGATGCCTTTTATCCGCGATGCATTACAGCTGACTGACCTGCAGACCAACATTTTGCTGATTCTCAACGTAGCCATGACCATTCCGGCCCGTATCCTGGTCGGGATGCTGGTCGATCGTTATGGTCCGCGCATCCTGTTTTCAGCCATCCTGATTTTGGGCGGCATCATCAGCATGGGATTCGCTCTGGCTGAGAGTTTTCAGCAACTGGCGCTGATGCGTTTTCTATCAGGCTTTGTCGGTGCCGGTTTCGTTGTTGGCATCCGCATGATCTCGGAATGGTTTCCGGCACGTCAAACCGGCGTTGCCCAGGGTATTTATGGTGGCTGGGGAAACTTTGGTTCTGCCGGTGCGGCCGGATTGCTGCCAACCGTTGCTGTCGCCGTGGGCGGGCCTGATGGCTGGCGTTATGCGATTGCGCTCACCGGCCTGATAGCCATTGCCTACGGCATTTTGTTCTACTGGCGGGCACGCAACACCCCCAAGGGCTCGACTTATTTCAAGCCCAAGAAAACCGGCGCACTGGAAGTCACCAGCGGCTTTGACCTGGTGCTGTACATGGTGATGAACATTCCCATGTATCTGGTCCTGGGTGTGCTGACCTGGAAGCTTTCACCCAGTGGAATGAAATTGTTGGGTGATGCTACCACGTATGTTATCTATGCCGCGTTGGCACTGACTTACCTGGTTCAGATCTGGAAAATCTGGCAAGTGAACGCCCATATCCTTAAAGAAAAAGTGCCGGAACTGCAACGCTATTCCTTCACCCAGGTTGCCATTCTGGACCTGGCCTATATGGTGACGTTTGGCACCGAACTGGCGGTGGTTTCCATGCTGGCGCTGTTTTATGTGGATATGTTTGGCATGGACAAGGTCAATGCGGGGCTCCTGGCAGGATCCTATGCGCTGATCAACCTGGTTGCCCGTCCTGCCGGCGGCTTGCTGAGCGACAAATTCGGCCGCAAGATCACCCTCATTATTGTTTTTGTGGGCATCGCGCTGAGCTTTATGGTGCTGAGCAACGTGAGCAAGGAATGGAGTCTGCCCATGGTCGTGCTGGTCGCCACCTTCGGCGGCATTTTTTCCAAGGCCGGATCGGGCGCTGTTTATGCCATGGTCCCCCTGATCCAGCGCCGCCTGACCGGCCAGATTGCAGGCATGACCGGCGCTTACGGAAATGTGGGTGGCGTATCCTTTCTCACGGTTCTGGCCATGGTCTCCACGCAGACATTCTTTCTGGTGATCGGTACGACAGCCGTGATTGTTCTGCTGTTCATTGCATTCTTCCTGCGCGAGCCCAAAGGGCACATGACCGAAGTGTTGCCTGATGGCACAGTACAACTGATCGAAGTAAACTGATAGCAATGCTAACCATAGTCTGCCCTGCTTCGACGGGGTTCAATCAATGAACAATAATGCCCTGAGCGTTAGTCTGGGGCAGCATTCGATTGCCGGCATCAAGCCACAGAACGAGGATTTTTTCGGTGCCTCGATTCCCTCTGACGCAACGCTGGAAAGCAAAGGCATTTGTGTGGCTATTGCTGACGGGGTCAGCGCCAGCGAAGGCGGGAAAGAGGCCAGCCAGATCGCGGTGCGCCAGTTTCTGGACGACTACTTCAGCACGCCCGACTCATGGTCGACCAAACATGCCGCAACCAAGATTCTGGGTGCGCTGAACCTGTGGCTCTACAACCAGGGACAGAAGCTTTATGCCGGAAATTGTGGCTTGGCAACCACGTTCAGCGCCATCATCCTGAAGTCTCAGACGGCTCACCTGTTTCATGTCGGGGACAGCCGCATTTACCTGTTGCGAGAAGGCCAGTTGGAGTGCCTGACGCGGGATCATCGCGTCCATTTTGGCGACAAAAGCGACTATCTGGCCCGGGCGATGGGTATAGATACGCGACTGGACATTGACTATCACACCCGCGAGTTGCAGCCCGGCGACTGCTTCATTCTGACAACGGATGGCGTGCACGATGTCCTGCGTTCAGAAGAACTGGAACAACTGCTGAACGGTCTTTCCAGTGAGCCGCAGAAATGTGCCGAGACAGTGGTGGCACATGCGCTCAGCCAGGGCAGCCAGGACAATATTACCTGCCAGGTGGTGCGAATTGAGACGCTGCCGCAAGCCGACAAAAGCGAATTCTTCGAACACCTGAACAGCCTGCCTTTTCCTCCCGATCTCAAAGCCGGACAAATCCTGGATGGCTACCGTATCCTGCGCGAACTGAATGCCACCTCGCGTAGCCAGGTCTATCTGGCGGAAGACACGCAGGAGTCGCCTGCGAAAAAAGTGGTCATCAAAACCCCGTCGCAGAATTACAACGACGACCCGCTATATATCGAACAATTCCTGCTCGAGGAATGGGTGGCGAAACGCCTGGATTCGCCTCATCTGATCAAGGTCTGCGACCGCACCGCCCGCCTGCGCACTTTTCTTTACAGCGTGGTCGAGTACATCGAAGGCCAGACCCTGCGCCAGTGGATGCGGGACAATCCCACTCCCAGCGTGGACCAGGTGCGCGCAACCGTGGATCAGATCGCGCGTGGCTTGCGCGCCATGCACCGGATGGAAATGATCCACCAGGATCTGAAGCCGGACAACATCCTGATCGATCGCAACAACACCCTGAAGATTATCGATTTCGGTTCCACCCGCATCGCCGGCCTGGCCGAAACCCATGCCGTACTGGAGCACAAGCATATTGCCGGCACTGCAAGCTATTCAGCGCCGGAATACTTCAGGGGGGAGCAGGGCACCAACCGTTCGGATATTTTTTCCATGGGCGTGATCGCCTATGAAATGTTCACCGGCAAGCTCCCCTACGGAGATATCAGCCCCGAGCAGGCGGCACGGAAAAAGTTCACCTACACTTCCGCACGAATAACCAACCCTGCGATTCCAGCCTGGGTGGATGCCGCGCTGGAAAAAGCGACGCAACCCCACCCCAACCGGCGTTATGAAATCGAATCCGAATTCGTCGCGGATCTGACCAGCCCGAACCAGAGCCTTGTCAACGAGGGGCGCCGCCGCCCTTTGCTGGAACGCAATCCGTTGGGTTTCTGGAAAGGATTATCGCTAATCCAGCTGGCGGTGATTCTGATTCTGGGCTATTTGCTGCTGACGGGGACTCTCAGAACCTGAAATGCTGGTATCGAACCGGTTGATAAATAGAAAACTGGCTTGGTCCTGAGATGTTGTTTTGACCTTGCCGCACACCCTCACCATGACTACAATGACTGCATTGCAATCATTTGAGATAATCCCATGTCCAGTCTGACCATTCGTAATCTTGACGACCAACTGAAGGCGATGTTGCGCTTGCAGGCTGCGCGGCACGGCTGCTCGATGGAACAGGAAGCACGCGACATCTTGCGCCGGGCGATACAACTGCAATCCGCTGGCGTCGGCTTTGCCCAAAAAATTAACCAGCGCTTTGCTGGAATGAATGCGGACGAACTGCCGATCCCCAAGCGTCGTACAGCGCGCCTGCCGGTCATACCAAAAGATTGAGCATGGGCGGCATCCTGCTCGACACAAATGTTCTCTCGGAACTCATGCGCCCGAAACCGGCTTCCGAAGTATTGGACTGGTTTGAGCGGCAGCAGGGTACTTCTTTTTTTGTCAGCGTCATCACGCGCGCCGAGATTCTGCTGGGTATAGCACTACTGCCCGCCGGCAAGCGCCGCGATAGCCTCGCAGCCGCCGCCGAACAGATGTTCGACGAGGATTTTGCCGGACTCAGCCTTGCTTTCGACGGCAACTGCGCTACCGAGTACGCACTGCTCGTCGCAGAGCGTACCCGTTGCGGGCATTCGATTTCCACCGAAGACGGCCAGATCGCCGCCATTGCCCTGAGCCATGATCTGCCTTTGGCTACCCGCAACGGCAAGGACTTCAAGGGCATCGAAGGACTCACCGTGCTCAACCCCTGGGAATGAGATTCGGCGGAAAGGCGGGACGGTCCACCAGAGGGTAGAATCAAGAATATGGAACGGTGATTGAAGGATAACCGTGGCCTGACCCTGAGGCGCAACCCGGTGAACCGCTCATCAGAACAGCGTTTCCCGGTAGCGTTCCCGACCGTCGAGCAGGATCGCCAGAATACCGGCCTTGCCGCGTGCATCGATCGCGACGCGGATCGATACCTTCTCTCCGCCCCGTGGCCGTTCGATCTGCCTGCCGGTGCCTTCCTGCACATAGTACTGTTCGATACCGTAGCGCACCTGCAGCGTACGTTGCTTGATCGACTTGTTGGTAGTGCGATCCCACTCGAAGTCGTTCACAGACAGCACCTCGCCCTTGAGCGCCAGCAGGCCGGGCGCAATGGCACTGCGCTGGTGATGCACCGAGACGGCTTGCGCACCGTCGGGGTTGGGTCTGAGCGCGACCCACACCGTGTCGTGACGCTTGAATTCCTTGTCGCCGCCGAGTGCCGTTTCGCCATCCAGACGCAGCCGGCTGATCGGATAGGCGA
This sequence comes from Gammaproteobacteria bacterium, assembly GCA_018823025.1. Lineage (GTDB taxonomy): Bacteria > Pseudomonadota > Gammaproteobacteria > Burkholderiales > Sulfuricellaceae > Sulfuricella. The sequence goes on along the minus strand of JAHJJI010000064.1, from coordinate 4,413 downwards.
GGCGCGCGTAATCGCCCATGAACATCGAGCGCGGATCGACCGGTTCGGTTTGCAGCACCACCGGCGTGCCGGTGTTGAGCGTCCACTGCTTGTCGGCAACCATCGCAGCCAGCGCGGCGATCTGAACTACCACCAGCAGCGCGATCTTCAGCCAAATATTCATGACTGCCCCCTGTCTTCAAAGTCGCGCAGAAGCGCGCGCCGCCTGCGCTCCAGCCAGCCGCCCCCGGCCAGGAGCAGTATGCCGCCGGCCATGAAGAAGAGAGAACGATCAAGGAGCGACCAGAAAGTATCGAAGTAGCGGGCCAGCACCCAGATTGAAAAGGCAGTGAAGGCGCGGTTCACCATCACGCGGTCGCCGTGGCGAATGCCGAGATCGCCGATCCAGTACAGCACGCCGAGGAAGAGGGCGTTCCAGAACAGCGCCGGCAGGCCGCTGCTGCGCGGTACGATGACTTCGAACGCCAGCAGCAAGGCAAGGCCGAACGCCAGCGCGATGCCGATGCGCAAGCGTTCATCCGCCAGTTCGCTGGCTCGTACCAGGCGGATGATGCCTGCGGTGTAGATCGCCGCAGTGCCGGTGAGCGCGGCGAGCCATGGCACAAGATCACCCGTCGTCGGCTTGGCGTGGCGCCAGCCAAGGTCGGGGAAGGTGAAGATAAAGGCACCGATCAGCGCGGCGAGCAGAAAATCGGCGTGCACGGCGCGTGCGAATGGATGCTCGCTCGACTGCGCAAGCGCCCAGCAGCCAGCAATGCCAAGCACCTGCAGGGCGAAGAGGCGAATGTGCGCATGCGATTCCCAAACTCCGCCGATCCACGGCTGGGCGTGCCAGCCGATCATCCAGAGAATGAACAGTACACCCCAGCCGCGTGCCGCGACTTTCCAGTCGCGGCGCAAGAGCAGCGCGCCAGCGAGCAGCAGATAGCCGAGCAGCGGCCAGTTCATCACCCGATAGTCGAACTGCTCGGTCCATGTCCACAGCGCAGCCAGAGCAACAGATGCCACCATCGCCGGGTGCGAGCCGAGCAGCCACGCCGTGAGCAGGCCACCGGCCGCCCACAGCGCGATGCCGTCGGGAAAATGCGAATCGATGTGGTAGATTTGCCCGATCAGCATGATCGCAGCACCGAAGAACAGCACCGAGAGCAAAGCCATGCCCTGCGCCAGTTTCGGCAACGCGCCGCGGGTCAGGCAGAGGCCGTGTGCGATATGGCTGGCGGTGAGGGAAAACAAAATAAGAACAAGCTTCGTCAGCTTGTTCATTTCGTTCCAGTGTGCGGCAAACCAGGTGATGACCCCGACGCCGAGCAGGAGCGCGCCGATCAGCGCAAGCGAGGAAGCCCACACCAGTCTCGGTTGTCGGGTAGCGAGGTCGGCGAGGATAGCCTGCCTGCCCTCGGCGCTCACCCATCCTTCCTCTTGCCAGCGCGGCAGTTCCTGCGCCAGCCGTTTTTCAAATCCCCTGTCGCTCATCTCGCTTCTCACACAGTGGTTGAAATAGGAATCAGCGCAGTATTCGCGCTACAGAATTAATAATAGGGGATGAATGATTGGGGGCACGGTTTTCTTCTGTTTTCGGAACGTTTGATACCCCCGTGGGCTGACCCCTATTGATTCAAAGAAGCTTGGTTAATGTGTTAATGCAAAACCCGATCCCGTGCGTTCGCAAGCTATCGTAGGTTGGGTGGAGCGTAGCGATACCCAACAATTGCATGCGATGGGTATCGCGTAGCTCAACCCATCCACGCGGGCTGTTTTCCCCAGTCCACGCACTATTGATTTTCGATGGCCAATTCCAGAGGCAGCATTTCGGCAAGTAGGGTTTCAGGGGCAATGTCTTGCTCGTGCGGCCATGTCACCGCTCCGAACGAAATGCCCACCTGATTGAAGTAATAAACATCCTTCAACTCGCGAAAGACACCTCGGTCGAGATAGGGCTTCAAGTCGAAAATTCCCTTGCGTCCATCTTCGACTTCGACATAGATACGGTAATCGGACAGCGGCTTAACGGTTTTGACATCCCAATACATGGCAACCTCACAAAGGATCGATTTTGTAGGGGGGTCTCACCACCGACGGCCAGTTCCCAATCGGTCAGCAACTCATCACGGTGGAGCTCTATCCATGCCAGCACCAAACGCAATTGCTTTCGCGGTAGCTCCCCGGCAAGAATCTCGCCTTCCCCAATGCTGATAGAAGCCTCGAATTCAACATACTTGGCGTGAATGTGTGGCAATTGTGATGTTTGTTGTCGATAAGAAACATGCGGATGATGATTCCATAAAACATGGAGATGATCGGCATGGGCTAGGTTCCTCTTTTTCTGGGTCTGTCTCTATTGATTCCAAGTATCGTCTTGCTCGGGTAAGAGATCAAGTTGATGGAGGGGAAACCTCAGGGATAGACCACGGTTTTGTTTGCGTAGTCTTCGACAAAGTCATGATCTATCCTCTATTGGGTCTGTCCTACTGAATATATGATCTCCTCCGCGTCCTCTGCGGTTCAACTGAGTTTTTCAGAATCAATGCGCATCCGGCACCACGCCCACTTGCGGCATATTGGCCAGCCCGACCTCTTTAGCGTGTTCGACGAAGCCCTTGTTCCGCCAGAAGAACGCACCGGGCATGGTGGTCGGGATGACTAGCACGTAGAACAATGCCCGTCCCAGAATCCCGCTGGCCAGCGCAGTCAGCGCCAGCAACCCGAATGCCAGCCCACTGGCTTGCCCGATGAATCCCATGCCCAGCGCCAGCATCAGGCTGGTCGCCAGCAATCCGTTGCGCAGCCAGTAGGGGTATCCGTAGGTGGTGGTTTGCTCGTAGAACGAGGCCATGCCTTCGTCGCCTTTGGCTTTGAGATCGCGGGCATGGGCTATCAGGCCGATGCCTTCCAGAGCAAAGCCTGTGGCCGCCACGCTGGCCAGGACCACACCCAGCTCGTTGGTCAGCGCACCCGTCAGCCACGCGGTTAACGCCAGCAACAGCGCGCCCAAACCCAGTGCCGTACTCACGAAAGCGGCGCCGGTATGCCAGTGGTTCCAGAAGGGGCGTGCTGGGATCAGGTAGAGCTTGATCATGTAATAACCGCCCAGGCACGCGCCCAGTATCCCCGCTCCCGCAGCCAGATTGCGCAGCGCCCCGGTCAGCGCATCGCCGATCAATGAGGCGATCATGCCGCCAAAGAAGGTGAAGAAACCGTAGCCTGCCAGTCCGGCGAAGAACAGTGACACGCCGGCAATTTCACGGCTTACCGGGGAGTGCCGCAGGTTGTTGAAACCCCGATAGAACCGCAGCGGTTTGCCCAGATGCATGTTGAGCTTGAACAGGCCGAAGCTCATCAGCCCCAGCATCAGGCCCAGCGAGGGCAGGTACGCGGCGCTGCCGCCAAAGGCGGATAGCGGCGCATTTCCCATCCAGCCTCCCAGGATCAGCAACAGGAATGCGCCCATCACGGTCTGCACGCTCAGGGTGAAGGCGATATGCGCGTTCTCGTGCGATCCGAGCAATTTCTTCAGGTTCCAGTGCCGCTGGTAGCCATGCTTGGGGTCCAGTGTCGGATGGAATGCGCCGCTGGTGTCATCACGGTGGTATTTCAGGGCGGTGCTGTCGACCCGCACCATGTCGCGCTGGGTGGTGCGCGTTTGCTGAAAACGGATGTTCGGATGGGTAATTTCGGGGCTGGGAAAACCTGGAATTTCGGTCTTGGCCTGGGTGCGTCCTTCCGGGATGTTCTCGATCACGCCGAAATCCAGCGCCTTGCCCAGACAGGCCGAAACGCAGGCGGGTTTTAAGCCGCCCTCGAGCCGGTCCACACACATGTTGCATTTGCTGACCTGGCCCTTGACCGGGTCGAGCTGCGGCGCATTGTACGGGCACACCCAGGTGCAGTAGCCGCAGCCGAAGCAGATATCCGGGTCTTGCAGTACCGCGCCGTATTCGGCGAACTTGGTGTAGGCGCGGGTCGGGCAGCCCTTCAGGCAGACCGGGTCGTCGCAATGGTTGCAGGCCATCGATATGTTGAGGCGCTGGTAATTCGGGTAAGTGCCGCCTTCGACGAATCCCACCGAGCGGAAAGCGATATGCGCCGGGTTGTCGTTCTTTTCGCTGCAGGCGGCTTCGCAGGCATGGCAGGCGATGCAGTTGTCGGCATTGAAATAGAAGCCGTGCTGTTTGTAGCGGTTGGGGTTGCTGCCGATTTCGCCATCGCCGTTGATGTTCAGGCTTTTTCCGTACAGCGCGTCGCCTTGCTGCACTTTATCGATGGACAGCCCATAGCGGTTAAGGGTCTGGGAGTTTTTGTCGGCTAGCAGGGCGTAGTCGGGTTCGTTGTCGCGTACTTTAAACATGTGGGTTCCTTTGCGTCAGCTTAACAACGGCAGTTCAAGCCACAGAGAACACAGAGTTCACAGAG
>JAHJJI010000063.1 GCA_018823025.1 Gammaproteobacteria bacterium | reverse complement strand
CCTTCCTGGCGGGTGGCCGTTTCGCCGGTGAAGGCAAATTGAGGTCATCCATCAGTGTCCGGATTCGGTCGGCTACCGCCTGGGGTGGGGTGGCATAGGCGAACTTGCCGAGAAAGCTTCCATCCGGCCCCAGCAGGTACATGCCTGCCGAGTGGTCAACCGAATACTTGTCTTTTTCCGCGCCCGGCTCCCAGTGTTTTTCATACCGCACCTTGAAGTGGTCGGCTACGCGTCGTACTAGTTCCGGTGAGCCGGTGAGGCCAATGATGCGCGGGTGAAAATACGCGGTATAGCGACGCAACACTTCGGGCGTATCCCGCTCCGGGTCCACGGTCACGAACAGGGGTTGCAGCTGCTCGGCCCGGTTGCCCAGTTTTTCCATGACCAGCGCAATTTCCGCCAGGGTGGTTGGGCAGATGTCCGGGCAGAAGGTATAACCGAAGGTGACGAGCTGAAAACTGCCACGAAAATCCTGATCTGAAATCGCCCTTCCCTTGGTATCCATCAGCAAATAACGGGAAACGATCCCGATTTTCGGCTGATCCTCCTCAACGGGCGAAGGCGCCTCGGCCCAGGCAGGCGCCGTGCACAGAAGAGCTGCGGTCAGGACGGTAAGATGCAATCTGTTCATGGGCTTACTGCACCATCTGGGCTGGTACGGCAGCCTGCAAGCGCTGGGTTGCTTCATCGACTTGTCCGTTGAGAGTGGGGCCATCAGGGCAGGTGGTCTGCTCCATCCTGGCTTGGTCGAGGAAGGACTTGTTGGTAGCTTCCTCGAAGGCCGCTCCGTAGCGCCGCGACTTAGGCGCATGCTGAATTATCACAGTCTTGATGCGGGAGGCGGTTTCTGCGTAGCCGCAGGCAAGTGCCTGACCGTTGAGGCCACCCAAAACCTGAGTCTCCGCCAGTCCCGCATCAGTCATGGAGTCAGTAGCGTGGGCGGAGAGCGCCAGGCTCAGGCAACACAGCAGAAGGGCGGAACGCTTCATATCACTATTCCTTTTGAATTTCATGGAGGGATCAAGTCGGGAATTATAGCAGTCTTGATGAAACCGGAAGTTGCTATGATGAAATAGAAGCCGCCTGATTCGACATTTGAAGGGAAAACATGCACCCCGCTCTGCGCACTCTGATTCTGGGTATTGTGGCCGTTGGTCTGGCAGGTTGCGCCAGCCCGAGCCCGCGCTACCAATCCATTTACCGTTACGAGCCGCCTGCCGATAGTGCGGGACAGGTTTGCCTGGAAAAATGCGGGCAGAAAATGGAGATGTGCCAGCAACGTTGCACAGCGGATTACCAGACGTGCCTGGCAGACATAGCACCATTGGTAGAAGGGCGTTACGCCGAGGCCCTCAAGCGCTATGCAGTTGAATTCGACCGCTATCGTTGGGAGGTGGAGCGTTATCAGCTGTATTTGTCCATGCGCTGGCGTGATTCCTTCTGGTATGGCCATGGTTTTTACCACCCCTGGCCTGAACCATATTATTTTCCGCCTGTTGCGCCGAAAAAACCCACCCGCGACGAGGCATTCGACCGGCTAAGGAAGGAAAGGTGTGAGGTTGAATGCGGCTGTCAGCCGATTTATGACGCCTGCTTTCTTGCCTGCGGCGGCAAGCGGACTCAGGAGGTGAAGTGCATCGCGAATTGCCCTGAGGAGAAATGACAGGGGGCTTACGAGTATTCAGCCTGCCTCAATATCGAATATAACGACTTTGTTGCGACCGGTTTGCTTGGCGGTATAAAGTGCGGCATCGGCTTCAGCCAGAACTTCCGTGAGTTCACGTATGACGTTGGGCGGGCAGCGAGAGATGCCGATGCTGATCGTTATTGAGAGACCCCCGTGTTCGGTGGCAAACGGTATGGAAGCGATGGTTTCCCGCAAGGATTCGGCCAGAGTCAGTGCGCCTTCGATATCGGCATCCGGGGCAATCACGCAGAATTCTTCGCCGCCGTAACGTCCCAGAAGGTCATGCCCACGCAAGCGGCTCGCTAGCCGGGTTGCAACCTTGCGCAATACCTCGTCTCCGATAGGATGTCCGTGGGTATCGTTGATGCGTTTGAAATGGTCCACGTCGATCATCAGTACCGCCAGGGGCGAACCGTTGCGCCGGGCCATGGCATGCTCGGCGTACGCCATCAAGGCGCGCCGGTTGGGAACCTGAGTGAGGCTGTCGGTCATCGCCAGGTGCATGATTTCCCGATCTGTGCGTTCCTTGATCATCAGCACGAAACCGATCGAACCGAGCAGTGCCGTTGCCATGATTGCGATAAAGGAAATGAGCTGAATCGGATGGAGTGTCAAGGAATTCTGGGGTTGGGCGAATTCACTGTGGCCGGACAGGGCGGCGATGGCCCGCAGTCCCAGCACCAGCACGATCATGGCGACTCCGCCGAACAGCAGTCGCCATGCCCGACCGGCGCGGGTTTCCTGATCGGATAGCAGGGCGTGGCCAATCAGCACCAACTGGAAGCCGAAGATGAGGCCGCCCCAGATGAATCGGCCGCCTATGTCGTCCACCAGAATGGCCGCCATCACCATCGCCAGCGCGATGGGCACGAAATAATAGGGCCATTGTGGCCCCCTGCGCTGCTGGAATTCATAAATGGCAGCCAGTATCAAGGCATGCGAAGCAGCTTTTAATCCATTTGCGACGATAACCGAGAAAACATCCGGAATCGTGCCGCGTGCCGCGATCAGCGTCCAGGTCAGGGTTTCCAGGAACATTGCTGCAGCCCATTTGCCCATGCCGTCATGTTTTCTGCCGCCGCTCCCCCCCGAGGCAGCGACTAGCAGGCTCAGCACGGTCAGGGAATAGGTCAGGATCAGCGAAAACAGCAGGGTGCGGGGGTCGAGGTTCATGCACTCACCTGCGAACACGGGGATAGATACAGGTTCGCAGCATAGTCATTAGCGCGCTGCTTCAAGTTCGACATGAAAGATTCCGAAGTTATTTTTTTGTGCCTCAATGGGCATTTGTTCTTTTCAGGATAAAACGCCTGTTCCGCTAGCCGCGTGGCTGGGCTAGCGCCTGCAACACCGCCTTGAGCAGCTGCCAGCAGTGCCCCACCGATGCGATCTCGACGCTTTCGCCCGGCGCATGGGCGCCGCGGATATCCGGCCCGAAGGATATCATATCCAGATGCGGATGGCTGGCCGCCAGCAGTCCGCATTCCAGCCCGGCGTGGATCACCTGTAATGAAGCGGGCTGGCCGAATTGCTCGGAGTACACCTCCTGACACAAATCGAGCAGGGGAGAGGCCGGGTTCGGCGTCCAGCCCGGATAGGCGCCGTCCTTCCAGGCGCGCAATCCAGACGCGGCGGCATGCGCAACCACCTCGTCGGCCAGCGCATCCGCCCGTGCGTCGTGCAGCGAGCGCACCTTGGACGTCGCGCGAAATACGCCCTGTTCAAGCGCGACCACGCCGAGGTTGTCCGAGGTGTCGGTCACGCCGGGAAAGGCGTCGCTGATGCGAGCCACGCCGTTGGCAGCGGCATTGAGGAAGTCGAGCAAGCGATCACGGTCGGCACGAGAAATTGGGGTGACTTGAGGTGTGTCGCAAGGCTTGCACGCCAGCGACACCTTCGCATCCGCCTCCACAAACCGCTCCCGCCATACCGCATGTTTCTGTTGAACCCATGATTCCAGTTGCGCAGCATCGGCAGCAGGCAGCGCAAACACTCCAAATGCCTCGCGCGGAATGGCGTTGCGCGCCGTGCCGCCCTGCATGCCGATCAGGCGAAAATCGAAAAGTTCGACCAGCTCATGCAGCGCCTCCGCCAGCAGCTTGATCGCATTGCCGCGCCCGAGATGGATGTCGATGCCGGAGTGGCCGCCGCGCAGCCCGGATACTTCCAGTTGTAGCAGCGCATAGCCCGGCGGCAGGTCTTCCTGCTCGCAATCGTGGCGCACCTCCACATCCACGCCGCCCGCGCAGCCCAGATAGAAATGCCCCCACTCCTCGGTGTCGAGGTTGATCAGTGTCTTGCCCTGCAAGGTGCCGGAGGCCAGCCCACGGACGCCGTCCATGCCGGATTCCTCGTTGACGGTGAGCAGCACCTCCAGCGCTGGATGAATCAGCCCCGGCTCTTCCAGCGCGGCCAGTGCCAGCGCTACGCCGATGCCGTTGTCCGCCCCCAGCGTGGTGTTCTCCGCGATCACCCAGCCGTCGCGCACCACAGTCCGGATCGGGTCGCGTTCGAAGTCATGCAGCGTGCCGGTGTTGGCCTGGCACACCATGTCGAGGTGGCCTTGCAAGATCACGCCGGGCATCGTCTCGCAGCCGGGGCTGGCAGGTTTGCGCAGGATCAAATTGCCGATCGCATCAACCAGGGTCGAAATACCCGATTTTTCCGCCCAGGCGATCAGGTGGTCGCGTAGCGCTGCCTCGTGCAGTGAGGAACGCGGGATGGCGCAGAGGGTGGCGAAATGTGCCCAGACGGAGTCAGGTTGCAGGTTTTTAAAATCGTTGATCATGGTCATAAAAAGTGAGTCAAAATAAAAGCCCTTGCGGGCGAAATGTGATGATGAGCAAGCTTGCCAGAGAGTGCTGTCAGACCTTGATCGCTCGTATCAGCAGGTATTCGTGGCGGACGACATTGTCGTGCAGATATTCGTGCATCAGTTCCTCCATTTCACTTCGCCACGCTTCAAGGCTTGCGGGGTCGTTCTGCAATGCCTGTACGGTGCGGATGAAAGGGCCCGTCTTGGCTTCCAGGAACAGGCGCAGATGTCGTGGGCTGAGCGCCGGAATGCCCATGATGCCCCGTTCGGCGTGCATGCGTTTCACGCTCTCCCCCATCCGTTGCCGCACGATAGCGACATCACCCCATTGCACCGGCGAAACAATGCCTGGAGGCGGTGGGACATACTTTGCATTCAAGCTGAACATGCGGCCGATCAACTGCTCACCGGGCCAGGTGGCGAAGGCAATCATGCCACCGGGTTTCAACACGCGCAGCATCTCGCTTACCGCGACATCGTGCCGTGGTGCGAACATATGCCCGAACTGGCTCAATACGACATCGAAAGAGGCATCCGGAAATGGCAGTGCCTCGGCATCTCCTTCATGCCAGGCAATATCGTCATGACCGGCAATCATGGCGCTTTCCTTCGCCTGTGCGAGCAGTGCAGGGGTCAGGTCCAGCCCCGTCACCCTGGCGCCTTTAATGCGCGCTGTGATCGCAACCACGCCCGTTCCCGTTCCCACATCCAGCACCGTCTGCCCGCTCGTCACCCCGGCATAGCGCACCAGATGGCCGGCCACGGGCGTGGTGAACACAGCCATGTCGCCGAAATTTCCCAGGGTCCAGGTTTCACGTTGTTTGATTTTGAATTCGGCCAACGGGTCAATATTCATGCGAACTCCTTCGAAGATCAGCTGAACAAATCGTACTCAGCTATTGTAGGCTGGGTATCGCGTTGCTCAACCCATCCTGTGCGGGCTGTACTGCAGTTCGTACCAAGCCTGTGCAACCGTTATTCCGGCACACCCTGCCACAGCATGTCGTATCCCAGTTCCTTGCTGTCGGTGCACAACTTGCCCAGCGCATCGAATTTATCTTTGAACGTTTTGTCGGCATGTGATTTTTCGTGCTCCTCATAACTGTTCCAGAATGTGACGATCGCCACATGGCTCTCAGCCGGAGCTGCACCGCTCAGGGAGCCCTCGTCGGAAACGAAGCCCGAAAACTGAAAGACCTGACCGGCGATAAATCCGCCTTTGTCACCGCCGTAGGTCTCCTTAACCACATTACACATCTCGCCCAGTGCCTGCTCGACTTCTTCAATCGTGACGCCGGGCTTGAGCTTGACCGTGTTGAAAAGCATCTTGCAGCCGAAAGGGATAGTGATAGGTTCAAACATGTCAGATTCTCCTTGGTAAAGGGCTATGGGATTTGTGCAGGGCAGCCGACTCGCGGCGAGGTTGAAACAACCAGTTATTTGCGACCCATTATGCCCGATATCGTTCCCTTGGGATTGAGGCGTATCACAGGAATAACAAGGTGGGCGGTCTCTGCTGCCGATGGATGTTTTTGCGTCGTACCGATAGGCTTCGTAGCCTGGTCAGCTATCGCAGGTTGGATGGAGCGTAGCGATACCCATCCTACGCCGCGCTTGTCTCCATTAATTCTAATTTTCTTAAAGTGGGCAAAAGCGCAAGACCTGTTCGTTGCTCAAACGCTAACGACCTTTTCTTCAGCTCATCCAGCGAAATATTGACGACGCCTGCGGTTGACGCGAAAGCAATCGTGTTTCCGCTTTTGCACTTGGGGAACATCAGGGCGCGGTCTTCAAAAGCAGATTCGATATGCGCGAAACCGCCTTTTACCCCGTGACTCAAACCGATCAGATTGACCACAAGCAAGCCATCATCGCTCAGCCGTGAACGGCATGCCTGATAAAAAGGCAGCGAATTGAGATCGCCGGGGTGAGCGTGCTCATTGAATCCATCAACCAGAATCAGATCGTAAGTCTGGTCGCTGGTCATCATGTAATCGACACCGTCGCCGATCACCACGTTCAATCGCACCGGATCATCCGGCAGCCCGAAATGCTCGCTAGCCACATCCACCAGACGCGCATCGATTTCCACCACCGTCAGATGAGCCAACGGGCAGTGGCGGTAAAGGAATTTTGTCAGCGAGCCTGCGCCGAGGCCGATCAACAGGATGTTGCGCGGAAAGCGTTTTTCATCGCGCATCAGCAAGCACGCCATCATCACCTGCGTGTATTCCAGTTCCAGATCCCAAGGCCGCGTGACCCGCATCGCGCCTTGCATCCAGCGCTTGTCAAAATGCAGCGTGCGCAGGCCGTTGCTTTCCCGAACATCGATTGAAAAATCCATAGTCCCAGTGCTTGGACTCAGTGAGTGTATCAGCGCACTCTGGGTTGTTTTCATTCAGGGCTTGCCGAATAAATCGTCGAGCGGATTCTTGCCGGCAGGGGCATTGGCGGAAACGCGCTTCGCGGTGAACTCTTCTTCTATGTTGTCGCGATAGTAGCTCCAGGCCGACCCCGAACTGCTGAGGCGGCGCCAGGCTTCCTCGCCGACGCCGCCGTATTGCAGCATGCTACCGTCGTCGAACTGGACCTGCAGCAGCCGGGCGCGTGCATCGTAGCCGATGGCGCGCAACTTGCCGGAGTTGATCTTTTTCATTTCCATGGTGGTGTTCTGGAACTATTGAGATGCTGATCCCTTTAATTTCAACCGTTGATTTCGCTTTGCCTATTCGCTGACAGCAACGATCTGTTGTGACCAGGCCAACGCGTCGATCAACATGGCAGCCACCTCAGTAGCATCCACATCGCATTGCGCCGCTGCGGCAGCCATATCTCCAATCCCGGATTCGACGGTGATCGCCAGCGTCAGCGCATCATGCATCGCACTTGCCTCGCTCCTGAGTGCGGACGCGACGGCTTCCGGTAACGCGACCTGCTTCAGCACATCATCGATCGACTGCCCCAGCATGACATTCATCAATGAAAAAAGGCCGGTCAGGAACAGTTGGTTGGCATTGGCAGGTACCCGCCCTTTTCCAGCCAGCATCTCCATGAAGCGTCCACGTGTCAGCGCCTGTTCGCGAAGGACATTTTCGTGATAACCCGGCTTCGTGCTATCAAACAACAGCAGCGACAGCCAGCGGTAAAAACGGTCCCTGCCAAGAAGCAGAAGTGCCTGCTGTATTTCGTTGATCTTTTGCTGCAGACCGATTCCGGGTGAATTGATATAGCGCAGCAGCTTGAAGGTCAGGATAGGGTCAGTGCGTAGACAATCTGCAATGGCATCGAATTCGGCACCGGACCGTATCATTTCGAGCGCCTGGAACACCTGCATGAAATTCACGTCGCTCTTCGCCGGATGCCAGTTTTCACGGCTGGAAACAAACGGCCCCATGAAGTAATTGAAGCCGTTCTCGAAACAATATTGGAAGTCATCCGAAGTTTGCAATCTGCAGGCGATCAGTTTCTGCTCGGCATTGGCAGCACGAAGATCGGAGATCATCGCTTTCAACTGGATGCCATCCAGCCCGGCAGGATCGATCTCGATAAAGTCTGCCTTGTTCAGGAATTCGGTATATTCAGGGTGCGGCCGGTTGATCGACCAGCCCTGTTTGAAGCCAAGCGCTTCGATGTGTGCCAGGTTGGCGCGCATCTCGTCAAGGTCGATCTCGGCAATGGGCCGCGGGTTGATCATGATCACCGCGTTTGGATGGGCAAGAACTTCGAGCTTTGGGCTCTTTAGCGATTCCACCGAAAGATGGATGAATGCACTGCGGCTCCCCAGCAATGACGACACACCGAGTGGCGCAAGGTTGTTCAGTATTACATCGTCATATACACGCCGTATCAACGCACTTTTGTCCATAATGCGGGACTGCATCTTCTGACCCAATGCGAATTCGTAACCTGCGATACGTTCGTTGCGATCGAGGATAGCTTCACGCCAAATGAAGGATGAATTTTTCTGATCGTTCTCTTTCGACGCCCCTTCCTGGGAAGGTTTCAGCGGCGCCACTTCATTCAGTTGCTGAAAGGAATCCTGGGATGAAGGTTCTTTCGGCGATCCTCCCAGCATGCGGCGTATCAATTTAAACATTTGCAATTTTCCGGTGAGATATATGTCACATTATGAGATATATCTCACATCATTAGACAAGAGCACACAGATTATGCCTCACATAAACAGTGACAAAGTAAAGCTGGGAATCACCGGCTAATCGGCTTGTACCGAATCCGTTTCGGCTTCGCGCCTTCTTCACCCAACCGCTTCTTCTTGTCCGCTTCGTATTCCTGATAGTTGCCGTCGAAGAAGGTCCACTTGGAATCGCCTTCACAGGAGAGGATGTGGGTGGCGATACGGTCGAGGAACCAGCGGTCGTGGGAGATGACCAGCACGCAGCCGGCAAACTCCAGCAGGGCGTCTTCCAGCGCGCGCAGGGTTTCCACATCGAGGTCGTTGGAGGGCTCGTCGAGCAGCAGCACGTTGCCGCCGGCGATTAGCGTCTGCGCCAGATGCAGGCGGCCGCGCTCGCCGCCGGAAAGCTGGCCGACCATCTTGCCCTGATCGGAACCCTTGAAGTTGAAGCGGCCGATGTAGGCGCGCGCCGGGGTTTCGTACTTGCCCACGGTGAGGATGTCGTTGCCGCCGGAGATCGCATCGAACACGGTTTTGTCGTTTTGCAGCGAGTCGCGCGCCTGATCGACGTGAGCGATCTTGACGGTGGTGCCGATCTTCACGCTGCCGCTATCCGGCTGTTCCTTGCCGGTGATCAGCTTGAACAGCGTGGATTTACCCGCGCCGTTCGGACCGATGATGCCGACGATGGCGCCGGGCGGCACTTTGAAGCTGAGGTTGTCGATCAGCAGGCGGTCGCCGAAGGCTTTGCTGACGCCGTCGAATTCGATGACTTCGTTACCGAGGCGTTCGCCGACCGGGATGAAGATTTCCTGAGTTTCATTGCGCTGCTGGTGTTCCTGAGAATTGAGTTCTTCGAAGCGGGCGATACGCGCCTTGGATTTCGCCTGGCGTCCCTTGGGGTTTTGCCGCACCCATTCCAGTTCCTGCTTCATCGCCTTCATGTGGGCGTCGATCTGTTTGTTCTCGGTCGCCAGTCGCGCGCCTTTCTGTTCCAGCCAGCTTGAGTAGTTGCCTTTCCATGGAATGCCGTGGCCGCGGTCGAGTTCGAGTATCCATTCGGCGGCGTTATCGAGGAAGTAGCGATCATGGGTGACGGCCACCACGGTGCCGGGGAAGCGCACCAGGAACTGCTCCAGCCAGTCGACCGATTCGGCGTCGAGGTGGTTGGTGGGTTCGTCCAGCAGCAGCATGTCGGGTTTTTCCAGCAGCAGCTTGCACAGTGCTACACGGCGTTTTTCACCGCCGGATAGGAGCTCAATTTTGGCGTCCCACGGCGGCAGGCGCAGCGCATCGGCGGCCACTTCGAGCTGGTGTTCGGAATCGGAACCGGAGGTGGCGATGATGGCTTCCAGTCGCCCCTGTTCCTCGGCCAGCTTGTCGAAGTCGGCATCCGGCTCGGCATAGGCGGCGTAGACTTCCTCCAGCTTCTGCTGGGCCTGCATCACCTCGCCCAGGGCCGATTCGACTTCCTCGCGCACGGTCTTGGTCGGGTCGAGTTGTGGCTCCTGTGGCAGGTAGCCGATGGAGATGTTGGGCAGGTGCTGCACCTCGCCGTCGTATTCCTTGTCCACGCCCGCCATGATGCGCAGCACGGTGGACTTGCCCGAGCCGTTCAGGCCCAGCAGGCCGATCTTGGCGCCGGGGAAGAAACTCAGCGAAATATCCTTGATGATTTGACGCTTGGGGGGGACGATCTTGCTCACGCGGAGCATGGACATTACGTATTGGGCCATGGTCTTGGATTAGTTGCTAATTAAAAACCATAGCTTAACTCATGACGACGGGTTTTGGGAGCAAGGAAATCAATGGCCTTTACTAGATCGCATAACGCGTAGGATGGGTGGAGGCGCTTTTCGCCGATACCCATCGTTTTGCGGTAATGAATAATGGGTATCGCTGCGCTCCACCCATCCTACCCATACTGTATGGTTCCGGCTCATTCGGCTTAGGCATATAATCCCCGCAATCTCCACGACCGGGACACCCTCTGATGAATTACCGCCACGGCTATCATGCCGGCAACTTTTGCGACGTATTCAAACACCTCATCCTGACGCTGCTGATCGAGCATTTCAAGCATAAGGAAAAAGGCTTTAGCGTGCTTGACGCACATGCCGGCGATGGTTCCTACAGCCTGCGCGGCGATCTGGCCGCCAAGACGGGCGAGGCGGAAGCGGGTATTTTGCGGGTGCTGGGAATGGCCCATCCTTCGCCTGTTCTCGCTGATTTTCTCAGCCTGGTGCGCCGTCTGGGTTTGCCGGACGCCGAGGGCAGGCTGACCAGCTACCCCGGCTCGCCGCGATTGGCGCGCGCGCTGCTGCGACCGCAGGACAAGCTGCTGCTGAGCGACATCCATCCGGATGCGCTGAGTTCGCTGGAGCGGTTGTTCCGCGATGATCGCCAGGTGCGTATCCAGGCGCTCGACGCCGCGCTGGCGCTTAAGTCGCAGTTGCCGCCGGAAAGCAGGCGCGCCCTGGTGCTGCTCGATCCGCCGTACGAAGAGCCGGACGAGTTCCGCCGCCAGCTGACCGCCCTGAAAGAGGCTTACAAGCGCTTTCCCACCGGCACCTATGCCATCTGGTATCCAATCAAAAGCCCGGAACCGGTACGCCACTTTCACCGTCAACTGGCTGCCAGCGGGATGAAACCGATACTTACAGCGGAAATCCACCTCGCCCCGCTAAACAACTTTCAGCTCAACGGCAGCGGCATGACGATCATCAATCCACCCTGGAAACTCGACAAACAACTGGGTGAACTGTTGCCGGAATTGCTGGCCGCGCTGGGCGCGGAAAAAACCGGCAAAGTTCGTCTGGAATGGACCGTGCCGGAGTAATGGGTCTTTCATGATCTGCGTACCTGAACAGGGACTCTCGACGTTCTTTGCCTGGCTGGAGTGACACATGAACAAGTGGTCCATTTTCTTTCTGTTGTTGTTCGCCTTCGCCGCACAGCAAGTGCAGGCAGAAATCTACAAAATCATCGGTGCCGACGGCAAGGTGTCGTATGCCGACAAGCCCTCTCAGTCCGCCACTGCCAAAACCGAGAAGTTAAAGGTCCAAACTTATTCCGGCACCCCCTCGGTTTCCTCGTTCAATGGTTCAGTCAAGAAAGTGACGATTCTGTCAGCGCAATGGTGCGGCGTCTGCCGGCAGGCCAAGGCTTATATGAGCAGCCGCAAGATTGCCTTCGAGGAATGGGATATCGACCAGTCCGACTATGCGCGCTCAAAAATGAGGGAGCTGGGCGCCAAGGGCGTTCCCGTCATCCTGGTTGGCAAGCAGAAAATGGTCGGCTTCTCTCCGGAAGGGCTGGATGACATGCTGCAAAAGGCGGGGGCGTTATGACGGAGAGTCAGGCAATGGGCAACTTGCCCACCATCTGAGAAATAGCACTTATTTCCGCTGGAGTTCCCACGGCGGCACCGGGTTGGCATCAGACCACAACCCATTGCGGTGAATCTTCGCTTCAAATTCTGCCCGCTCGTATTTTGATTGATCTTCCGGGGTTTGCTCTTTGGCATGGCCCCTGTACCACCAGGCCTGTCCGGTCTTGATTTGCTCCAGGCCGGCATCAAGCGTCTTGGGGCAGTCACGCTGGTTATGGCAGGGCGAATCAAACGGGGCGACCATGACTTTGCCGATAATGCGCCCATAGCGATCCCGTTTATTCCATTCGACCGCCACGTCACGACCGTTTAGCAAAGCCCCTAGCATTTGATGTGAGCGACTCCCGAACGCTTGATACTTCTCTGGTGCATCTGTGCCAATTAACCAAACATTGTGTTGCTGATTTGAGTAATCCTTAACGGTAATTGTGTCGCCATCCGTAATTTGAGTAACCCATCCCGTGAGCGTTTCAGCCTGGGCGATGGGTCCGAGGCTGGAAAAAATCAGGGCTGCAGCGAGCGTAATGGGTGTGTTCATGTAGGGAAGGCTCCGTTTGCCTGATGCTCCAGCACCTGTAAAAAATCGTCGCCGTATTTAGCTAGTTTGGCCTGACCCACTCCAGTGATGGTACCCATTTCTCTCAGGGTGCCGGGGCGGCGGTTGAGAATTTCCAGCAAGGTGCTGTCGTGGAAGATGACGTAGGGCGGCACGCCTTGTTCGCGGGCAAGTTCGGTACGCTTGGTCTTGAGGGCTTGCCACAGCGGATCTTCGTTGGCACCGGCGAAGGCTTCGCGGGCGCGGGCACCGCGTTCGGCCTTGCTGGTTCGGCTTTTCTTGGCCGGCTCGGCATCGCGCCGCAGCCAGACTTCCTGCTCGCCGCGCAATACCGGGCGTGATTCTTCAGTCAGGCGCAGGCCGCCGTAGGCTTCGATGTCGGCTTCGAGCAGACCGGCGGCGACGAGTTGGCGGTAGACGCTGCTCCATTGTGTTTGGCTGAGCGCCTGGCCGATGCCGAAGGTGGTGAGTTGCTGATGGTTGAATTGTTCGACTTTTGCTGTGGCCTTGCCGAGCAGGACGTCGATCAGGTGGACGACGCCGAAGCGCTGGCCGGTGCGGAAGACGCAGGAGAGCGCCATTTGCGCGGGCTGGGTGGCGTCCCAGGTGTCGACGGGTTCAAGGCAGTTGTCGCACTGGCCACAGTCGCCGGGGTGCTCCTCGCCGAAATAGCGCAGGATGGTCTGGTGGCGGCAGGCAGTGGCCTCGCAGAAGCCGAGCAGGGCATCGAGTTTCTGGAGTTCGACCCGCTTGCGCTCGGCGGGGGCGTCACCAGAACTGAGCATCTGGCGCATCGAAACCACATCGCCCAAACCGTAGGTCATCCAGGCATCTGCAGGCAGGCCGTCGCGGCCGGCGCGGCCGGTTTCCTGATAGTAGCCTTCCATGCTCTTGGGCAGGTCGAGATGGGCGACGAAGCGCACGTTGGGCTTGTCGATGCCCATGCCGAAAGCGACGGTGGCGACCATGATCACGCCTTCCTCACGCAGGAAACGGCGCTGGTTGGCATTGCGCGTGGCGGCGTCGAGGCCGGCATGGTAGGGCAGGGCGTCCCAGCCTTTTTCCTTGAGCCAGGCGGCGGTCTCATCGACTTTTTTTCGCGACAGGCAATAAACGATGCCGGCATCGTTGGCGTGTTCGGCTTCCAGAAATGCTTGCAACTGGTTGCGGGCGTTGGCTTTCAGTGCCACCCGGTAACGGATGTTCGGGCGATCGAAGCTGGAGACGAACTGGTGGGCCTGTTCCAGCGCCAGACGTTCGACGATTTCGCGCCGGGTCGGGGCGTCCGCCGTGGCGGTGAGCGCGATGCGCGGCACCGCTGGAAAACGTTCGTGGAGTACCGTCAGTTCCCGGTATTCGGGGCGGAAGTCATGGCCCCACTGCGATACGCAGTGGGCCTCGTCGATGGCGAACAGCGCCAATCCCGGGCCGGCTTGCACTTGCTCCAGCGCGCTCAGGAAATTGGCCATCAGCAGGCGCTCCGGGGCCACATAGAGAATATCCAGATCGCCGCGCATCAGGCGACCAAACACGTCACGGGCAGCATCGGCGGTCAGGCTGGAATTGAGGAAGGCAGCCTTGACGCCGAGTTGCTTGAGGGCGTCTACCTGGTCCTGCATCAGCGCGATCAGCGGAGACACCACGATACCGACGCCGTGCCGCAACAGCGCTGGGAGTTGGTAGCACAGGGACTTTCCGCCGCCGGTCGGCATCAGCACCAACGCGTCGCCACCCGACGTGACGTGTTCGACGATGGCCTGCTGCTCGTCGCGAAAAGCGCTGTAGCCGAAAACGTCGTGGAGGATTTGCTGGGCGGAGGGGGAGGGCATGGGCGGTCGAGCGGATAAAATGCTATTTTACCCTTTCATGACCTTCCCGGGTTATGCAATGCGCCGGGCCGGCTTTGAATGATAGGGCGCAGTTGTGTCATTGTTTCTGTTAAACTAACTCATCTTCGATAGGTATATTAAAGAGATTGGCTTCAGACTCGGCTTTATTTCCTTCCTTAATCACGAATACCAACTTAAAGGGTGATATAACTTGGCAAAACCTAATTTTCAATATGAAAAGCGTCAGAAAGAGTTGGAAAAGAAAAGAAAAAAAGAAGAGAAAGCTCAGCAGAAATTGAATAAAACCCAGCCCCAGGAAAACCCCGCTCAATCTCCGGATGAGGGCAGCGCCAATCCGCCTCCGGCTGAGTAAAGCGTTATGCTTTTTCCTCAGTCATTTTTACAAATGATGGCTGAGTCCCCCATGGCGGGTATGGTGACTTCCCAGTTCATTTTCTTGATATAGTCAGCCAACGTCTGGGCGGCGTGCAGTTCGCCGTGAACCACGAAAGTTTGGCCGGGCGGCCGCTTGAACTGTTTGAGCCAGTTCAGCAAGGCGGCCTGGTCGGCATGGGCCGAGAATCCGCCGATTGTATAAATCTCCGCGCGCACGGGAATTTCCTTGCCGTAAATGCGCGTGGTTTTCGCCCCATCCACCAACCGCCTTCCCAGCGTGCCCTGGGCCTGGAAGCCGGTGATCAGGATGGTG
>JAHJJI010000062.1 GCA_018823025.1 Gammaproteobacteria bacterium | reverse complement strand
TCCTTAGCGTCCTTTGCGGTAAATTATTCTTACAGCGCCGCCACTACGGCGTCGCCCATCTCGCTGCACGACGCCTTGCGCGACCCTTCGGTCCAGATGTCGGAGGTGCGCAAACCATTAGCCAGCACCTTCTTCACCGCATTTTAAATGCGCTGCGCCACCTCTTCACTGCTGAAGGTATAGCGCATCATCATCGCCGCCGACAGTATGGTCGCGAGCGGGTTGGCGATGTTCTGCCCGGCGATGTCCGGCGCGGAACCGTGGCTGGGCTCGTACATGCCCTTGTTGTTGCTGTCCAGGGAAGCCGAAGGCAGCATGCCGATAGAGCCAGTCAGCATCGACGCCTCATCGGACAGGATATCGCCAAATATGTTGCCGGTCACGATCACATCGAACTGCTTGGGCGCACGAACCAGCTGCATCGCCGCATTATCCACATACATGTGGGAAAGCTCGACATCCGGATATTCCTTCGCCACTTCGATCATAATTTGGCGCCACAGTTCGGTGGTTTCCAGCACGTTGGCCTTGTCCACCGAGCAAACCTTGCGGTTGCGCTTACTGGCAATACCGAAAGCGACATGCCCGATGCGGCGGATTTCAGACTCCGAGTAGCGCATCGTATTGAAGCCCTCGCGCTCGCCGTTGGCATTGATATGGATGCCGCGCGGCTGGCCGAAGTAGATATCACCGGTCAACTCACGCACGATCATGATGTCGAGACCGGACACCACTTCAGGCTTGAGACTGGAAGCATCGGCCAGTTCAGGGTAAAGCAACGCCGGGCGCAGGTTGGCAAACAGATTGAGTTCCTTGCGGATGCGCAGCAAGCCCTGCTCCGGCCGCATCGGGCGCGGCAGGGTGTCGTAATTCCAGCCGCCAACCGCACCCAGCAGCACGGCATCGGCGTCCTGCGCCAGCTTGAGGGTGGCCGCCGGCAGCGGATCGCCCGCCGCGTCATAGCCCGCCCCACCGATCGGCGCTTCTTCCATCTCGATTTTCACGCCATCGCTGGACAGCGCCTTCAGTACCTTGACCGCCTGAGCGACGATTTCCGGGCCAATACCGTCACCCGGCAAAACTGCAATTTTCATATTAATTCCTAGCAACTCACCGCAAAGGACGCGAAGGATCGCAAGGGAAAAGCCAAATCCTTAAACAAGCCTTCCTTCGCGTCCCTTGCGGTAGATAATTTATCAAACAAACAGCCACGGCGCTTCTGCCTTACGCCGTTCTTCATACACCTTGATCTTGTCCGCGTTCTGCAAGGTCAGACCAATATCGTCCAGACCGTTGAGCAAGCAATATTTGCGGAAAGGATCTACCGAGAAGCTGATCCCATGTCCGTCCGGCGTGGAGACCATCTGCTGCTCCAGATCCACCGTCAGGCGGTAGCCCTCGGTCGCCACCGTTTCCTTGAACAGGCGGTCGATTTCTTCGGCATCCACCACTATCGGCAGAATGCCGTTCTTGAAGCAGTTGTTGAAGAAGATGTCGGCGAAACTGGGCGCGATGACAGCGAGAAAACCGTAGTCCAGCAGCGCCCACGGCGCATGCTCGCGGCTTGAACCGCAACCGAAGTTCTCACGTGCCAGCAGGACTTGCGCACCCTTGTAGCGCGGCTGATTGAGCACGAAATCCTGGTTGAGCGGCCGGTTGCTACAATCCTGTCCCGGTTCGCCGTGGTCGAGATAGCGCCACTCGTCGAACAGGTTCGGGCCGAAGCCGCTACGCTTGATGGACTTCAGGAACTGCTTGGGGATGATCGCGTCGGTATCGACGTTGGCACGATCCAGCGGCGCCACCACCCCGTCCAGCCGGGTAAATTTTTCCATTTACTTCACTGCCTTCTGAATAGACAGGAATGCAATCAATTTCTTCGCCATGGCAATTTCCTTAAACGTGTTGTTACAACCAATCCCGAATATCCATGAAATGCCCGGCAATTGCCGCAGCCGCAGCCATCTCCGGACTGACCAGATGAGTCCTTCCACCCGGACCCTGCCGCCCTTCGAAGTTACGGTTGGAGGTAGAGGCGCAACGCTCGCCCGGCTCCAGTCGGTCGGCATTCATCGCCAGACACATCGAGCAACCGGGATCGCGCCATTCAAAACCCGCCTCGATAAAAATCTTGTCCAGGCCTTCTGCCTCAGCCTGCCGCTTGACCAGACCGGAGCCCGGCACCACCAGCACCTGCATGACATTCGCCGCCTTGTGCTTGCCCTTCGCGATTTTCGCCGCGCCGCGCAAGTCTTCGATACGGGAATTGGTGCAGGAACCGATGAAAACCTTGTCCACGGCAATCTGTGTGATCGGCGTATTCGCCTGCAAACCCATGTAGACCAGCGCCCGCTCCATGCCGGAACGCTTGACTGGATCAGACTCCTGCGCCGGGTCGGGCACCTTGCCATCCACCGTAACCACCATTTCCGGCGACGTGCCCCAAGTTACGCTGGGCTTGATGGCGGCAGCATCGATCTCGACCACCGCATCGAAATCTGCCCCTTCATCGCTCACCAGGGTATGCCAGTTGGCCACCGCCTTGTCCCACAGATCGCCCTTGGGCGCGAAGGGGCGACCCTTGATGTAATTGATCGTAGTGTCGTCCACCGCCACCATGCCGGCACGGGCGCCCGCCTCGATCGCCATGTTGCACAAGGTCATGCGTCCTTCCATGGAAAGCGCTCGGATCGCCGAGCCGCCGAATTCAATCGCTGAGCCATTGCCTCCCGCAGTGCCAATCTTGCCTATCACTGCCAGAGCAATGTCCTTGGCAGTAGCTCCCTTGCCCAGAGATCCCTCCACCCTGACCAGCAAGGTTCTGGATTTCTTCTGCAGCAAACATTGGGTAGCAAGCACGTGCTCGACTTCGCTGGTGCCAATGCCATGGGCCAAGGCACCGAATGCGCCATGCGTGCTGGTATGCGAATCGCCGCACACCACCGTCATCCCCGGCAAGGTTGCGCCCTGCTCCGGACCAATGACGTGAACGATGCCCTGGCGCGCATCGCCCATCTTGAATTCGGTAATCCCGAAACTGGCGCAGTTGTTGTCCAGAGTTTCCACCTGAAGACGCGAAATCGGGTCGACGATGCCTTGGGCACGACCGGTGGTCGGCACGTTGTGATCGGCCACCGCCAGGTTGGTGCTCAATCGCCACGGCTTGCGCCCGGCCAGGCGCAAGCCCTCGAAGGCCTGCGGGCTGGTCACTTCATGCAGCAGGTGGCGGTCGATGTAAAGCAGCGTAGTGCCATCCGACTCGGTGTGCACCACATGGGACTGCCATAACTTCTCGTAAAGGGTTTGTGCGCTCATGACTGACTAGACGTCGAAAAACAGAAATTATGGCATATTTCTTGGCAAATCGGATAGTTGCAAGACGAAAACGGGGCTTGTTATGCTTCCCTACAATCTCAACTTCCAAGCCACCAGCCCAAACGCCGCCAAGGCGAAAGCGGCCGCAATCGTAAACGTCACATTCGGCCCCAGCGTCTCCCAGGCCATGCCGCTATAAAGTCCACCGAGCGTCCCGCCCGCCCCGAACGACACACTGTTGTAGAGCGCCTGCCCTTGGGCCTGGTGCCTGCCTTTGAAAAAGCGGTGCACCATTTCCACCGCCGCCGAATGATAGGCACCGAAAGTAGCCGCGTGGAGCAACTGGGCAACGACGATCACAGCAATCCAGCCCACCCCCCAACCGATCATCAGAAAGCGCAACACAGCGAGGGCGAGGCTGGCCAGCAACACTTGGCGAAGTGACACGCTGCGCAATAAACGCGGCATCCACAGGAACACGCCGATCTCGCACACCACCCCAAGCGACCACAGCAAGCCAACGCTGCTCTTGGCGTAACCATGATCGACCAGGTAGATCGAATAGAAGGTGTAATAAGCGCCGTGCGCCGCCGCCATCAGAAAGCCGGCGCCGATAAAAGCCAGCACTTCAGGGCGACGAATGATGTGCCAGATCGGCAGATGGTCGGTGTGATGGGGCACCACCACCGCCTCCGGAATGTAGCGCGAGAACAACAGCAGCGCGGCCAAGATAGCCAGCACAGCCCACAGCAACCAGCGGATCGCCACATAGTCGAACAAATAACCCAACCCGATCACGGCAGCGATAAACCCGACCGAGCCCCACAGCCGGATGCGCCCGTATTTTGCAGTTTTCTCGCCGAGATGGCTAAGGGTAGTCGCCTCCACCAGCGGCAGGGAAGCGCTCCAGAAAAAACTCATCAGCGACATTGCCACGAACAGCCAAGCGAAACTGGAAGTAAAGAACACCGGAATAAAGCTCAACAAGCTCAAGCCAACGGCAATCTGAACGATAGTGACGCGCTTGCCGGCCCGGTCGGCCACCCAGCCCCAGATATTCGGCGCAAACATGCGCATTACCTGCAGCAGCGACATCAACACGCCGATCTGGAACGCGTTGAAAGCCAACGATTGGAGGTACAGCCCCCAGAACGGAGCCATCGCGCCTACAAACGCGAAATAGAAGAAATAGAAGCCGGAGAGGCGCCAGTAGGGGATGGAATGCATGGGCCGAATTTTAACACGCCACGGATGGGGTGAGAGGTGAGGGGTGAATTGCAGACGTTGGGACTTGAACTGTCTGGCAGTGCCTTAATTCAAAACCTCGCGAATTACCATTCCCGACCTATTCTGTTGAAAAACTCTTTTTCTGAGAGCGGCGAAAAATATGCCAAATACTGTTGCTCTCAAAGAATGCAATCAACCCCATGTGTTGTGGAAGAATTAAGCGCCCTGCAACGAACTATTGTTTCCCACATGACTGGGTATGGCCTTAGAAAGAAAATCGATCTAAGCGGCTAGCATTTTTTCAACCCCCTGAAATAAAGAGTTTTCAACAAATCATAGACCCTCAAGAGACATTCAGCACCACGGCCTCGACCGTCCGGTTGAATCCAAGTCCTCTATACCGTCGCTCAAGCTTTCAGGTCATGAAACCGAATCGAATTTCGCCCTGACTTTTTGGCTTGATACATTGCCATATCAGCTCTCTTGAGAATGTCGCCCTGGCTGGTTTCATAGTTGAAAAACAAGGACACGCCGATGCTCGCCGTGCAACGATATTTCATGGTGGAATCAATTTCTCCCTCGTGCTTGATGGTCAACCAGTAGGGTTCGGATAATGCAATACGGATTTTTTCTGCAACGATCTCAGCTTGGGAAGTCGATTCGGCTTCATCCGTATCCAGTCCATTGAGCATCACGACAAATTCATCACCGCCGAAGCGCGCCACTGTGTCCATCTCGCGCACACATTTATTCAGGCGATCTGCAGCCTCGATCAATAGCAAGTCGCCGGCGATATGCCCATGCGTATCATTGAGGGGCTTGAAATTATCCAGATCAAGAAACATCAGTGCACCGTAGTAACCACTGCGCTTACTGGCTGCCATGGCCTGACTCAAGCGGTCGTTAAGCAGATGCCGGTTCGGCAATTGGGTCAACGGATCGTAGAAAGCCATATTCTTGATCACGTCTTCCTTGGCCTTGCGAGTGGAGATGTCGGTGTGCGCACCGACATAGTGGGTAATGGTTCCGTCATCCGATTTCACTGCCGTGATGGTCAGCCATTTCGGATAGATTTCACCATTCTTTCGCCGGTCCCAGATTTCACCCTGCCAGCCCCCCGTGCGCTTGATGCTGTCCCACATTTCGGCATAAAAGCCCGCATTGTGACGACCTGATTTGAACAGGCGCGGAGTCTGGCCCACAACTTCCTCTGCTGTGTAGCCCGAGATCTCGGTGAAGGCGCGATTGACCTGAAGAATCACACTGTTGGCATCAGTGATCATCATGCCTTCCTGCGATTCAAAAGCCGCGGCAGCAATGCTGAGCGCTGCTTCCGTGTGTTTGCGTTCGGTGATGTCGCGAGTGATGCCGACGAAGTGGGTCAACTGCCCTTGCTCGTTGCGCACAGGAGAGATCGTCAGCTCGTTCCAGAATGTGCTGCCGTCTTTGCGATAGTGGAGAATGTCGCCGGAGAACTCCGTACCATTCTTAAAAGCCATGCGTATCCGATCGGCCTGCTGTGGATCGGTAAGCGGCCCGACCAATAAGCAGTAATCCCTGCCAATGATTTCTGTCGGGCTGTAGCCAGTAATCGAGGAAAAGGCATCATTCGCCGAGAGGATGCGCTGGCCTGGATCCCTGATGACCACGCCTTGAGAGACCGCTTTCAGTGCCGCGTCGCTAACCCGAAGCTGCTCTTGGCCCCGCTTGATCGCCGTAATGTCAGTGACCAATCCAAAAACACCCTGCACTTGGCCATCTACTTTGTGCGGTATGTATTGGGCTAAAACGTGCAGGGTTTCACCATCGGGCCTGGGTAGTTTGCCTTCAAATGAATTGGGTTCGCCACGCAATGCAGCGCGAATGTAGGGTTCGCGTTTCTTAAACAGTTCGTTGCCCACCAGATCCTGTATCCGGATACCCCGCATTTCCTCCTCCGTGCGGCCAAACAATTTGGTATATTCTTTGCTCGCAAAGGTGTAACGAAGCTCCGGGGTCCAGTACCCCAGTAGGGCGGGAATATGGTCGGCAATTGCCTTTACGAAATCCTCGCTCTCCCTTCGCCCTGCCTCGGCTTGTTTGCGCTCGGTGATGTCTTCAGCAATTCCCGCGATTCGATGAAAATTCCCTTCTGCATCAAAGAGGGGAAAGGTGCGCGCGCATATCCAACGTTCAGAGCCATCAGGTCGGCGTATTCGATACTCCGGGAAGGCGACATCAGACAGGTCTCCGGTGCTTTTTATGCTCATCATCGCAGCAATGACTTGTTCGCGGTCTGCATCAACGACGGAATCCAGCCAATACAGTGGTCTGGCATAGAGGCTCTCGCAGGACCGACCCCAGATTTTCTCGTAACCTGGACTGATATAGATGACCTCTTGCCAATCTGGAGAAACGATCCAGAAGACTTCCCGGATGCGCTCCGTCAGTTGTTGGAAAAGTGTCGCCAACGCTTCCTGCGTAAAATCAACTCCCTTTTTCTCAGGGATATTTGGTGTGATCATTTTGAATCTTCCTTGATCCGTGTCTTACCGATACTCATGCCGATCAGCGTGATCAGCAAGGCCATTGGACGAGCTACGGCAATAAGGCATCAATTATTTTCTCATTAATACAATTGGAGGGGTGCATTGAACAATCAATGCAAATATCGCTGCTATCTATGCTAGTCAAGCATGCATCATTCCCAGAATATTGGCATTTTCAGTGCCCTACTCTTTTCTGACCTTTTTCAGAGTGATTAAATAAATACTCTGTGATTTTTGGCTGAAGGCATTGGTAGTCTTTGCGGCACCGTCACCAGAATGTGTGTTCCAGATGAATTCATCGGGCAGCATTTTAGTTACCGCTATTTCATTCATGTAACCAATACTCAGAAGAACTCATGAATAATGTTGATTCTGTCGTACACAACGACATCAGCGAGAATACTGGGGTATTTATTTCTATTGGATATGTCGTATGAAAGGTGTGGGTCTTTATCGGTGGCAATTTACAATTCCTCCGAAAAAAGTTATGGACTCGACCTTACGCCCAATCTTATCATTTTCAATCGGGGATTCCCCTATTGTTGCTAGTAGGGTTATTACTGTTACCGTATCTCAACGGCCACAATTTGTATCTTGCCGCCACTGACTGGTGAATGGCGAACGGCCGGAGCTGGCACCAAACGGCCCAACAAGTTAGCGAACCAACCTGCGACTTTACCTCTCCCCGCCAGGCATGTCCTCCCGCACCCGCATGAAACTGGCGAAACGGGGAATGCCGCTACCTTCGTTCAGCCCGATAGAACGATACGTCACCCAGCTTCCCAGTTCAGGCGGATTTCGACGTTGCGTATCGGAAAAACCCGTTCCGATACGGAATCTCAGCCCCGCGGCCGTTTCTACCAGCAAGGCACCGAGCACGCCCTGGTGCCTGCCCTTGCCCGGCAGATGCGCAATAACCTTCGCTTCTGCATCCTGGTAGGGTTTCAGCTTGAGCAGGTCATCGCTGCGCCCGGCCTGGTAAAGGGATTCGGCACGATGGAGCATCAGCCCTTCACCCCCATTCCTGACGACCCGGTCGAATGCGGCGCGCAATCCGGCCCGGTCGGCCACCTTGAACTGCTCCACCGGACGCACCCAGGGCAGCGCAAGCCCGGCAAGCAAGGGTTTCAGCGCCGCGTTACGTTCAGCGAAGGATCCCGGATGACCCGGCAGATCGAACACCATAAAACGCAGCGTACGCCATGCGGCGTCATCCGGCGTCCGCTGCCGCACGATGGAGACGGCACTGGAAAACTGCCCTCGTCCGACCCACAACTCGCCGTCCAGGGGGAAATCCGGCCACCCTGCAGTGAACCAGCCGGGTGCCTCGATGCGTTCCCCGCCACGCGTCAGAAGCTTTTCGCCGTCCCAGTAACCGCGCACCCCGTCCAACTTCTCGCTAACCAGATAGTCGGCCAGCGGCGTGTCGCTGCGATAGATATTCGCCAACATCACCGGTGGCGGTGGAAAATCCGCCGCGCGAGCTACGGACGTCTGCATAACAAGCTGAAGGCATAGGGCAAAAAGCACAGGTACTGGCAATACCCAACCGCGACTGCGCAAGACAATACCCGCAATGCGCGTCCATCCCATCATGCATCGCGTCATGTCTTTTACTATTGCGGTCAGATTTTTTCCCACGATGCGATGCCACCTTCCACGACACAAAACAGGGGATGCGCTTCAGGTATCTCTACATTGGAAAATCCGGCCAGTCGTACGGGATCGCGCAAAGCGAGTTTGCGGCACAAGTGAGTCCATTCGTAAGCCAGCTGGCCAGTAGTCGCCTCGATTTGCCCCAGCCAGCGGGGCTCAACGATTTTGCTCGCATCAAAGTGGTAACTCCGGCGCAGCGCATCGGCGTGTACCCCGGCAAGGTAGGAAGCGATACCGGCCACCGGTTCGTCCAGTGCTCGGAAGCGCGCCAACTGGGGATGGTTGCGGTAACCGCTGGTCTGGCCCAGCAACACCTTCTGCCCCAGCAGGGCTTCTCGCCACACAGCGACCAGGCCCTGGGCATCCAGGTATTGGGGATGCAGCGTCCACAGCCTCATGGCATCAGCACCCCATCACAACTCAATGCGCCGGGACGCCCCCGTTGCGCAGCAGGGCATAAATCTCGTCCTTCAGGTGTAGCCGTTTCTTTTTCAGGTCCTCGATCAGGATATCGGAAACCGGTACGTCTTCCACCTCGATGCGGTGGACTTCGCGTTCGGTCCGCTCGTATTCGTCGAACAGCCGGGCGAAGTGGGTGCTGCTAATTTTCAGTTTGTAAATTTCGTCCTTGAATTCCGGGAATTCATGGGCGAGGTCGTGGTGGTCTACTTGCATTTACCGTTCTCCCTTTTTTTACTAAATCTCACTTCTCGACGCTGCCCGGAATCCGCGGCGTATCGACCGCCACATCGGCGTTCTGTGCGCGGTGGCGCAGGGCATGGTCAATCAGCACCAGAGCCAGCATCGCCTCGGCGATAGGCGTAGCGCGAATACCGACGCAGGGATCATGCCGGCCCTCGGTGGACACCATGACCGGCTCGCCTGCCTTGTTGATCGAGTTACGCGGAATGCGAATGCTGGAGGTGGGCTTGATGGCGATGTGGGCAACGATATCCTGGCCAGTCGAAATACCGCCGAGGATGCCGCCTGCGTGGTTGGAGAGAAAGCCTTGCGGCGTCAGCTCGTCGCCATGCTCGCTGCCCTTCTGCGCCACCGAATCGAAACCGGCGCCGATCTCCACGCCCTTGACCGCGTTGATGCTCATCATGGCATAGCCGATCTCGGCGTCGAGCCGGTCATAAACCGGCTCGCCCCAGCCCACTGGGGCACCTTGTGCCACCACGGTGATTTTTGCACCGACCGAATCGCCCGACTTGCGCAGGGCATCCATGTATTCTTCCAGTTGCGGCACGTAGCTGGCATCGGCCACGAAGAACAGATTCTCGCCTACGTCATCCCAGGATTTGAACGGCACCTCAATCGGGCCAAGCTGCGAAAGGTAGCCGCGAATCTCCACGCCATAGCGCTCCTTCAGCCACTTCTTCGCCACCGCGCCCGCCGCCACTCGCACCGCCGTCTCGCGGGCGCTGGAACGACCGCCACCACGATGATCGCGAATGCCGTACTTGTGCCAGTAAGTGTAATCGGCGTGGCCGGGACGGAAGGTCTCGGCGATGTTGCCGTAGTCCTTGCTGCGCTGGTCCTCGTTGCGGATCAGCAGGGCGATGGGAGCGCCGGTGGTCTTGCCCTCGAACACGCCAGAAAGGATTTCCACCGTGTCGGACTCGCGCCGCTGGGTGACGTGGCGCGAAGTACCCGGCTTGCGCCGGTCGAGTTCGCCCTGGATATCCGCCGCACACAAAGTCATGCCGGGCGGGCAGCCATCCACCACGCAGCCGATTGCCGGGCCGTGGCTTTCGCCGAAGGAAGTGACGCAGAACAGTTTGCCTAAAGTGTTGCCAGACATTTGTTTTATCTCTCAGTATCGATCTGCTAAGTTTAACATAAGCCTCACAGACCGGCTTTGCGCCATGAAAATCCACCACCTTACACCCGAAGACGCGATCGCCAGCCTCAACAGCACGCCGGACGGCTTAAGTCGGGATGAGTCCGTGCGCCGGTTCATGGAATTTGGACAGAACCGGGTGGAGCGGGTCAAAAAGGAGTCGCTGGCGCTACGCTTCCTCAAGGAGTTCACCCACTTTTTCGCCCTGATCCTGTGGCTGGCAGCGGCGCTGGCCTTCGTCGCGGAATTCAGCGACCCCGGCAAGGGCATGGCGATGCTGGGCTGGGCCATACTCGGGGTGATCCTGATCAACGGCATTTTCTCCTTCTGGCAGGAATACCGTGCCGAGAAAGCCCTGGAAGCTCTGGAAAGCCTGCTGCCACACCAGGTCATCGCGCTCCGGAACGGAGTCACCGAAAAAATCCCGGCCGTCGAACTGGTTCCCGGTGACATTCTTGTCCTGCAGGCAGGCGACGACATCCCCGCCGACTGCAGACTGGTCGAGGCTTACGGCGTGCGCGTCAACAATGCCACGGTCACCGGAGAATCCCTGCCCAAAGCCAGAAATATAGAACCTTGCAAGGAGGAGGATCTGCTTTCTGCGCGCAACGTCCTGCTCGCCGGCACCTCACTGGCATCCGGCGAGGCACGGGCGGTGGTGTTCGCCACCGGCATGCATACCGAATTCGGAAAAATTGCCCACCTTACCCAGGAAGCGAGGGAAGTGGCATCCCCATTGCAGCGCGAAATTGCGCGCTTAAGCCGGCTGGTAGCCGGCCTGGCCAGTCTGCTCGGTATAATTTTTTTCCTGATTGGCCAGGCGGTCGGACTCCCTTTCTGGGAAAGCCTGATTTTTGCCATCGGCATCATCGTCGCCAACGTGCCCGAAGGACTGCTCCCCACCGTCACCCTGGCGCTGGCCATGGCAACCCAGCGCATGGCCAGACGCAACGCCCTGGTACGCCACCTGCCGGCAGTGGAAACGCTGGGCTCCGCCACCGTAATCTGCACCGACAAGACCGGCACCCTAACCCAGAACCGCATGGCGGTAAAAGAAGTGTTCCTGGCCGGGAAATTTCTTGCCGCGTCCGCTTTGAACAGCACACCGGCGTTGTCACAACACTACCGCGATTTCTTCGACACCGCGCTGATGTGCCACAACCTCCAGTCCACCGCCCAGGACGGTGCTGCCGAACTCCTTGGCGACCCGATGGAAATTGCGCTGGTGCTCATGGCGCGACAGGCGCTGCCAGAGTCACAGATCTATCCAAAGGTGGACGAAATCTCTTTCGACACTGACCGAAAGCGGCTCTCCACCCTGCACCGGACATCCGCAGGATTATCCCTCTACACCAAGGGCGCGCTGGAAACGGTGCTTCCCCTATGCACCCAGGCAACGATAGACGGCAAACTTTTACCGCTCGACGCGGAACTGCGCGAACGCTACACGGCTGCGCAGGAAACCCTGGCCGGCAAGGGGCTGCGCGTACTCGCTCTGGCTTGCCGCACCGTAGCAGAAAACGAATCCACGGAGCATCTGGAGACTGGCCTGACCCTGCTCGGCCTGACGGGACTGGAAGATCCTCCGCGCCCGGAAGTGCCGGATGCGATCCGCAAATGTTTCGAGGCTGGCATACGCGTCATCATGGTCACCGGGGATCACCCCCATACCGCACTAGCCATCGCGCAGGAAATTGGCCTGGTGCGGAGCGAGTCGCCAACCGTCATCAGCGGCGAGGGGATGAGGCGGCTTTCCAACATCCAGCTGCAGCTCGCGCTGGATGCGCCGGAAATCATTTTTGCCCGGGTCAGCGCCGACCAGAAATTGCGCATTGTCACCGCGCTGAAACGCAAAGGGGAAACCGTCGCTGTCACCGGCGACGGCGTCAACGACGCGCCGGCGCTAAAGAAAGCTGATATCGGCATCGCCATGGGCATCTCCGGCACCGACGTGGCGCGCGAATCGGCCGACATCATTCTGCTCGACGACAACTTCGCCAGCATCGTCGCCGCCATCGAGGAAGGCCGTGCGGTATTCGAAAACATCCGCAAGTTCCTCGCCTATATTCTCACCTCCAATATCCCGGAGATCGTTCCCTACCTCGCTTTCGTCCTGCTCAAGATCCCGCTGCCGCTGACCATCATCCAGATCCTGGCGGTGGACCTTGGCACCGACATGCTGCCAGCGCTGGGGCTGGGGATGGAGAAGCCGCATCCCGACCTGATGCGGCAACCGCCTCGCGCTCGCCATGATCGACTGCTCAACTGGCCGCTGGTGATGCGCGCCTACCTGTTCCTGGGAGCAATGGAAGCGGCAGCGGCAATGGCGGCGTTCTTCTTCGTGCTTAACGGTGCCGGATGGCACTACGGCGAGACGATTTCCCCACTAGACCCCCTTTATTTGCAGGCCACCACCGCCACCCTCACCGCCATCATCGTGATGCAGGTGATGAATGTGTTCCTGTGCCGCAGCAGCACGGAATCAGTTTTAAGCCAGAAGCCATTCGGTAACCGGCTGATCCTGTGGGGTGTTGCTGCCGAGGTCGCACTGATCCTGGCCATCGACTACACGCCCTGGGGCAACCTGATATTCGGCACCGCGCCGATCGGCCTGAATGTCTGGCTGTTCGTCATCCCCTTTGCCTTCGCCATGCTGGCGCTGGAGGAAGTGCGGAAATGGGTGGTGAGAAAAACTATACTTGAACCATGAAAGCCAACGAACAATTGAAAAAGCTACTGGCGGAGAAGCAGGAAGCGCTCCGCCGCAAGCAGGCCCTGAACCCTGCCAACAAACTGACAGACAAACAAAGTCGCTGGCAGCGTTTCAACCGTTTTGGCTGGGATAAACGTCAAGGTTAGGAGATAAAATGAAAGCCATCCTGATGAATGCGCCCGGCGAGCCCGAAGTGTTGCAAGCCGGGGAGATTCCCCTGCCTGAATTGCCTAGCCCGTCACACCTGAGGGTTCGCCTCCATGCCGCAGGCGTGAACCCGATCGACACCAAACTGCGCAAGAATGGCACCTATTTCCCCGACAACCTGCCCACAGTGCTGGGCTGCGACGGCGCCGGCGTGGTAGAAAGCGTGGGCCTTGCCGTGACCCGCTTCAAACCGGGCGACGAAGTGTACTTCTTCAACGGCGGCATCGGCGGCGAGCAGGGCTGCTATGCCGAATATACGGTAATCCACGAGGACTGCGTGGCTGCCAGGCCGAAAATCCTGTCCATGGCCGAGGCCGCCGCCTTGCCGCTGGTGCTGATCACCGCCTGTGAGGCGCTCCACGACCGCTTGCAACTCAAGGTCGGCCAGACCGTCCTGATCCATGCTGCCGCCGGTGGCGTCGGCCACGTTGCGGTGCAGATTGCCAAAGAAATGGGCGTCCGCGTCGCCGCCACCGTCAGCAGCGAGGAAAAAGGGGCATGGGTTAGTCAGCTCGGCGCTGAAAAAATCATCCTCTACACTAGCGAAGACTTCGTCCAGGCGGCGCTCGACTGGACTGACGGACAAGGTGTGGACGCGGTGTTCGACACCGTTGGCGGCGACACCTTCTGCCGCTCTTTCGCCGCCGCCAGGGTTTACGGCAAGATCGTGACGCTGCTGCAGACCGACTGCGCCGCAGGACAGGTCAAGCTGGCGCGACTCAGGAACCAGAGCATCCATTTCGAACTGATGCTCACCCCGGCCTACCTTGGCCTGCACCAGGCCCGCATCGCCCAGACCCGCATCCTCGAAGCAGGAGCCCAGTTGATCGAGGCGGGCAGGCTGAAGATCAAAGTCAGCAAGACTTTCCCGCTCGAACAGGCGGCTGAAGCCCACCGTCTGATCGAGGAAGGCCATTCCACCGGCAAGATTGTGCTATGCATCGATTAGGAATTTGCCCGGCAGTCCTTTAGGACTATTGTTGGTTGGCCGGTGCGGTGCCAATATCGGTTCTTTCGTAGTCCAAGGAAAAATCGATGCAACCATTTTTCGCCTTTCTTCTGTTCCTTTTCATGTCCACGGCTGCGAGCGCGTCAGACGAGACTACGGTCACGGTCAAAGTCAAACCAATCAAGCTGAGCCCGCATGCTTACTATGTGCAGGGTTTGGCCGGCGCGGCTTCGTCAGCCAACCAGGGTTTCATGTCCAACGCCGGCTTCGTAGTCACGTCCGACGGCGTCGTAGTGTTCGATACGCTCGGCTCGCCACCTCTGGGGGCAGAGATGATCCGGCAAATCCGCAAAATCACCAACCAGCCCATCCGCCGCGTTATTGTCAGCCACTATCATGCCGACCATATTTACGGCCTACAGGCATTCAAGGCGCTGGGCGCGGAAATCTGGGCGCACCAGCGCGGCCAGGAATATCTGGCCTCCGATGAGGCGCAGTTGCGCCTGGACCAAAGGAGGGAGACCCTGTTCCCGTGGGTAGATGAAACCACCCGGCTGCTGCCTGCCGACAAATGGCTGGAAGGCGAGATGCGTTTTGAAATGGGCGGATTGCATTTCGAGCTGGCTTACGTGGGGCCGGCACATTCACCGGAAGACATGGTGATGCTGGTCAAAGAAGATGGTGTGCTTTATTCAGGCGACATGGTTTTCAAGGGCCGCGTACCCTATGTCGGCAACGCCGACAGCAAGGCATGGCTGGAGGCGCTTGACCGGTTGATCAAACTGAAGCCGAAGATCATGGTGCCGGGGCATGGCAAGGCATCCACGAATGCCGCAGCGGATCTCGTGTTCACGCGCGATTACCTGCTCTATCTGCGGAACACCATGGGCAAGGCGGCAGCCAACATGGAATCATTCGAGGAAGCTTACGCCAAGACCTCCTGGAAGAAATTCGAGCATTTGCCGGCATTCCAGGCAGCCAACCGGGTCAATGCCTACAACACCTATCTCCTGATGGAGAATGAAGGAATGCAGGCAAAATAAGTTCGCAAACACTGCGGATCTCGTTCCGAAAACGCAAGAAAGCCGGGGATTTTCTTCCCGGCTTTATTTATTTCTGGTATTCGGATCCCATGATTGAAACCGGCATAATTCTCGATACTCTCGATAAACCATAACAAGGTTGATAAATCCCTATTGTTTACGGGAAGGTGACCGCCTGCAATCGACCCGAAGCTGACGGTCAGCATTTCAGTAAGCAGACCTTGGCGTTCAAACCCACAAATCAAAACGGCGACCCAAAGGCCGCCGTTATCATAAGCAAGAAAGTTTATTAAACTGCTTTGCGTCGTGCCACACCGACCAAGCCAAGGAGACCAGAACCCAACAGCCACGCCGCAGCAGGCGCAGGGACTGTAGCGACCACAGGATCTTGTCCCAGCAATCCAACAGTAACGCGGAAACCCGGGAAAGGGCCATCCAAGGTCGTTCCTTGTCCCACCATATAAGCCAGTCCAGAGTGATAATCCATAATACTGCCTGAGGCGGTCAGGTGGTTGGCAACCGCCGAGGAACAAATAGCAGAATAGGAATCACATGCGCTATAGGCAAAGGATGCATTGGTTGACAGTGGCATGATTCCAAGGTCAATCCCCTTGTTATTTCCCCAGTCAGCGAATAGGTGTGAATTCAACGTCCAATGTCCTTGAGTGCTATCCGCATTATCTATCAGGGCGCCAGCGGCAGTGCCGTCAATGTAAATCGTAGTGTTCAAACCTAATAGAACCCCCGAACCAATCACGACATGGTTAAAGCTTGCGTTCAATGTGGCTGTACCTTGTCCCGGGCCATTATGATCAAATTGCGAGGCTGTGAAATTGATCTGATTGCCCGTGGTGTTAAGTGGATTTGAACCGCCAACGCCTGATCCATCAAAAGATGAAGTAACATTGAACCAACCATTCAATAAGAACATGGAGAAATTGTTGACTGGCTGAGAAAAATCTCCGGGAACATTCAACCAATTGGCATCACAACCTGCACTAGGGCAGGTCGCTGCATTAGCGCTAGCTGCGGTAAGCAGACTGGCACTGAGGACTACAGCAATAAGAAAGGTTTGAACGGTTTTCAAGGTCTGCTCCAGTTTGTGTAATTTATTTTTCGGTTTTAATACTGTTCGCTAACTTAAGGATGCAATAATCATACCGGTATATTTAACGCTATGATTAAGTTTAATTATTTTAATGCGGTATTTTTTTGACCAACTTGAAATGTAAACTATTTCGACAAAAATTCTGAGCTTCCTGTGAATGCCCGAAATGGAGCAAATTCTCGAATGACCGTTCCTGGCACACGAGTGCCTGTGGGGGCTGGCACCATATAGGAGCCATTCACCGATCCGCGCATTTTTTCCATCGTCGGCTTTCGGTGAAATTTGGCAACCGCGGCTGTGTGCCATGAGTCGAACCTCAACACAAACAAATATGGCCCCCGAAAGAGCCATATTTGATTGTCTTTTATACAACTATGTTTTCTTTCGTCTTGATAATCCGATTAAACCAACAAGGCCAGAACCGAATAACCACACCGCAGACGGGATGGGCACCTCGTTCGCACTCAAGGCGATTCTCTCCAGCAGATTGCACGGCAGCCTGTAGAAGGACGTCTAGTGAAGGTCTTTTTTTGGTGTGTGCCGTGAAATCGATTACAGGCCAAGAGCAAAGCCATATGGCAATTGTCGCGAACAAGCCTCTTGTAGGAAATGTGGCGTAACTTTAATGCTATGATTGTTACAATTACAAGCTTGTTTTCGACGATGGAATTTACGTTAAATGCCTCGATCTGCTCAATCTACTTCCCAACAGAATACGCCTACCGGTGTGTTGCTGTCTGTTGCCACCATTATGGGTCAGCGGGAACGCGACCTATTGGCGCAAACATTAGTAAGCACGTTGACAGAGCTGATACACATCAACCGTATCACAATGTATCGCATATTACCTTCCGACCAAGGCGAAGAAGCAATCTTGGTGGCAGAAACCTGCAATCATCCTGATGACGCCTTAACCCATTCGAGAGTAAACATCACAATTTCAAGTCGAGCTGATTTCAACTTGGTTTTTACTTCCAGAGACGAGCATGTCCAGAAGCTAGACAAGAAGACTTTTTTATCCGTCTATCCCATCGTTGGTAAGCGCGGCGTAGTCGGCCTGCTTGAGATAATCTCAGATGCCCATAGCGACATTGACAGACGTCTCATATTGGCATTCTTGAAGGTATACAGCAACTATCTGACGATCCTCGACGAGAGCGAAACAGATACGCTTACCGGCCTGCTGAATCGCCGCACTTTCGATAACAACATCGAAAAAATTGTGGCTGAACACTCGCCATCGGATGATGCGAAAGTTGGCCCCTGCACGCAACATCCCTTACGACGTAAGGATGCACCTGAGCTGCCGCACTGGCTGGCCATTATTGACATTGATCACTTTAAGCGCATTAACGACAAGTTTGGACATTTGTACGGTGATGAGGTGTTGTTATTACTGTCTCGTAACATGCAGCGCATTTTTCGACAACATGACAAATTGTTCCGCTTCGGCGGCGAGGAGTTCGTCGTCGTTCTGGACCGAACCAGTAGAGCGAACGCGAAGACAGTATTGGATCGCTTCCGTACGGCGATCGAAAAATATCCTTTTCCGCAGGTCGACAAAGTGACAGTCAGCATTGGCTTCGTCCGCCTGGATAAGGCCGACGTTCCTTCAGCCATCATAGGCCGGGCAGATCAAGCGCTTTATTATGCAAAACACAACGGAAGAAACCAAGTTTGTTTTTACAATGACTTGGTCACAGAGGGGAAAATAGCCGGGGAACATTATTCCGAAGACATGCAATTGTTTTAAGTCTTGTAAATGTCGGAAATTGGCGCATTCATTTGCTGAACGACCGTTGTTTGCCATATTTCAGATGGCCAAACACCGCGCTTGACCGTCGGTTCATGGCACACAACAGCCCCAATAGGGCTGCAATACAACCACAAGCAGCGTAAGGAATTATGACAAAATTCCCGAACCTCTTGTGGCCACCGCGGCAACATTGCGTGCCAGATCAAAATACAGATTTCTATCTCATTGATACCGTTACCATGAGTAAAATAATCCTGAGATCAAGGGGTATTCTACTTGACGCCTCAAACCAATAATGGGTGTCCACATTGCCTGTGGGTAAGTTTGTTTATAACTAAGTAACATGGCTGACACATATCTAATTCATAAGCTTTTTTATTGGTTTGATTATTTAACACGCAAAAATATTTTTCATACAAAACAACCAGATAAATAAATACCCATACAGATTAAAGAGTTTCAACACTTTGTTATAATTTCAAATCGTATTATGTTCATAAGTCATCCCGTTGTGCCTGACGCTAAACGTCTGAGCCCCCGGCATAAGCGGGTTTTTGCGACTGATCGACGGAGATTTAAAACTGGCACTGCCAAGACATTCACCCGCCTGTTCACAGAAGCGATTTTTTGATTGGCCGTGTGGTTGCCACTTGGTGATCACGGAATCCGGATACCTTTATGGGCGCCTCTAAAATTCAATCGTCGTCATTCACGCGAAGGCGGGAATCCAGTCAAATCTATCATCTGGATTCAGGATCAAGCCCGGTATGACGAATTTTATAGAGTACCCCTTATTTCAAGCCCCGCAGCAGCGCCATCCCCCAGCCCACGCCGAACCCGTTGACATCGGACGCCACCGCGCCGAGTCCACCCTTGCAGTTACTGGCAGAAAGATCGACGTGCAGCCACGGCGCATCCTCGATGAAACGCATCAGGAAACGTGCCGCCAGGATATGGTCGGCCTCGCCTTCCATGGAGCACTGCTTGATGTCGGCGATCTGGCTTTCCAGTCCGTCTTCGTAGTCCGCGTCGAGCGGAAAGGCGCAGACCCGTTCGCCGGAAATTTTTCCTGCTGCAACCGCCTGTTCGACAAATTTTTCACGGTTGGAAAAGATACCGCTGTAACGCGCTCCCAGCGCGGTTGCCATGCTGCCGGTGAGGGTAGCGAAATCGACGATCAGATCGGGCTTCTCGCGCGCCGCCAGGGTCAGGGTGTCGGCCAGCACCATGCGCCCTTCAGCGTCGGTGTGGATGATTTCTATGGTGGTGCCGTTGAGTGCGGTCACCACATCGTTCTGCTTGTAAGCCTTGGGGCTGATGTGGTTCTGCGCCAGAGCCAGCCAGCAGTCGATGTTGAGAGGAAGATGGTCGCGAGTGGCGGCAAGCAGTATGCCCAGGCTGACGGCTGAGCCGTTCATGTCCTCGTGC